>CAMYDW010000003.1 GCA_947254645.1 uncultured Peptococcaceae bacterium | reverse complement strand
CTCACCCTTTCTTGTCAACAGCTTTTTTAACTTTTTTCAAAAAGTTTTTTAAGCTGTTTTTTTGAAGAAGGGCTTTCTGTAGAGGTTTTTCTCGTACAGGAGAAGTATTACGGTATATAACTATACCATCACTTCCTTCTTTTTGCAAGCTTTTTTTCATTTTATTTGATTTTATTTTGAAATTATTCATTATTTACTTATCACACGCCGTTTTTCACACTATTTTATAAGAAAAGAACGTATTGGGAATTTCCAACACGTTCTTTTCTTTCTAAATTTATTCATCATGTACTATTTTTCCTGATAGTATTTCATCTGCTCTTTTCTCTAATCTGGCAATATGCTTTCGATCACTGTCCGAAAGCTCTTCTTTGTATTTTCCATTTAGTAAATCATCAATGATTGCTGCTTCATAACGCAGCTTGCCTGCCTCTCTGTGTACATATACTGTACTAGGCAGTAACTTCACTTGTTTAACACGCGCACCATCTTTATTCTTTTCAAGGGTGATATCAGCAAAAGCCCCTATTTCAGTATCAATGGTGCCCAAGAATTTTTCTCGTTGGTTGGACATGGCATTTCCCAAAGAGTAGACAATATAGGTTTTATGTCCGTTATTTTCAACCCATTCTGGCGGCTGCATCACATGTGGATGGCTGCCTAATATAAGATCTGCACCAGATTTTGCCATTTTGTGTGCCCAAGTAACCTGTGTTTCATTAGGCAAGGTTTGATACTCTATTCCCCAATGTGGGTAAACAGCCACAATATCTGCACCTAGGTCACGTGCTTTTTTTATATCCTTGCATACCTTATCAATTTCTAGCGGCGAAATAAGCTTTCTCTGTTCACTGGTAAGGGCTTCATCTAAACCGTTATAGGCATCGGCATAGTTCAGGAAAGCAATTTTGATTCCTTTTACATCTGTGATTAAGATTGATTGATCTGCGCTTCTTTTAGTGCCAAAGTGTTTAACGCCTACATCATCCATTTTTTCTAATGTTTTTTTCATGCCTTTAAATCCTGCATCGAGGCAATGATTGGTTGCTGTTGAAAATGCATCAAAGCCTGCCTCATGAATGTCAGTAATGGATTGAGGTGGCGTATTAAAAAGAGGAAAACCATTATAGTCTTTATCGGGATCACAAACAGTTTCAAAAGTAATGGTACTGAAATCCGCTTTTTCTGTATAGTTGGACAAGCGGCGGAACATATACGTGAAATCATATGGCTCTACAACTTTTTCGTATTCCGGAGAGTAGGTGATGGGATGAAAAACAATATCACCACCGACGAATAATTTTGCTTCTGTAGGCTGGGTTTGATCTGCTTCCTTTGTCGTTTTTTCAAGTGGCGGCAATCTACCTGGTTCTTGGTTCTCTATTGATAAAGGAGGCTTCAAAAACAATATTCCTATTGCCACCCCTAAAACCACTGCTCCTATTAAGAGTCCTTTTCTTCTTCTCGATTGACGATTTTTATGTTTTTTGATTTTCTTCATCGCTTGTTTCCTCCAATGATTGAACCACATGCTATCAATATATTGTTTTTCTTAGTATATCCTAATTTGCACTTTTTTCCAAAGGTTAAAGCGATGAATGATTAATTTATTATATTGTTTTTATTCTTCTGAATGTTTTTCTTGTTACCACTTCTCTCATCATATAGAATAAAGGTATAGTCAATCTATTAACGGAGGTGTCACGATGAAAAAAACCATTTTAGTCATGGGCGGCACTGGATTCTTAGGAAATAACCTTGTCACTCATTTAGCACACGAGGGCTACCGTCTTATTGTCAAAACACGAAACCCTAATGCCCGATACAATACGAAACAAGTGACGCATATTGGTCACTTTTCTGAAATTGATGAGCATGTGGACGTTGTCGTTCATTTATCCGGGATTCCTCTCACCGTTCAACGATGGAGCAAGTCATTCCGTGAAAAAATTGTAGAAACGAGAATTCGTCCTTTAAACAATTTAAAAAAATGGTTAAACACTATTGAGGACAAGCCTCCTTTGCTTATTTCCGCCTCCTCCTTTGGATATTATGGCATGGGAACAACACGCCCAAGTCATATGTACAACGAAGACGGGCCTGCTGGCAAAGATCATTTCGCAGATATTTTTATTAAAGTAGAGCATGAGGCTTTAAGCTTGCAATCTGATTTTGAAAAAATAGTGATTTTACGCTCTGCAAATGTTTTAGGCCTACATGGACATGTATTTGAACAAATTACAAAGCCAATTGAGCTTGGATTTACAGGTGTTTATGGTTCTGGAGAACAACCTTTTCCTTGGATTCATCAACAAGACTGGGTACGTGCTGTAGAATTTCTCATCGAAAATGATGGTGGGCAACATTCTATTTATAATATCGCAGCACCGTCTATGAATCAGCAGTATGAGTTCGCTGGTTTAGCGGCACGCTATATTGGCAAAGAACACAGTCACAACATCCCTACTATTTTACTTCGTAGTATTTTAGGAGAACGTGCTGACATTTTAATTCGTGGCAATTATATTGAACCACGTAATTTACTAGAAGAGGGATTTAGATTTCGCTTCACAGATTTATACGATGCAATGGACTATATTTATTAAAAAAAAAAGACACGCAAATGCGTGTCTTTTCTTTTTTTAAATAAGATATCGTAGTAAGTTGAAACTATTCAAGGATAGAATAATAAATAAAGTAATCAAGAATAATCGATCAAAATATTTGTCATTCACATGTGTAGCAATGTAACTTCCTGCATATCCACCAAGAATGGCCCCAACCATCATAAATGGTAAAATGTGAAAATCAACCAAAGCGAAATGATTGGTAACGCCCATTGTTACGACATTCGCTGTTTGCGCACAAAAAATCACACACAAAGAGGTATACACCGCACTTTTAGCAGCCAATGAAAGTAGAATCACCAAGAGCGGCTTATTAAATAAACCACCGCCAATACTTAGAAAAGCTGCTATAATACCTAATCCAATACCAATACTCATCATGACTACTGGATTTTTGATATGAAAGCGTGGCATTTTGGCTTTAAAGAGCTCATTTAAAATAACCATGACCACGATAATAATCTGTAGAATGCTTTGTACAATTGTCACTGTTGCACCCTTGGTAGCACCCGCTAAAAAAGCTGCTAACATCTTATTACCAAAAATACCACCCAATACACTCCCGATAGCAAAAAATGCCACAATGCGCCATTCTATCCCTCTGGCATTTTTGCGACTTTTAATGATACTGACCGTCGTCATTGTTAAGACGGTGATACTGGATAGCGCATTGATTGTGCCAACAGGCACACCTCCCATTGCATCCATGATGGGCTTGATGATAATACCCCCACCAATGCCACTCACTGAACCAAATGTACAAGCAAAGAAAACCACAAAAAAATAAACAACATTTTGCATTGATGCTTCCTCCTTGATAAAGAAGAAGCGCCCATCTGGGCGCTACTAGCTACTTGGTATATGTTGCACGTTCTTGACGATATGGATTTTCAGCAGCAAACGGATAATCTTTAGCAAATGGATCCAATGGACTATAGCGCTCACGAGGTCCAATATCAATATGACCAGACTCACTTTTACATATCAGTAGGTGTTTGGTATCCCCACCAACAGACCCTATGTAAGTGTGTTTATTGTTTTCCGTCTCTAATGCTTCTTTCCAAAAACGTGTCTGATAGCGCATTGATACACTGCCTTTTCTTGTTGTTTGAGCATCGATAAAGATATTATAAGGTAAGTATTGACTCAATACTGTCACATCACCTTTTTGGGAATTGAGCTCATAATGTTTATTCAGCCATCGTTGATACAAGAATTGACTTCCTTGTTCACTATGTGCTTCAAGATAATTCATATGATTTTCAATAAAGGTTGATGACCCTTTTTCTGTATCTGTTTCAACAAATGTCATTCGATTATGAGATAAACGAACTGGTGCAGAGACGGTTTTTACTTTTAAGTGATTCCCTTTTGTATCAATAATTGCCACATAGCCTTTATCAACATTTGCTACAAGCTTGCTCGCCCGCAGATGTTCTACATGAAGATTCAGTAACTGTCCATTAATTTTTACCTCATGCAGATTACTTTGAGGAAGTAACACTCTCATCGTCAAGGCTTGTGGGGTTGATTTTCCAACATCCTTTAAAGCAATATGGCACTTTGTATCTTTCAAATCTATCTTTACTGATTGCTCTTTATAACCTTTACCAAAAAGCTGCACCACAGGCTTGTGAATATCATCCGCCATCCCCAACTCCAAGGTGACATTGCTACTTTCAATATCTAAGTGTGTTAAGCCCTGTCTAGAAATAGGCACCTCTAATTGGTAAGGCGCATGATAAATCGCTTCAAATGCCCCTTCTTTGTCATTTAAAGAAAATAAAAGCAATAAAAAAACAAGGAGACAGAGTATCGCTGCAACCAAA
This sequence comes from uncultured Peptococcaceae bacterium, assembly GCA_947254645.1. GTDB lineage: Bacteria > Bacillota > Peptococcia > Peptococcales > Peptococcaceae > UMGS1590. The sequence continues at coordinate 150,153 of CAMYDW010000003.1, read as the reverse complement.
AATCCCATTTGGCAACGACGTGTCTTCTTCAAAAAAATTTGCAACCGTCCTGCCATCATACTCCGCCCCCCTGCGTCTTTTCTCGTTCTTATTTTACATCATTACAACAATTTCTTGCAAGAAATAATATCTTATAGTACGCAGGCTATACATTTATAGCACAAATTTATTCTTCTTTATAAAGTGGTAGCGATACCGTAAAAGTGGTTCCAACATTTTTTTTACTCTTGACATCAATGGCACCACCATGTGCCAATACAAGACCTTGGGTAATCGCCATTCCCAATCCTGTCCCACCAGTCTCTCGGGCTCTCGATTGATCCGTTCGATAAAAACGTTCAAAAACACGGGCACATTCTTCTTCACTCATGCCAATACCAGTATCTGTAATAGAAAAAACAAAGCATTCATTTTCAGACCAGGCCTTAAATAAAACAGCACCCCCATTACTGGTGTATCTCAATGCATTGCTAAAAAGATTTAAAACGATTTGCTTTAAGCGTTCTGGATCTGCGTAGCAATAGGGCAATGATTCCTCCATTTCAACAGTCAATGTAATATCTCTTGCTTCGGCATCTGCATTGACCAGCAAAAAGAAATCCGCAAAAAAAGTCTTAAAATCAATGAGTGTTTTGCTAATCATCATGTGTCCAGCATCAAGACGCGAGATGTTTTGTAATTCACTGACGAGTCCATTTAAACGTAATACCTCATCATACAAAGAAGATATTTCTTCTAATGGACAAGCTTCATTTCGCATCAGCTTATTTTCTAACTTGCCTGCAATGACTGTCAAAGGCGTTCGCAATTCATGACTAATGTCTGCGAAGAGCTGCACCCTCATTTCATTATTTTTTGCCAGTTCATCGGTCATTTGATTGAAAGCAATAGCAAGTTCCCCTATCTCATCATCATTGACAACCGCCACACGCTCATTTGTTGTGGTATGACCGGTGCGGCGCACCAACTCAATCACACGCTGTAAAGGTTTGATAATATTACGGGCAAATATAAAGCCAATCAAGGCCGCGATGAGTACTGAAAAAGAGACCCCTTTAATAATAGAGGCTTTCATACTGTCATTAAAGCTCTCTTCTAAAAGCCAAAACTGATGGTCAAAATAATCCAACGGCAATAAGTAACCAATCAGCTTTTCCCTACTGTCATAAAGAGGAAAACCATGTTGTACAAGTTTTTTATTGACATGCTGACCAACTAATTCAACTTGTGGATGGGTCAGGATACGGCTGTTGGTATCAATTAATACGGTTTCTCTTTTATAGTAAGGCAAATCATCGGCAGGGCGTATATAATACGGTGGCATTTGACGTAGATTTAAAAACAAAGTTTCTACATTTTCCCATGAACCACCATTATTTTCATAATAGCTGGTATATAAGTCTTCCCATTCACTGATTTCCAGTTGATGGGTTTCTTGAAGATATTTTTCAAAAATCATACTTGAGGAGCGAATCGTCACGCCACCAATAAAGATTCCTGTCAATACAGAAATCATTGTCATTAGCAAAATGATTTTACTCGACAGTTTCATACTTATCTCCAAACTTATAGCCTAGACCGTAAACAGTTTGAATAAAAATAGGTTTTTGTGGATTTGGTTCAATTTTTTTCCGCAAATTACTTACATGTGTGTCTATTGCACGCTCATATCCTGCATAGCTTTCCCCAAGGGTTGCGGTTAGCAATTGCAGGCGACTATACGGACGTCCTACATTCATGCTCAAAGTCACCAAAATAGCATATTCAGATGGGGTCAATTCGACTGGTTTACCATCATAAAAAACCTCACGACGATCCACATTAATCTCTAGTTTGCCAAAATGACGTACTTCTTCAACAGTTTCCACATAATGTTTACTACGTCTAAAAACAGCTTTTATTCGAGCACTTAGCTCTCTTAAGCTAAAAGGTTTGGTAATATAATCATCTGCACCAATTTCTAGGCCTAATAGCTTGTCAATTTCCTCATTTCGAGCAGTCACCATGATAATAGGCGTGGTTGAGTCTCGGCGGATTCTATTACACACTTCCATCCCATCAATTTTAGGAAGCATTAAATCAAGAATAACCAAATCAGGATGAATCGTATTCATTTTTTCTAATGCCATTTCACCATCTGCAGCTTCATAAATATCATATTGCTGCGCTTCCAAATATTCTTTTATATTTTCACGAATGCCATCTTCATCTTCAACAATTAATATTTTTTCATTCATTGTCCTCACTCCTTGCTATTAGTTAAACCTCGTTGCACGTGCATGTGCAATATGATAATAATCTAATAATTGTTGGCTAGCATCTTCCCAAGTGCTATTTTCCATTTCGCATCTGGCGATATGACAAATACGTTCCACTAACACCTCATCCTCTAAACAGTTGATGGCATAGTCCAATGAACTTTCATTTTTGCTATCATACAAAAGGATGTCTCTTCCATTTAGAAACTGTTCATTGGTTAAGGTGCTCTCCGCCGCTATCACTGGGGTTTTTGAGGCCATGGCTTCTAAAATAGCCAAGCCCACCGTATCCTCCATAACAGGGAAAATTAAAGCATCCGCGGAAGCATATGCCTCCGCCAGCGTTCGACCTTTTAAGTAGCCTGTAAATACCGTTGAGGTTCCCATAAATAAGCGCTCCAAAGCAGCTTTTTCTGGGCCATCTCCTACAATAGCCAATGATATATCCTTACGTCTTTTCATAAGGGGGAGAAGGCTTTCTATGCGTTTATCCTTACTTAAGTGGCCCACATACACCAATAATTTCTTTTCTCCTTGACCATTGCTCAGAATAGCCCTCATATCCTCAGAAAAAAACTGACTACTGAAGGCTTCTACATCAACACCACGTTTTAATACATGCACCTGTTCAACACCACGGTCCAAGAGTCTCTTTCTTAATGCACGTGATGTGCATATATTCACTGTCGCGTTCTTGTATAGAAAATGTTCTGCACTTTGAGCCACCTTCTGAAAGACCTTTTTATCCAAATGATAACGCTTAATATATTTTCTATAGTTTGTATGGTAGCTCACAACCAAGGGCAAGCGCAGCTCATTGGCATATTTAATGGCCAATGCACCAAATATAACTGGGTTGGCAACATGTACCACATCTGGCGCAAAATCCTGCATAATATCGAAAATGTCACTTGATGAAAAAAACCAGCATTGTTTTTTTATAAAAGGAAGACGATTATATCGAACACCATAAACCTTGATATCTTCAAATTCATTTACCCCTCGATTAGGTGTAATGATCGCCACTTCATGGCCTTCTTTTTTAAAATATCGTATACCTTCAATCAGACGCGTCACGAGACCATCTGATATCGGTACAAACACTTCAGTGACAATGAGTATTCGCATAATACCCCTCCTGTAATAATCTTACTTCTATATCCTAACACATTCTAACAATGCATACTATAAACCTTTTTGTGATATTTTCAATTCTTGATATTTTGTTTTTTTTCACTATATTTTGATACAGAATCTTTACAGAAAAAAACAGATACCATAATGGTATCTGTCTCTATATCTACTATTATTTGTTTTCTTCTTTTTGGTAAACTGAGCCATCCGCATTAAAAAGCGGTAAGGTGACCAATGAATTAATTGGAATATCTGAGGAGTGATACTCAAAACCATGATGGATAATGCTCGCTTCTCCAACCACATAGCCGCCCAAGGCATTGGTTAGTTCAAATAAAGAGTCCATTGTTTGTCCATATAAAATGACATCATCTACTAAAAGCACACGCTTATTTGAAATATAATCTGCTTCTTCCTTTGAGACATATAATCGCTTATATTCCTCATCATCTTTTTGAAGAATTTGAATGGCTACCACGTCATCCATATATGCTTTGGCATTTTTTCGTGCCACGATAAAGCGTTCTTTGCCTGCCAACAATGACATCGCATAAGCAAGACTTATTCCTTGAATTTCCTCAGTCACTATTACATCAAAATCAACAACGCGATCCAATAATGCCTTTGCCGCTGATTGAATAAGTGCAATATCATTATGTGCAATAAAGAGTGGAATAAATACATCTTCCTCAATTTGATACAAAGGCAGCTGTCGCTTCAACCCTGCAATTTCAACCTCATGGAATTTTAACATCAATAGCCCTCCTTTATCCAGTAGATTCACTATACCAAATTATGTATATAAAATCAATTTTCTTTCATTTTCTCTTTTACACATACAAAAAAAGACACGTCTTAAAGACGTGTCTTTTAATATCAAGTTTTGTATAAAAATTATACGCAACCAGTTGGCTTTGGAAGACCTGCAATTTTGCAAGCACCTTTAGCTGGGCCAGATGGGAAAAGATCATAGATTTCTTTCAAAGAAAATCCAGATTCTTTGGTCATCTTACGAACCATTGGAGCAATACCATATTCTTTGAAGTAATCCTTCAAATAGTTGATAAGTTGCCAATGTTCTTCAGTTAAATCATTGATGCCTTCGCTGTCTGCTAAGAATTTAGCAACTTCTTCGTCCCATTGTTCCAAGTTAACTAAGAATCCATCTTCGTCAACTTCAACTGCTTTACCATTTACATTGATTTCTGGCATGAATAAGCACCTCACATTTTAAATTTGTCAAACTTGTGTTTCGGATCTACATAGCCAGGATAATCCATTAAGTAATCCTTTAGCATGTCTGTAGCCATTTTAATGCCATCCACTTGACCACGCTTAAAATCACTTGACTTTGAGTCAGTGATTTCGCGAATCAAATCATCGCAAAAATCTAGCCATTCCATGCAATCATCCATTAATGCCATTTGCAGCTCCTTATAACATTATAGCATTTGTATTCACAGAATACAAAGCCGTTTATCGAAAATTTCAAAAAATTTACTTATGTATCAGTAAATTACTTTCCTTTCGGCAAAGTAACATAAGAAGTGCCAAGATATAAATATTCAATCTTGCCATCTTGGGCTAAATCTGCTACTGCAGCGTCAATCTCGCGTTTTTTAACACCAATTGCATCAGCGATTTCGCGGTTTTTAGCTTTGTCTTTAGTGCCTAAGAATTCGATAATTTTTGCTTCGAGTTCTTCTTTTGTGAAATCAGCCATATTGACATCTCCTTTCGATAGATGTTACATAGCTAAGCTGCTAAATCACATGGTTTTAACAGCGTTAGTATATTTGAAGTTTGAAGTAGAGCGGAAGCTCTTAACGGAGAACGTAAAGTCATCGATGTGTTTATCGGTGAATTCGAGGCCGGAGATTTCAAAGAATTTTTCCCAACCAATACGTTCAACCCATTCACCATAACGTTCGCCTGGCTTAGCGTTTTCAACCCAGATTTCAACCAAATGTTTAATGGTATTAACGAGGGTTGGCCATCTTGGTGGTTCGTTAGGGATGTAAGGAACTACCAATTTAGAGAAGGTAGGACCTTTACGGGTGTTAGAAACTTTACCACCAACAAAGATAGCAATACCATCATCTTCAGGGTTTGCAATAGGCAATGCTGGGCAAACTGAGAAGCAGTTACCGCAGTACATGCATTTTTCTTCGTTAATAGTTACAGATTTCTTTTTAGGGTTTGGACGAATAGCACCAACTGGGCAAGAAGCAACCAAGTTAGGAATTTCGCAAGAGTTAGCAACTTCTTCGTCGATTACACGTGGAACAGTTCTGTGAATACCTACGAAAGAAATGTCAGAGCAGTGAACTGCACCGCACATGTTCAAGCAGCAAGCCATTGAAATTTTCAATTGAGCTGGTAGGTCGTCACGTTTGAAGTAGTCATAGAGTTCATCCATAACAACTTTAACGGTACCAGAAGCATCGGTAGCAGCACTGTGGCAGTGAACCCAACCTTGAGTATGAAGTAAGTTACGTAAAGAATTACCAGTACCACCTACAGGGAACCCATAAGCTTCTACTTCTTCGATAATTTTATCCACGTTTTCTTCTTGGGTGGTCATGAATTCAACAGATGCACGAGTGGTGAAACGAAGATGTCCATCACAATATTTATCTGCTAAGTCAGCGAACCAACGAAGAGAAACGATAGAGAGAAGACGTGGGGAACCTACACGTACAGAATAAAGAGTACCATTAGGTCCTACGTGTTTTAAAACACCTGGTTTTACTTTTTCATGATATTGCCATACACCGTAGTTATCTTGGCATACTTTAGGCATTTTATCCCAGTAATGCGGTGGTCCAATATCAGTTGCAGCGTATTGAGACATCATTATTCAGCCACCTCCGTTTTGTTAAGATCTTCACCATACCAGTAAATATAAGGGTTTTCACGTGGGTTAGTAACCATTTGTGGCATTGGTTCGAGATCAATAGCCTTGAGCATAGAATTCATACCGATTCTGTAAATCAATTCACCGAGACGTTCACGGGTCTTAGCGTGTTCATCCCACCAATCCCAAACTTTTTCGATGAATTCTTTGAAGTTTTCATAATCGTTTTCTTTGTCAAGTTTCATGAAAGGAACAACTACCCAACCTAAGAATGCAGATTGAACGATTGTTGCCTTACCACCGAGGAGGATGCTGCAGCCTTTGTCTTTACCTACATGTAAAGCTTTAGGCATAATATTGATGCAGTGCATGCAACGTGTGCAGTTTTCATTATCAATAGTAAGTTCTTTCTTATCAGCATCATACTTCATGCAGTTGGTAGGACATCTTGAAATGATTGCTTTAATAGGAAGACCAGCATCTGCATAAGCAGCAACTTCTGCTTGGTCAACTTGAATAGCATCTCTCCAAGTACCAATAACTGCAATGTCGGAACGAGCGGTAGAAGATACGCAGTCGTTAGGACAACCAGATACTTTGATTTTGGATTTGTAAGGCCACATTGGGCGGTGCAATTCCATTTGGTAAGTTTGTGTTACATTGTAAGTGAAGTCCAAGGTGTCGATGCAAGAAAATTCGCAACGGCCAGGACCAACACAGCAGCTAGGGGTTCTCAAGTTAGAACCGGAACCACCAAGGTCCCATCCAGCATTAGATAAGTCGTTGAAGCATGGTTGTAAATGTTCAGTTGTGGTACCTAAGAATACGATGTCACCAGTAGTACCGTGCATGTTGGTAATACCAGAACCGTGTTTTTCCCAGATATCAGACAAGGTACGCATATCATCAGATTTGTAGAAGAAACCAGATGGTTGGTTTACACGTACAGTATGGAATTCGGTAACAGCTGGATAAGTTTCAGGTTTTAAGGTATAACGACCTACAACCCCGCCGCCGTAACCGCGAACCCCAACGATACCACCGTGTTTCCATAATGGCATTCTAATTTCATAGGATTCTTCGAGCAAGTCTAATAAAGTACTGCTTACATCTTCGTTGATGGAGCAACTTTTTTCAATTTCTTTTACGAAGGAAGGCCATTTGCCTTGCTTCATCTCCTCCATCATAGGTCTGTTTTTGGTTGACAAAATCCATACACCTCCATGTTATGGGTCTAAGTCATCTGCTTAGACAATCAATATTCGTTCAACGTAATAGCATCGTTAGGACAAACAGCAACGCACGTTTGGCATCCAACGCATTCATTTTCATTGACAACTGATACGCCATCTACTAAGTCATAGACATTTTGAGGGCAATCAGACGCACAAGCACCGCAGCCTATGCATTTTGATTCATCAACTTCTACTAAATACACGCCTACCTCTCCTTTCATCCTAAACAATCTTCAATGTCATCACCTGACAGTTTACTCATCTACTAGGTATAGTTTCTCATACTTTGTGAAAATTTGCAACAATATAGAATTATAGGGGTCCGCCTATTATCTTATTTATTCAATAAATTTTTCTTATCTTGTTTAAATTGCTTTGCTAAATCCACAAACTTTTCACTCCATAAAGGCGATGATAGCGCATGAAAATGATGATATGAGGCCATTGTATTTTTATATAGTAGCCCATCATAACGTTGCGTCTCTACTTCCAACAAACCTTTTCCTCGTTCTGTTTTAAAACCTAGCAAAGAAGAGGATATTTCTTGATGAAAATGTGCTTTTGAATGATGAAACTCATGGCCTAAAACCCGCATTCCTACTGGAAAATATGGATTATTCTCTGTTGCTGTTTGTACAGAATAACCATGTCCGACAGGTTTCTTTTCCATTTCTATATGACAAGGAAAAACCCCCGCCATTTTATAGTGATTATTTTCACTAACTATTTCCTCAGCGAGATACATAAGTCCACCACATTCTGCATAAATAGGCATGCCTGCCTCAGCAGATTTTTTAACAGCCTCTCTCAGTTGTACATTGGCCTCCAACTCTTCTGCTAAGACTTCAGGGAATCCTCCGCCAATATACAGACCACTTAGACCTTCTGGCATCACATCTTGTATTGCATTAATTTCCACTATTGTCGCGCCATTGTCCTTCAAGGCTTCAATATTTTCAGGATAATAGAAGCTAAAAGCACTGTCTTTAAAAACGCCTATTTGAATGGTTTCATCTGTATTTTTGATTTCAATCGGTGTTACTTTATCTTCTAATGCTGGGGCCGTCTTTGCAATGCCAATCAGCTTGTCGATATCAACATTTTCACTAATCAATGCACCCAAACGATCCACACGTGTTTGCAAAGCCTCTTGTTCTGTTGCCGGAATAAGTCCAAGATGCCGATCTGGTATTTCAATATCTTTGGCTTTAGGCAATGCACCAAGCACTGGCACATCACAATAGGTTTCAATGGATTTTGTCATGATATTGAGATGACGAGGACGAGCCACTTGATTCAACACCACACCAGCCACTCGAATACGTGGGTCAAAATGTACAACACCATTTACAAGAGCAGCGACACTGCGTGTAATGCGTTGACCACTTACCACCAAAATAACAGGGGCCTGCAACAGATAGGCCAACTCAGCAGTGCTATTACTCCCTTGCACATCTAGACCGTCAAAGATGCCCATTGCACCTTCCACAATGGCAATATCGGATTGTTTTGTATGAACACACATAGAATGAACAATTTGTTCTTTACTCATCATCACTGCATCAAGATTTCTACAAGGCACCCCACTGGCAAAGGTCGACCAGCTTGGATCTATGTAATCAGGGCCTTTTTTAAAGCTCTGCGTCAAAAAGCCACGTTCACGTAGGGCTCTTAAGAGCCCTATCGTGAACGTGGTCTTTCCAGAGCGCCCTTGTATTGCCCCAACAACCAGTCGAGGAACCTGATATACATTTGTTTGCGCTTCTATATTCATATTTAACCTACCACTATGTTTACAAGTTTGCCTGGAACAACAATTGTTTTTCTCACGGTTTTGTCTGCTACAGCATCAACAATTTTTTGGTCCGCCATCGCTTGTTCTACAATCGCATCTTTATCTAAATCAGTTGCAACAACAATACGTGCTTTAAGTTTACCATTGACTTGAACAACCATTTCCACTTCGTCAACAACCAATGCACTTTCGTCAACAGCAGGCCATTTGGCTTCATGAATACTACCAGTATGACCAGTATTCGCCCACAATTCTTCTGCTATATGTGGTGTAATTGGTGCCAATAAAAGCATTAGCATTTCAATGGCTTCACGTACTGCTGGGGTGACTTTTTGTCCGCTCATTTCACGGAAATGATATAGACCATTCACCATTTCCATAATAGCAGAAATAGCAGTATTAAAATTAAAGCGTTGAGAAAGGTCTTCTGTCACACGTTTGATGGTAGTGTGTGTTAAGCGACGCAGTTCTTTATCCTCTGCTGGACTAACAACGCCCTCTTCATCATTCAAGTAATATCCAACCAGACGCCATACGCGGCTTAAGAATCGATAACAGCCTTCTACCGCACGGTCATTCCATTCCAAATCTCTATCTGGTGGTGCGGCAAAGAGAATAAAAAGTCTTGCCGTGTCTGCACCATATTTTCCAACAATATCTTCTGGTGAAACAATATTGCCCTTTGATTTACTCATTTTAGTGCCATCTTTAAGCACCATCCCTTGGGTCAACAAGTTTTTAAATGGTTCACTTGTTTGGCACATCTCCATGTCATGGAATACTTTTGTAAGGAAACGTGCATAAAGCAAATGCAAGATTGCATGCTCTACCCCACCAATATATTGATCGACCCCTTCTGACATCCAATGATCCACTTTGTCACGGGTAAATGGTAACTCAGTATTATGTGGATCTGCATAGCGCAAGAAATACCAACTAGAGCATACAAAGGTATCCATGGTGTCGGTTTCACGTCTTGCTGGTTTGCCACAAATAGGACAAGTGGTTTCAACAAAGTCTTTCACGTAATTTAATGGAGATTCGCCAGTTGGTTTGAACTCCACATCTTCTGGCAGCATAACTGGCAATTGATCTTCTGGCACAGGTACAACGCCGCAATCATCACAATAAATAATTGGAATTGGCGCACCCCAGAAACGCTGACGAGAAATGAGCCAGTCTCTAAGACGGAAATTAATGGTTTGCTTGCCTTTGCCGTTTTCTTCCAACCATTTTACAATGGCACGTCCACCTTCAACATTGTCCATGCCATCAAAATCACCTGAGTTTACCAAGACGCCTGCTTCTGTATAGGCCTCTTCCATTTCTTCTGCACGGAGCACTTTATCCTTTGGTGTCACAACTACACGTATTGGCAAATTGTATTTTTTAGCAAATTGGAAGTCACGCTCATCACCAGATGGTACCGCCATGACTGCCCCTGTACCATATTCAAAAATAACATAATTCCCGATATAAATTGGTACATTTTCACCATTAATAGGGTTCTTTGCGTAAGCACCAGTAAATACCCCTTCTTTTTCCATGGTAGAAGAAGTGCGTTCAATGTCACTTAAGGTAGCAATACGTGCAGAGAAAGCACGAACTTCATCTGCTTCTTTTTTACCTTCAATCAGTTTTTCCACCACTGGATGCTCTGGTGCCAACACCATATAAGAAACACCAAAAAGAGTGTCTGGACGTGTGGTAAAGACTTCTATTGCATCTCCAGTTTCAGCAGTGAAGGTCACCATCGCCCCTTCGGAGCGGCCAATCCAGTTTTCTTGCATGACTTTTACTTTATTTGGCCAACCCTCTAATTGATCGATATCATCCAATAAACGTTGGGCATAATCAGTAATCTTAAAGAACCATTGGTCCAAAGATTTCTTTTCTACAATGGTTCCACAACGTTCACATTCGCCATCTACAACCTGTTCGTTTGCAAGAACTGTTGCACAGCTTGGGCACCAATTCACACGTGCATTTTTCTTATAAGCGAGATTTTCTTTATAAAGTTGTAAGAAAATCCATTGGGTCCAGCGATAGTAATCTGGCATGCAGGTGGTGACCTCACGATCCCAATCAAAGCTTAAGCCCAACGCCTTAAATTGACGTTTCATATTTGCAATATTTTCTTTTGTCCACTTTGCTGGTGGCACACCATGTTTAATGGCTGCATTTTCAGCTGGCAAACCAAAAGAATCCCATCCCATTGGATGCAACACATTATAACCATGCATTGTTTTGAAACGTGCTACCACATCCCCAATAGAATAGTTACGAACGTGACCCATATGTAAGTTTCCTGATGGATAAGGAAACATTTCTAGGCAATAATAATTAGGTTTTTTATCATCAGTTACATGATAAAGGTCTTGTTTGTCCCAGTTTTCTTGCCACTTTGATTCTATTTCTTTGAAGCTGTATTCTTCTTTCATATCTTTAAGAACCTCTTTCCCCAATATAAAGCTAAAATTGGCAGATTACATTATTCTCTTCATTATATTAACAATCCCAACGCTCGTCAATGTTGTACAGCAACTTTGTTTTTTCTATACAAAGAAAGGGCATATCTTTTCAGATATGCCCTTTCTTTTATTGTTGTTCATTATATGCTTGAAGTTTTTCTTTTAAGCGCTCCAAAGTTTCTTCGCTAATGATATGTTCTACGCGGCAAGCATCTGATTCTGCCACTTCTTCAGAAACATGCAACAACTTAATCAGTGCTTCTTTAATCAACAGATGTCTCTTGTAGACTTGTTCAGCCTTCTGCTGACCATTTTCGGTTAGATGGATATATTTTTTATCATCCATGTAGATTAGGCCTTTTTCTTGAAGAATTTTCATCGCACGACTAATGCTCGGTTTTGAATAAAACATTTCATTCGCCACGTCAATGCTTTTTACTTGGCCTAAACGTTTTGTCAGACGCAGTATCGTCTCTAAATAATCTTCACCTGATTCATAAATCTCATTGTTCATAAAGACACCCTCTCTAAAAACTTACTCTTCTTTGAAAAAAGTGGTTCGACTTGGCGCCTTAGGACGACGCACGATGTATAGCACAATTGCCAAGGCAATTAATCCAATACTGACCACTTGTGCAATACGCAATGGCCCAATCATTAAGCTATCTGTACGGAAACTTTCAACAATAAATCTACCCACAGAATAATAAACGAAATACAGCAAGGCAATATCGCCTTCACGCAGTTTTCTATTTTTAGAAGCACCCCACAAAATAAGAAAGCCACAAAAGTTCCACACACTTTCATACAAGAAAGTTGGATGCCGATAAGCACCATCAATATACATGGCCCATGGTATTTGTGCCTTACTGACTTCAAAGCCGTATGCTTCTTGATTAAAAAAGTTGCCCCAACGTCCAATTGCCTGTCCTAGGATCAGAAACGGTGCAATGATGTCTGCCATTTGCCAAAAACGCAAGCGATAGTATCTTCCTCCAAGATACAAAGCCAATAAACCGGCAAGAATTCCGCCATGCACCGCCAAGCCACCATGCCAAATAGCAATGATTTCCTCTGGGTGGGTCCGATAATATGCCCATTGAAACAGCACATAGTACAAGCGTGCACCTACAATGGCACTCACAATGCATGCCAACACCGTATTCAGATAATAATCTTCATTGATGCCTTGTTGTTTTGCCACACGGCTAGTGCCCAAAATACCAATCATAAATGCAGAGGCAATGAGAACACCATACCATCGTACAGCAAAAGGCCCAATTTCAAATGCAATTGGATTCATTTCATCTTCCTTATTACCAACATAATCTTATCGCTTATTATACCCTTTTTCACAAAAGAATAAACATTAACCACGTAACTGACCACCACATTGCGCTTCAATGGCTGCAATGATTTTATCCATTTCTACTTGTACAAGGTCATCTGTTAAGGTTTGTTCATCACTTTGGAACACCAAAGAAAACGCAATAGATTTCTTATTCAAGCCTAATTGTTCACTTTCATATACATCAAACACATCGATATCAATGAGATATGCTGGTGCGCAGGATAGAATAGCTTCTTTGATGACATCTACTGGAATAGATTGATTTACCACTACTGCCAAATCTCGTGGCATCGCTGGATATTTAGGCAGTTCTTTTAAGAATGGGACCGTTTCCCCAATATTATACAATACTTTCATTGAAAGTTCTGCTGCATATACCGCTGCTTTGAGACCATAATTTGCTAAAACAGTTGGATGCACTTCCCCAAAAATCCCTACATATACGTCATCAATATATAATGCAGCAGTACGTCCAGGGTGCCAGCTTGGATCCTCTTTGACAGCTTCAACACGCCAATTTTCAATATGAAGACTTTCAAGCAAGCTTTCAATAATCCCTTTTAAGTAAAAGAAATCATATTCCTTTTGACTGCCCAGCCAATCTTTTGGTGTGGCACCTGTTAAACCAATAATGAGGTGTTCTTCTTCATCAGCAAGTTGATCCATGGTTAACGGATGATCGCTAGAAAAGACAGAACTACATTCAAAGAAAGCCAAATGACGCATTTGACGGCTCACATTACCACTGATGGTTTCTAACATACATGGCAAAAGCATGGTACGCATGACACTCATGTCTTCACTTAAGGGATTGCTGAGCACAATGTGTTGACGACGAGAATCATCCTCTTTTAATTGTAACAAATCATCATGACGTTTGTTGATGAAGCTATAGGTCACAATTTCGTTTAAGCCAAGTCCTACCAACTTGGTTTTGACATGATCCTGCATACGTTGAGCAGGGGTTAACACCCCTGGGTTGGTTGCACCATAAGGCAATGTTTCAGGAATATTGTCATAGCCATAGAGACGTGCAATTTCTTCAATCAAATCTTCCGTGATTGAAATATCTGGACGATGAGATGGAACACGCACTGTTAGACCACTTTCATCTTCTTCGAGCACATTAAACCCAAGACGAATAAGAATTTGTCTCATTTCTGAAAATGGAATATCTGTCCCCAACAAATCATTCGCCTTTTGATACTGTAATGCCACAAGAATAGGCTCATGAATGGTTGGATATTCGTCAATTTGTCCAGCAACCAAGGTAGCGCCAGCAAATTGAACCATCAGATCCGCTGCTCTCCAACCAGCAAGCGGCACATTTTCCATGTTAACGCCCTTTTCAAAGCGTAGTGATGCTTCACTTCTAAGCCCCATTCCAACAGCAGTACGGCGAATGTTGGTTGCTTGGAAATAAGCCGCTTCAATAAAAACATCTTGAGTGGCATCTGTGATTTCAGTATTTTCGCCGCCCATTACACCCGCCAAGCCAATGGCGCGCTTGCCATCGCAGATCAAAAGCATATCCTCGTTGAGGATACGTTCTTGTCCGTCAAGTGTCACAAGTTTTTCTTCATTTTCAGCACGACGCACAACAATTTCATGATCTTCTAAAGTATTGTAATCATAGGTATGAAGCGGTTGGCCAAGTTCTAACATCACATAGTTTGAAATATCCACTAAATTGGAAATAGGACGCATTCCTGCACATTGCAAGCGATGTTCCATCCAGAGCGGAGAACGTCCAATAGTGGCACCTTCTACCATGGTGCCTGTAAAGCGATGGCATAGGTCTGTATCGGCAATGCGCACCTTCATCTTAGAATGAATGTGATCTCCTTCCAGCACAGGTGCTTCAATCGCTTTGACTGGTTTTTCTAAAAGGGCGCCAACTTCCTTAGCAATATTATAAACACTTAAACAATCAGAACGGTTCGGTGTCAAATCGATATCCAACACATAATCGTTCATTCCTAAATATTCCATTACCTCTACACCAAGAGGGGCATCTTCAGGCAATACACGAATACCTTCCTTGTCCGCAGGTGCAACAAGTTCCTCATCCACGCCAAGTTCTTGCATAGAACAAATCATCCCTTGAGACACTTCGCCACGCAACTTGGCATCCTTAATCTTAATACCGCCCGGTAAGGTGGCACCCACTTGTGCGAACATTACTTTTTGCCCAACAGCAATATTTGGTGCGCCACAAACAACAGGAATGGTATTTTCACCATCTGTGGTGACTTCACAGACATGCAAATGGTCAGAATTTGGATGGTCTTCACAGCGTTTGACATAGGCCACCACAACGCCTTCAACGCCTTTATTGGTCGCCTCAACGCCACCAATTTCAACCCCTGCACGGGTAATAATCTCTGCTAACTCATGTGCAGATTCTTCTATTTCTACATATTCTTTTAACCAATTATATGATACTAGCATGGAAACCTCCTAAAATTGATCCAAGAAACGGACATCATTGGCAAAGAGTTGACGCAAATCATTAATGCCATAACGCAACATCGCAATACGTTCAACGCCCATCCCAAAAGCAAACCCAGTGACTTTTTCTGGATCGTAGCCGCCTGCTCTTAATACATTTGGATGCACCATCCCAGCGCCAAGAATCTCTAACCAACCAGTATGGGAACACACGCGACAGCCTTCACCACCACAAGCCACACAGCTAATATCTACCTCTGCAGAGGGTTCTGTGAACGGGAAATAGCTTGGACGCAAGCGAATCTTTACATCTTGACCAAACATTTCACGTGCAAATGCCAACAAGACACCTTTCAGGTCTGCCATGGTCACATGTTCATCCACCACTAAGCCTTCAATCTGATGGAACATTGGAGAATGGGTGGCATCATCATCTTTACGATATACACGCCCTGGACAAATGACTTTAACAGGCGTTTGCCCACTCATTTTTTCCATGGTGTGTACTTGTACCCCAGAGGTTTGTGTACGCAATACCACTTTTTCATTGATGTAAAAAGTGTCTTGCATATCTCTTGCAGGATGGTCTGCAGGGAGATTCAACGCTTCAAAGTTATAATAGTCGCTTTCAATTTCTGGGCCTTCAGCCACTTCAAACCCCAATCCTATAAAGATGCGCTTTGCATCATTAATCACTTGTGTCAAGGGATGAAAATGACCTTGTGGCATTGCCTTGCCTGGCAATGTGACATCAATGGTTTCTCCTGCCAACTTCGCTTCTAAGGCTTTAGCACGCAAGCTTTCTATTTTTTGGTCTAAGGCACCACTGATGGCATCGCGTACCTTATTGGTTAATTCGCCCATCACTGGACGTTCTTCTGGAGAAAGCTTCCCCATCCCTTTTAGAATGGCAGTCAATTCCCCTTTTTTGCCAAGATATTGAATACGCAACTCATTGACTTTCGCCAAATCATCACTATTATGAATGGCTTCGAGCGCTATTTTTTCGATTTGAATTAGTGCATCTTTCATATTTTTCCTCCTTTTATATACAAAAAGAGCTCCATCCCTCAAGGGACGAAGCTCCGTGGTACCACCCTCGTTATTTACAAAAAAATGTAAATCACTTAAATCGTTAACGCCTGTCTACGCTTTCCCCTACGCTATTCAAGGAAAGATACTCCCGGGCGAAATCCATACGTTTTATTTCCTTAAGATAGTTCCAGTCTAGCTATCTCTCCCTAGGAAGGAAAAAGAAACAGGTTCCCGTTCTTTGTATATGATGCTATAAGATTAACGAATTTATTATAGAATAAATCACGCCTATTGTAAAGAGAGAACCCTATTTATAGCAAAGATGCCTTTACCAATTAAAAGCTTCATATAAAAAATTTTTCACACACGAACTCTTTTTCGCATGGCATTCGCCTACCTCTTCTTTTTCTTGATTTATGAGATTATTTTTTTCAATAATTTATAGCTTATAAGATTTTGTTGTCATTATAGCACCAAGGTGATTTTGCCGTCAAAGAAGGTTTATGGTTAAAAAAGCAAAAAAATACCCGAAGGAAATTTCCTTCGGGTATGTGATAACGTAATATAAAACGCGATTAACGTTTTGAGAATTGTGGCGCACGACGTGCTGCTTTAAGACCGTATTTCTTACGTTCTTTCATACGTGGGTCACGGGTCAAGAATCCAGCGTTTTTCAATGCTGGGCGATATTCAGGATCAGCTTGCAACAATGCACGGGAAATACCGTGACGAATTGCGCCTGCTTGACCAGAAGCACCGCCACCAGTTGCATTAACTTTTACATCAAAACGTCCAACAGTTTCAGTTAATTCAAGTGGTTGCATAACGATCATTTCGAGGGTTTTCTTACCGAAATATTCGCTCATGTCCTTGCCATTGATGGTTACATTGCCGTTACCTGGTACTAAGCGTACGCGAGCAACAGAAGATTTACGACGACCAGTGCCGTAGTATTGAATTTCTGCCATAGTAAGTATCCTCCTCTTAGATTTCGTAATTTTCTGGTTGTTGAGCGGTATGTGGATGCTCAGCACCAGCGTATACTTTTAATTTACGGAACATTTGACGACCAAGTCTATTGTGTGGAAGCATCCCTTTGATAGCACGTTCCATTACAAATTCAGGCTTGCGTTGCATTAAGTCGCCATAAGTTTGTTCTCTTAAACCACCTGGATACCCACTGTGGTGATAATATTTCTTTTGAAGATCTTTTTTACCAGTCAAGATTGCTTCACTCGCATTGATAACAATAACGAAATCCCCACAATCAACATTTGGTGTATAAGTTGTTTTATGTTTACCTCTTAAAACAGCTGCTGCTTGGGTCGCTACACGGCCAAGTGGTTTCCCAGCTGCATCGATAACATACCATTTTCTTTCAACTTCGCCAGCTTTGGCCATGAAAGTTGTGCTACGCATGTAACATCCTCCTTTAAACTCGGTATCTACATTATGAATAATTTACAATAATTATAATAGTTGTATGCATCACAATGAGTCCGGGGCTCTGGACTTGTTACTTGTGTTAACCATACCAGTGTATTTTAGCAAATAACCTTTGAGTTTGTCAATCATTTTTCTTTTAATTTTCTACAAAAAAAAGTATTTAGATAAATTTATCTAAATACTTTTTCAATCAACCATAACTATGCAAACCACCTAGCAGGAATGTCACGCCCACCAATGTAAATAAAACAACTGCAAAGCCAATAATTGTAATTATTGCGCCTTTTTTACCTTTCCAGTTCCAGCTTTTATATCCATGTAAATAGGCAGCATAAACCAACCATGTAATAAGCGCCCATGTTTCTTTAGGGTCCCAACTCCACCAAGTGCCCCAAGCTTCTTCTGCCCATACCGCACCTGTAATAAGCAAAAGTGTTTGAAAGGCAAAACCCAGCACATTGAGACTATGCACAAAATAATCTAAAATTGTGCAACTTGGAATAAGCCCCTTTTCCTCAGGAGAAGCGCTGCCTAATTTTAACAAATAGAGGATAGCCATGCTACAAGATACACCAAAGCAGCCATAAGATACGATGGCTGTTGCCACATGTGCTACCAGCCATTTACTTTTTAGGGCAGGCATAAGCGGAATAGCTTCAGGAGAAAGGGTCCCTAAATACGAAATAGCACAAAATGCAATAAGTGCTGTCATCAAGGTAAATCCGGGGGCTTTTACCTTGGTAGAGACCAGTAAAAATGCAACAATCAACCCCCATACAAACCAAATAATAAATTCATACAAACTTGAAAGCGGCACGCGATGATTCGCTATACCTCTTGTTAATAGCGCTATTGTAAAAGCGATAACAGCAAGCAATAGCATCACTTTCGCTAAACGATCTGCATTATATTTAGTTTGCCAAAGACTTATTAACGAAACAAGCAATGATGCACCAAGTAAAATATATCCGATAAATAAGCTTGTAGATTCCACACTACTCCTCCTTTCGCTTCCATATAGCAGGATAATACCTTAGGCACAATCCCAATATTGATGAAATAAAGCCTGCAAAAATAATAGGAATACCACTATCTTTTTTAACATTTAGTCCTGTATACAACTGATACTTATCAAAATAAATATTAAAGTCACCAATTTTCGCACTTTCTTTTGGTTTTAAAATATTCATCGCAATTAGCTGACCATCCTTTATGATTCCGGTTGCAAGCACCGGATTATTAGGCTGATTCGATTTACTTTCTAGGCTTTCAGTCGTTTCATCAAAATCAGGAATAAAGAATGCTCTTAAAGATATACCTTGTCCTAAAGAAATTGTTTCATCATCCCTTAGCTTGAAAGATTTTTTTTGTCCATTTAATTCATATGTGCCATAGGATTCCCAACCAAAACTCTGTTGATAAATTTTTATGCCTTTAGATTTAAAAGGATGATTAACAGAAATTGTAGCGTTGTCATTTTTTCCATTTTTATTAATTATCATCAAATCGCAAATATACTGACTTGGTATACCGTTATCATAATATTCAATTTTGAAGTTGTTTATTTTGAGTGAACTATCAGAGCGGAATTCTTCATGTAAAGGTATCATTTCACCAATACTTGCCTTTATAAGTTGTTCATTTCCATATATGCCACTTATACAAGCACCAATAATAATTAAAAGCATAGATAAGTGCAAAATAATAGAACCTGCTTGTTGAGTACTCTTAACAGTTTTTAAACGTCGTAAAGTACATATAATAAGCTGCAATGCCAAAAACAATCCTAGTGCAATAAACCACCAACTGTGATATAAGTCATCTAACTCTAATGTCAAAATTAGCCGACCAATATATAAACCATATTGCTCCACAATGACATCATCAGAAAGACCTTGGGGAATCAAGGTTCCAAATGAAGCAATGATTCCCAAGGTAATAAATAGAATAATTGATGCTTTCATGGACGTCAATAAATTGATTATTTTTTTAGCGTTCATTATCGTCCTCCTAAACATCAAAACTATTTTTCAAGTTTAGACCAGTAATCTGGTCCATTGTTTACTTTTTTAATCAAACTATCGTTATAAGAAGGTATTTGACCATTTGCTTTTAAAATAGCACGATTGGCTACATTAGTTGCTTGTTGACAGTAATCAATTCCTGCAGACAAATCACTTAGGGTACGTTGAGGATTATGAAAACCTTGACCATTCGTTACATATACTGTATCTAAATAATACTGTCCATAACGATGTAAACGTTGTGCTTCTTTAAGCATATTTTCATCAATATTTGGCGTATTTTTGGCTGTTTTCAAAGTTGCGATTGTCTGAGTTACTACTTCCCCACCTCGATCGCTCATCGCTTTAGTAGAGGATTGAATCTTGTCGACATTAGAACGCAACCAATCTTCACCTTCTCTATGGCAAGTCATACAACTTTGTTCAATATTATCCAATGGACTGGTCCACTTATGAGAAGAAATCTTTTGATTGCCTTGTTTCATATACGGCATATGACAATCAGCACAAGATACCCCAGCTGATTCATGAACAGACCCTTTAAAATATTCATATTCTTCGTGACGAGATTTTACCATTGGCGTGCCAGTATCTGCATGCATCCATTCTGTGTAATTGATTTTATCATAATAAGCAAGTTGTGATGCGACATCAAGACCTTCATCCCAAGGGAATGTCACTTTGTTTGTATCATGCGGAAAATAATAAGATACATGACATTGAGCACATACCAAAGTCCGTTTTTCTTGTCGAGATGCTTTATTTACATCAATGCCCTGTCTAGCAAAGGCTTCAATAAGCGGAGGTTGGGTAATAACCAGCTCATTTGTCTTTGGATCATGGCAATTTGCACAGCCAACATTTTCAGTGATTTCCTTATTAATTTCTTCAAAAGACATTTTATAATACTCATCACCGTATTTTTCAATAAGACCTGGTATTTGGGTAGATTTACAAGTCATACAAGCCGCTTGGTGTCCCTGCCAACGTTTTGGGTTCACTTTACGGATATCTTCGAGCATATGAGTATGACCACGTGCGTGATTAAACTCAACTGCATATCCAATTCCATTATACATGGTTTTTAGATATGGCATATCATCAAAGTGACTAGGTTGTTCGGTTAATTCATCATTGGATTTGTAGGATTCATACTGCGCTGGATAATTCTTTCCCCATAGCGCAGATTTTTCAAAATTTTTAGCATCAATAGGTTGAATCGTTGTTTGTTGCAATGGTTTATTATGTCCGATGAACATCCCAACGCCAGAACCAACAACAACAGCGATAATGAGTGCACTAATCGCTATCAAGCCTATTCTCTTGCTATTTTTCATAAATTTCCCCTCCTTTGGTTTTAATTCATCAAGCTAATTTGATGTTTTATTCATAAAAACATCTGAAACAGCATTTTTAATGGGTTCTACGCCAATCCCTGCACTTGTTTTACCAAGTTCTGACAATTTAGAAAATTCATTGCTCGGCATATTTGGATGTACACCATGTGGTGTGTTTCTATGACAGTCAAAACAGTATTTTCCCCCACCATCGTGTGTGTTTCCAATTTGCTCTAGTAATCCTTTGTGGCAACGAATACAGTTGGCCTGAATTAACTGTTTTCCATGTCGAGATGAATGAATTTCATAGGGATCCGTATTCACTACAACACCAACAAAATCCTTTGCGCCTGCATAAGCTTTTTCAATTGCACCATATGCAAGACTATGTGGAATATGGCAATCTCCACAATTGGTCAAAGAACCATGTGCCGAATGTGCGTGCGTATCAAATTGTGATTGCATCACGTGGCAAGATACACAAAACTCTGTTGAATCTAGCCCCAATGCAGGAATTTTAATTGACAGAAAGATCGCAAAACCAAGCACCACTACTACAATGAACCAACCCAGTTTTTTTCTCACATATACCACCTCCATGCTAATGCATTAAAAATCTTGCACCTTCCTTTCTTAATTATAAAATGATAAATTATCCCATTTATATTTTAATGAACTCACCCCCTCGTTTCTGTGACATATATCACAAAACCTACTTTTTATAGAATCAGGTTTTAGATTACATATCTTTTTTAAATACACTCATAAAATTCTTGACCAATTTTTCTCAATTACCGATGAATCTTATTTTTTACAGTAAGCACTAATCGATCAGCTTTCAACAATTTTTTACAGACATATTCTGGTCGACCAAAATAAATATAAGCCCCAATAAGACCACCTAAGAAAGCACCTGCTATAATCCCAATTAATATACCAATCAAAGGAAAAATGGTTGCTGGTCCAAATTCCATTGCATGAAAAACTTGTGTTTCCATAAACCACTCAAACAAACCACCTAAAGCACCTACCACAATCATCCCCGTTGTTATGTCAGCGAATATGCTAATAGGAGGGGATACTGCAACACTGCCTATATTGTGATTTTCGAGCTTATTTGCTGTCAATATCATATCTTTATCAGAACAACCCTTATCTTTCAATTCACTTATTAGCTTTTCTGCCTCGGCTACATTTTGAAATGAATAAAAAACCTTTTTTTTCATTTTTACAGACCTCCTTAAGCTGCCAGACATTTATATTTTATGATAATATCGCTTTATAAGCTTGTACACGTTGACGGGTTTTTTCTTCGCCTAAAATTTGTTGGATGCTCCACACATCGGGAGAATTTCGACGTCCAGTAATGGCAAGACGAATCACTGTGCTTACATCACCCACATGGCCTTTATATTGCTCTGGATTTTTCTTGAAATCTTTTGGTTTCACGGCAAAGCCTCTGTTTTCAGTGATGGTTCTAATTTTATTAAACCATTCTTCATTATTATCTGCATACTCAAAGCTTGAAAGATAATCTTCTAAAATCCCAACCGCTTCTTCTTTTGCTACATTTTCAAGTGGGGCATCTTCTTGAACAAACCATTCATCAAAGAAATATTTAACAAAGGCAAGGATTTGCTCTGCACACACCAAATCCTTACGTGGTTTATTGCCATCACGTCCAATTGCGAGCAAGCGAATAAAATCTTCTCTTTGGGCAGAAAGGATTGGATAAGCCTCTGTACGATATTGTTTTGCCCATTCAATCACAAAATCTGCAATCGTGGTTTCATCAAGACGAACCAAGGTTTCTTTGGAAACATCTTCAAGTTTCACCATATCATAGAGCGCACCAGAGGTGGCCATTTTTTCTAAACGCACTTGGAAATCTTCCAATGGTGCTGTTGGATTTGCCAAACGCCATTCTTCATAGTCAGAGTTCATCATAATCATGATATATTCACGAACAGCTTGTGGAAAATACCCTTTTTCAGCATAAAAAGAAAGGGCCATTTCTGGGTCTTTTCGCTTCGAAAGCTTACGCTTTTGGCCTGTTTCTTCATCAATTTTCATGAGGTGAGCAGTATGACAGTAAACAGGATGTGCCCATCCTAATGTTTCGAACAATTCAATGTGGAAAGGCAGAGTTGCCAACCACTCTTCTCCACGTACCACATGGGTGACACGCATAAAATGATCATCGACCACATGGGCAAAATGATAGGTTGGCACGCCATTGGTTTTTAATAGCACAAAATCTTGGTTATTTGGGTGAATGGTGACATGTCCACGAATACCATCTGGAATAGAGAGGCTTTCATTTGGATTGCCATCACTTTTCAAACGCAAGGTCCATGGCATATTAGCATCTAAACGAGTGCGAATTTCTTCCATAGATAAGTTGCGATCTGTTGCCCATTTCCCGTAATAGCCCGTGAGCAATTTTTGTGCTTCTTGTTGTGCGCGAATGCTTGCCAACTCTTCCTCAGTTGCAAAGGAAGGATAAGCTTTGCCTTGTTGAACCAACGCCTTGGCAACGATATGATATAGCGCCACACGTTCACTTTGGTGGTATGGGGCATAGGCACCTTTATCGCCATCAAGAGTAACCCCTTCATCGAAATACACGCCAAAATACTTCATGGATTCGATGATAAGGGCTTCAGCCCCTTCGACCTTTCTTTTGTCATCGGTGTCTTCTATACGCAAGAGAAAACGGCCGCCTGATTGATGGGCCAAGCGCTCATCAATCATCGCGCCATACAAATTGCCAATATGAATAAAACCTGTTGGGCTTGGTCCCAAACGTGTAATCATGGCCTCATCATCTATTTCACGTTTTGGAAATTTTGCCTCCAAAACATCAATCGTTTCTTGGGTGTCTGGAAACAGCCAATCTGCAAGTAATTGATAATCCATTAAAATCCTCCTGAAAAGTCTTTCTCCTTATTTTTAAAGACTTATATTTTATCATATCCATTTTATTATAAAATTTGCGCTATCGCTTGTAAAGTTTTTCCCCATGAAAGGTGTTTGATGATTTTTTATTTTAGATATTTTGCACTTGACATTCATCCATCCTACGTGTAAAATTGTGGAAGTTTGAGCAAATATAAGGAGGAAGAAGAAAATGGAAGAAAAATTTTATGATGTCGATGCCCATCCACCGCTACGAGAATCCATTCCATTAAGCATACAACACTTGTTTGCGATGTTTAGTGCTTCGATTCTTGTACCGAATATTTTTGGCATCAATCCTGCAATTGTTTTATTATTTAACGGGATTGGGACACTGATTTTTATTGCCCTTACCAAAGGAACATCCCCTGCCTATCTCGGCTCTAGCTTTGCCTTTATTGCCCCAACGCTTTTATTGATTAATACACCAAATATGGGCTATGAATACGCATTGGGTGGCTTTATGGCATCTGGTGCAGTCATTTGTATCATTGCGGGTATTGTTTACCGCTTTGGCACTGATTGGATTGACGCATTGTTGCCACCTGCAGCAATGGGTGCTGTTGTTGCCTTAATCGGCTTGGAGCTTTCCCAAACTGCTGCGAGCATGGGCGGATTAATTTTATCCGATACTTACACTGCTATTGAACCACGTCGTGTACTCATTTTTCTTATTACTCTACTCACAGCGGTGATTGGTTCTGTCGTATTTAGAGGTTTCCTTTCTCTTATTCCTATCCTTATTGCTATTATCGTCGGCTATATTGCAGCGCTCTTCGCTGGCTTAGTGGATTATTCAATCGTTGTGGAAGCATCTTGGTTTGCCTTGCCAAATTTTGTTCATCCAAAATTTGATGCAAGTGCTATGCTCATTGTTTTACCTGCTTCTCTCGTGGTCATCAGCGAGCATATCGGTCACCAAATCGTTACAGGTCAAATTGTCAAGCGCAACTTGCTTCGCAAACCAGGCTTGCACCGCACTTTATTTGCAGATGGTATTTCTACTGTTTTGAGTGGTTTCTCCGGCGCTGTACCAACCACCACTTATGGTGAAAATATTGGTGTTATGGCGATGACACGCGTGTACTCCACTTGGGTTATTGGTGGTACAGCGATTCTTTCCATTCTTCTTGCTTTTGTTGGTAAAATTGCAGCATTAATTATGAGTATTCCCCCAGAAGTCATGGGTGGTGTGAGCTTCCTCTTATATGGGATGATTGGTGTAAGTGGTTTACGTCTTTTGGTTGACTCTCGTGTTGATTATAACAAGAGCCGCAACCAAGCATTGACAGCAATCCCATTTGTCACAGGTCTTTCTGGCGCTTTTGTTCAGCTAGGTAGTGTACAGCTCAAAGGGATGGCCCTTGCTACCATCGTGGCAATGTTATTAGGTTTAATCTTCTTCATTCTTGATCAGCTTCATCTTACCAATGATAGAAAATAGTTTTTTAAGACAGCATCCTGTGATGCTGTCTTTTTTGTTTTGAGAATCTCTCTTGTGCTCCTTTATGCCACAGGTTACAATGGTTTCAATAAAAATGTAGAAACGAGGTGTTTTATGTACACCCATTTAGAATTGCTCAGCTTCTTTTTCATCTATGCCTTTTTAGGATGGGGCGTGGAAATTGCATATCATGCATTAACCACTGGACACCTTGTCAATAGAGGCATGCTTGCAGGCCCTGTTTGTCCTATTTATGGATTCGGCGTGGTCTTTATCATGCTACTCTTAGCGCCAATCAAAGACCAAATCATACTCCTATTTCTAGGCATCACCCTTCTTTGCACAGTATTGGAGCTGCTTGCTGGGATGGGATTAAAATTTATTTTTCAAGCCCAGTGGTGGGATTACAGCCAAGAAAAATTCAATATCGCTGGATTGGTTTGCCCTAAATTCTCTATTTATTGGGGGATTGGTGGTCTCTTTCTAATGAAAATCATTCACCCTTTGATAGAAAACCTGGTCTTTTTGATGCCTTCGATTGTTCTTATTGTATGCTGTATATTGGCAGCAATTGCTATTTTGATTGATATGTTTGCGACTATCGCTGGCATCTTACATTTACGTCGTAGAGAAGAAACCCTTAGAGATTTGCAGCAACAAATTTTCGAAGTTTCTGAACGTCTTGGTCAAAATATCACAGAGCTCACCTTAGATGCACAGGCGCGTATACAGCCTGTTGAACAGCGTCTCAATGACATCAAGGAAGAATTCGACAGCAGCAAAGACAATCTGTTGGAATTGGCACAAGAGTTAAGACAGGATTATGAGGATTATCGTACCGATGAAGCACAAAAACGTTTTCAACGGGTGGAAAAATATCGCCTAGAATTAAACGAGCGTAAAGAAGCCTTGGAAAAACGGTATCAGGATTTACGTGCTTTACCATCTCGCACGGAAAAACGTCTTTTAAAAGCCTTTCCGAATTTTCATTGGAATACCAAAAAGAAGAAATAAAAAACTTGCCTAAAGGGCAAGTTTTTTTATTGACGTAAACTTTACAGAAATGCTATGCTATGTTCTATATTTTGACAAGGAGATTGATAATGTACAATGATTCCAGCCCTAATAAAACCGGCAATAAATATCTGGCATTCAAAACTGCTTTTCCTTATACCATTCCTTTCTTTTTAGGCTTTTGGTTTATTGGTTTTTCTTACG
This sequence comes from uncultured Peptococcaceae bacterium, assembly GCA_947254645.1. Lineage (GTDB taxonomy): Bacteria > Bacillota > Peptococcia > Peptococcales > Peptococcaceae > UMGS1590. The sequence goes on along the minus strand of CAMYDW010000003.1, from coordinate 123,139 downwards.
GTATTTATATGCATCTTTCTGGCTTTTCATTCTTATACCCCTTCTTCATGTCCTTATTGATTTATGGTGGTTCTTTGGAGTTTGTTACGGTGACCATGCTGACACGCTTTCTACCATTTTTTATTTTCTCAGAATCAAAACCCACGCCTATTTACATACAATATCTTGGCCAAGCGCTTCCGCCCGCTATTTTCGCAATGCTGGTGGCACCATTGCCTATATGTTTTTTATTCAATTTGTCTTTATATAAAAAAGCCGACTGTTAAACAGTCGGCTTTTTTTGTTGACGTTTTGCCAATACAAGGCGTATTTGAAAATAACTAATATCTTCTGGCAGTGCTTCTTTAATGGGTTTAAACTTTTTATCCCCTACACGCCCAATCGCTTCTAAAATCAACTTTTCCGCTTCTTCATTTACCCATCGCAAGATGGATATTGGCACGCCCTCACTCACTAATTTAGCGATGTGTGTTTCAATGGTTTGCACGGAATATTGACGTTTGGCAGCAATTTCCTCAATGGACAGCCCCTGCTCTAATAGACGGTATGTCTCCATCTGTGTTGCAATTTTTTCTTCAACGGTTGTCGCTTCTTGTACAATATTTCTTTTGCGTGCTTGACTCACATTGATGTGTTCTTCTTTGACATACTGCCGAATAGCCACTAAAAACGGGGTACCATAGCGCTCTAATTTTGTATCCCCCACACCGGTGATCATGATAAAATCTGCCTCTGTTTGTGGATACTTTGCCGCCATATCAATAAGACTTCTGTCTGAAAAAACCATAAAAGGCGCCACTTCAAGGGTCGATGCCAGCTCGCCACGCAATAGTCGCAGCTGATTGAATAGTTTTTCATCATAATGGCGAATATTTTCAATCATGCGTGTGGCATGACGCTTCGCATGGCCTAAGCGCTGCTTATTCATACGAATGGTGACTTGCCCTTTTAACACTCCCTTGCTGGCCTCTGTTAGTTTTAAGACCATATATTGCTCTCCAGAAACACGTAAATAGCCTTCGGCCACTAACAGCGAAATAATGTCTCGAATATCGCCTTCGGTATAATTTTTCATCAGACCAAAAGTGGACAATTCTTGAAAGCGATTCATTTTTACAAAGGGAGAGGCTTCGCCCAGTAGCACTTCAGAAACTTTTCCCACACCATAGCGTTGCCCCATACGATAAATACAGGATAATATTTTCTGGCTTTCAACGGTGCAGTCCAAAACCTCCATCGTTCCATCGCACATAGAGCAATGATGACAAGAATCCCATTCTACCTTTTCCCCAAAATAATGCAAAATAAAGCGTCTTAAACAATTTCCTGTATTGCAATAAGTTACCATCGTCTGCAAATTTTGTTGGGCATTCGGCGCACTGCCTTCTTTAATATACATGGCATTGATCATAATATCCTGGGGAGAAAACAGGAGAATTGCCTCTGCCGGGGCCCCATCACGACCAGCACGGCCAGCTTCCTGATAATAGCTTTCTAAATCCTTTGGCATATTATAATGAATAACTTGGCGCACATCGGATTTATCAATCCCCATGCCAAAAGCATTGGTGGCGACCATAATCGGCTTTCTATCGTAGATGAAATCTTCTTGATTGCGGTCTCGCGTTGCTACTGTCAATCCTGCATGATAAAAGGTCACTGGAAAACGATAATCTTTTAAATAGTGATAGATACTTTCTACATTTTTTCTTGTACTGCAATAAATAATAGCTGATTTATTTTCATCCAGCATTTTCAACAAGGCACGCTTTTTATCCTTTGGCTTTTGCACCGAAAAATAAAGATTTTCTCTATCAAAGCTCGCCACATAGCGCATCGGCTGTTGAAGGGCCAACTGTTTGATGATATCACTGCGAACCTCCTCGGTTGCTGTTGCTGTAAAAGCGGCAAAAATTGGCCGCACTGGCAATTGATTGAGCAAGGTTGCAATGCGCATGTAGCTTGGTCGAAAATCATGTCCCCATTGACTCACACAATGGGCTTCATCTACTGCTACCATAGATATTTCTAGAGGATAAATACTTTCTAAAAAGCCTTGGCTGTCTAGACGCTCTGGCGCCACATACAGTAAATCTAGGGTGCCCTGTCGCGCAGCCTGCATAATCTCCCTATATTCATCAATGCTTGTGGCACTGTTGATAAATCTCGCACGCACGCCCATGAGTTGCAGCCCATCCACTTGGTCTTTCATCAATGAAATCAGCGGTGAAATGACCAAGGTTAAACCTGGGAGGCTAATCGCTGGTATCTGATAGCAGATGGATTTACCACCACCTGTCGGCAAGACAGCCAGTACATCTCGATGATTTAAAAGCGCTTGTATGATTTCTTCTTGACCAGGACGAAAATGTTCATAGCCGAAATATTTTTTCAAAACATCTTTTGGTGTCATGCTAGACCTCCATTAACATACTACTATCATTATACCATAAATAAATAGTTTCATTTCTCAAAAAGGTATTGACTTTTTACGAATTATCTCCTAGTATTTAACACAACACTATAACTTAGATAGAGGTTGCGATTCTCAAGAGTCCCTCAGCGGAGCATACAGAAGCATTGATACTGAGCAAAAGGGAGCATCGCCGAAGTCATGATATTCCTGTAAATGTTATGGCTGGGCATATGTTAAACAAGCATATGACTGTCATCTTTTAGATGGGGAGCTATCAACGTGAAATGGACTTTTGCGACAAATCCCCTTTGAGATTTGTCGCTTTTTTCTTTTTCCGCCCCCCCGATTGTCATCGACAAGGAGGAAAATTTATGTCAATTTTTACTGGAGCAGCATGCGCAATTATTACCCCTTTTCAAGCAGATGGTGCCGTGGATTATCCTGCCCTCGACCGTTTGCTTGATTTTCAAATCAACAACAGCACAGATGCCATCGTTATTTGTGGCACCACCGGGGAATCTTCAACCCTTTCTGAAGAAGAACACTCCCAAGTCATTCGTCACGCCATTGAGTATGTGAATCATCGCGTGCCTGTGATTGCTGGCACTGGTTCCAATGATACACAAACAGCGATTATGCTTTCCCAAGAAGCTGAAAAAGATGGTGCAGATGCCGTTTTGGTGGTAACCCCTTATTATAACAAGGCAACCCAAAAGGGGTTAAAGCTACATTTCCAACAAGTGGCTGCGTCCATTCATATTCCAGTGATTCTCTATAATGTACCTGGACGCACTGGCTGCAACATCAAGCCTGAAACTGCTGTTTGGTTGGCTAGAAATGTTGAAAACATCGTTGCCATCAAAGAAGCTAGCGGCGATATTAATCAAGTTGGACGTTTGATGGCACTGGCCCAAGGGGATATCGATCTCTATTCTGGCAACGACGATCAAATTGTGCCACTCCTCTCCTTAGGCGGAAAAGGGGTCATTTCAGTATTATCAAATATCGCACCACAACAAACCCATGATATTGTCGCTCACTATCTTGCTGGCGATGTCCAAGCGTCCTGCCAAGAACAGCTTCGCGCGATGTCATTGATCAATACACTATTTTGTGAAGTCAATCCTATTCCAGTCAAAAAAGCAGCAGAATTACTTTCTCTCTGTGGCGGCACCTTGCGCGCACCATTGACTGAAATCGAACCAGAAAATGAAGCCGTTCTCCGTGATGCCCTCGTTGGCTACGGATTGCTTTCCTAATAAAAATACAAAGAGCACGCTCCTGAATAGAGCGTGCTCTTTTATTATTCATCGTCTTTTTCTAAAAGCATGAGGATAGATAAACCTGCAATCATCCAAAGCATCAACGCACCCACAAGGAGGGCTGCACTTGGTAAGGTAATAAGAATATAGTGTCTTGAAAATGGCAAGGCAGCGATAATAATGGCTCCTATCGCCAGCAACAGAAACATCCATAAACCAACACCAGATAAGCGTCGTCCTCGGCGATCTTCATAGAACAATAATAATTTTCCAGCCAAGAGACAAACCAGACAAAACAATAACATACTCAAAGAAACAATGCTTTCTGACGCTTGCCACGCAACCCCTCGTTGAAAGGCATGAAAAATATCCAGCCCTCCACGGACAAAGAATAAAATGGCACACAAGGACAATACCGCCGCCAGCACAGGTAGATGCTGCACCATTTGTCCATCGTCTTTTTTCTTCATTTTTATCACTCCTTAAAAAAACAACGCATCTGAAAAAGATGCGTTGTTTTTATTAGCCAATACCACCAAACAGGCTCCCTAAAATCAAAACAATAGCGGTACCTGTACAGTAAATATATTTTCCCATATATTCAATAAAACCAGAAACATCTTTTTGACGGCCAATCTGAATTTGCTTGGTTGGAAAACCTTTGCCGCACACCCAGTAGAAAAGAATGCCTGCCAACAACGCTCCTAACGGAATCATATAGATGCTAAAGAAGTCCATCCATGGGCCGATGATATTGCCATCTTCCACATAGATTCCTACAGCAAAGCCCAGAGATAACACGATGGCACAAGATGCCACGCGTGAAAGTCCAAAGCGCTCTTGTAGTGTTTCAATGGAAGATTCAAAAAGATTCACCAAGGAGGTAATCCCTGCGAAGAAAACGGCTAAGAAGAACAAAATAGCAAATAATCCGCCTCCTGGCATTTTAGCAAAAATGCCAGGCAAGACAATAAACAAAAGCGGCGGTCCAGCGGCTGGATCTGTCCCAAAGGCAAAAACAGCTGGTAAAACAACCAATGCGGCTAAAAGTGCTGCCACTAAATCAAAGAAGGCAACCGTCACCGCAGAGGAAACCACATCGGTTTGGCGATCAAGATAACTGCCATAAACAATGGTGCCAGAGCCTGCTAAAGACAAGGTAAAGAAAGACTGCCCCAAGGCATACATCCACGCCTTTGGATTGCCAATCGCAGACCAATCAGGTTGAAATAAGAATTGATAGCCTTCAAATGCCCCTGGCAAGGTATATACATACACTGCAAGGACAATGAATAAAAGAAAGAATAATGGCATGAGAATCTTATTGAGGCGTTCAATTCCAGAAGCAATACCAAAGCTCATAACCATAAAGGTCAAGACAATGGTAATGGCATGCCAACTGAGACTTCCCATAGGTGCTGCCAGCTCACCAAAGTAAGCTCCTGGTGCTTCAGCAAAAATCGTCCCTGTTAAGGAGCCAAATAAAAATCGAATAATCCAACCAACAACGACTGCATAGCCAATGGCAATCCCTAGAGAGCCTAAAACAGGAACAATACCCAGTAGTCCACCATATTTAAAACCGCGTCGTTCACCTGCTTCTCTAAAAGCACCCACAGGACCTGTACGCATTGCACGACCGAACGCCATTTCACCAATAACGCCACAAATGCCTAAGACGACAATACATACAAAATAAGGCACTAAGAAAGCAAAGCCTCCAAATTGACCAAGACGATACGGGAACAACCAGATATTGCCCATCCCTACTGCCGAGCCAACACAGGCCATGATAAAGCCAAAACGACTGCGAAACTGATCACGAGAAGTATGGTCTTTATTTTTCATACAATCATCCCCCTTTTTTTAATGAGAACGCGCCTATTATAGCATATATGTATCCCCTTATACCACCCTTTATTCTATAAAATATTTTATGTAAAAAAATAAGGGATTGCCTACGACACTAGGCAATCCCTTCCTCCAATTTGCGGATTTCCACCGCGTTAGCTATTCCTAACTCATAGTATACCTATTCATCGGAGGTTTTGCAAGTTTTATTTTATTCAACAATACGATTTCTTAAATCGGCGATCATCGTTGGCACATCAATATCCATTGGGCATTGTTCAATACAACGACCGCAACGCAAGCAGTTGAATACAGATGGCGCTGCCTCATTGACGCTTTCATCGACAAAAGCTGTCCAAATGGCACCAATGCCATTCATATAAGTTTTGCCAAAATGACCTGCCACCAAGGAGAAAACAGGACATTCATACATGCATCCACCACAACGCAAGCACAGTGCCGCATCTTTGCAGACTGCATCGTCCATCATTTTGCTGCGGCCATTGTCCACAAAAATCACATGGAATTCATGCGGGCCATGGGCACCATAGGTGGTGACCTTTTCAATATCACCAGTCTTACTCGGACCACTGATGATATTCACATAAGCAGGCGCGCCATATTGTCCATAACGCCAGGTTACTTCAGAAACCTTCATAGATTCTAAAAAGGTCGGCACAATCTTTTCGATGCCCACAACAGCAATATGAATTGATGGTGCAGCTGTGCACAAACGCACATTGCCTTCATTTTCGATAATAGAAAGTTGGCCTGTATCAGCTGCCACTGCATTGGCACCACTGATACCTATATCTGCGGTAAAATATTTCTCACGCAAAAATTCTCTTACTGCGCCAACTTCTTCGGCAATATCTGGATGCATGGTTCGACCAAAAAACTTCGTAAACACCTCTGCCACTTGTTCACGAGGCACATGAATAGATGGAGAGAGAATGTGCATTGGACGGCCATCCATTAATTGTAAAATAAATTCCCCTAAATCAGTTTCCCATACTTCATGACCACACTCTGCCAAACGCTCTCTCAGATGAAGCTCTTCACCAAGCATGGATTTCCCTTTAACAATGCTTTTATTTTTTCCTGAAATATCATTAATAATATCAATAACGGCTTGAGCATCCTCTGCAAAATAAGCATGACCATGGTTTCTTTCAATAGAAGTCATCGCTGTTTGCATTAAATCACGCCAATTGGCATGGGATTGACGTTTGATTTCCTTTACTTCCTTGGCAAGCGCTGGTGTATGAGGATAGCGTTCTAAGGTATCCTTTAAGGTATTACGATAAGAATCAATCGCACGTGTGATGGCTGTACGAATATGTGGATCTTCACTGGCCTTGTTGATGTCTTTGGAATAACTTCCTATCTCTTTTTTAATGTTGTCGCTCATATGCCGTACCCCTTTGCTAAAAATTCAACAAAATCTGCAATCTGAATGTGGTTCGTCTTTTTCGCACTCTCTAAAGCAGATAGACAATAAGGACAAGACACCAACGCCATTTGCGCCCCTGTATCAGCAAGCTCATCTACACGTTTTTGTGCCAATTTGTGAGACAGCTCCGCATAGGTGGTCTTGATTGGGCCACCACAGCAGGTGCTCCATTTGCCTGTACGGAACGGCTCTTGATAACGCACATGCATGGCATCCAAAACATCTCTAAATTCATCCACCACATCCATCTCTCTTGCCATACGACAAGAGTCATGTAAGGTCACAAGGCCTCTATAGAAATTCTTTGGCAGCATGTGACGCTTTGCATGCACCATTTCAACAAAGGTTTTGACCTCTACATCTGGGAAATCCCCATATTGAGGGTAAACAATTGAGAACATTTCTGCTGCATGTGGTGACATACAAACCACTGTTTTAGCACCACTTTGTTTTAAAAAGGCACTGACACGCTTGCTGTAAGCACCCAAGGCTTCATAAAAGCCCAATTCATGCAATAATGCACCACTGTAAACTTCGTTTTCACCATCGTAGCAAATTTGATAGCCAAGTGCTTTTAAAATACGAGCTGCTTTTTCATTGATTGAGAAAAAGCGCTCCTTGTCTTGTGCAAAAACAGAAGCAAAAATCTTTTCTGGTGCATATCCTGTCTTACTTGCAAGATCACGCATTTGCATCATCCAACCAAAAGGACGTGATGAAGGATCTACAATATCCATCACCGTTACCAATGAATCAATAAATGGCAATAACTGATATTCCCCACCAGTATAAAAAAGAATGTCACCTTGCTTTGGCAAATGCAAGGTTTCGGCCCATTGTGCATTCTCTTTTGCAGAAACTGCCAATGGATTGTTAAACTTCATAATATTGTCGTGAATCAATGCCATTGTTTCTGGTAAATGTTTTCCACCCATATACTTACTCCTATTCAACTCACATCGAAAAAGGTATCATGCTACTCCAAGTAGTATGATACCTTTTATCGCATTTCTTGTAAAGAAATGTCTTTTTATGCTATTGTTCACGGACAATAATAAGTCCGCCTTTCCGTTCAAAACGCGTATCCCATAATAAGTTAAAATCAAGCCATTCTGAACGTCCATAAGTGGTTGCTTTTACCAAAAATTTATCTGCCTTCTGCTCATACCCTGTGAGCATAAACCAATGCCATACATAATCTGAAAAAATTTTATTATAATGCTTCAGCATCAACATCGGGATTGGAAAGCCCTTGTCCATTTGTGCCCGAACAATATCTTCAGCCGCTTGCACAGAAATATTCCCATCCACACCTTCCAGATGAATACTTTTTTCACCTTGATCCGCCATGTAATGCATCAAGCCTTCAACATATATATCGAGCGCATCTATGCCTGAAATTCTTGGATGTAAATACGGCTTCATGATTTCTGTAAAGGCCACATAGTCTTCCTTTGACAAACTGTGCACCCCATGAGGATAAAGGCTGTTTTTGTCATTGTATTTTTTTAGAAAAATACACAAATCGCAAGCCGTCACTGCTGCACATCCACCAAGGCGCATCATTGCAGAGCGGAGCCATTTTTGACTACCACCGAAAGCATTTTCTACATAAAAATACGGCAACGCTACCTTCTTCATTGATAAAACAAACTCCTTCAAAATAGCTTTTTCAATCCTATTCATCACCTCTTATGGACGAATATATGCCCAGCCTTCTGCTTGTTTTTCTGCCATTTCAATGATGGCTGCATCAACAATGCCTACTTTTTCTAAGAGGTCCTCTTCTTGAATATTTTGCCCAACGAGCGCATTGCGACAAGCCAACACTTTTACCCCTTGATTCATATAGTGAGACAATTCTTCTGCAATACCTGCCGCCTCTGCACCTATTTTTGAAAGTTCTTTTACCGCCACTGCATTCACCACGATTTCAATTTCTCCAGCAACATTTTTTTCATTAAAATATTTAAGGGTATTATAAACATTCCCTAAACAGGTCGTCCAACGTTCACATTGATCTACATGAAATAAAATCTTCATTTTCTTTACTCCTTCTTATCTTTACTTCTTACTAAAATGCCATCGCCCTCTTCAATGAGAAAACGTGCTTCTTTTTCATCGCCAAAAACATTACTAATTAAGTGACTGGCCCCAAAAGGCACACTGGTCTTTGGCAAGGGATAATACAAGCCCTCAATGGAGAGACGCATCCCCTGATCTGAAAAAGGTACAATTCCTATATACCCACGACAGCGATAAATGGTATGTGTCCCTGCTCCAACATATCGCATAATATTTTGATCATCCACAAAAATCAGAGAATGGCCCTTTCTTCCATAAGAAACAAGGAGCATCACATTGGCCATTTCATGATCCATTCTGCCACCAAGTGCCCCAAGAACAATAATTTCTTGGGATTGCTCTTTAAAAAGCGCTTCTATCGCCAGCTGTGTGTCAGAGAAATCTTTTTCTGTGGGAAATACATATTCTGGCACTTTATTTTTTAATAGCCATTTCCTAGCATTATTTGACACAGAATCCATGTCGCCAATAATATAGGTTGGTAGCACATTGGCACGATAACAGTAGTCGGCTCCTCCATCGGCACAAAAAACAGGCGCTTCAGGATAGCGTGCTTGAATATTTTTCAGCAATGCAACAGAGGATGGCACACCACCAGTAATCAATATAGCCGGTGCAGCATTTTCTTTTAATAGCAGCTCTGTATAATGGCTCATGAAAGTTTTACCAGCTTAACATCTAAATTACCGTTCCCATAATCTACAATCATCCCATGCATGGCATAATTGCATTCATCTATATCATAAATCAAGGTGCGTTGATAGCTATCTGCACCGTCTTTCCCTGGGAAGCGAATATAAACAACATCATGCTCTGTCATTGGCAAGTGGGTCAAATCAATCATGCGTTTTTCATTGGGTTTCAGTGCCGTCACCACCAATGCATCTGGTGCTTTTTGAGTGCCTATATAAAGGTCCAACGTCTTGTTGGTACAATTCTCTAATTTTAATTGATAGGCTTCTTGTACTTTTTTTGCTGCCTTGAAGGCGCCAAGCGCACCTACCATTAATGTGATAAAAGTAACAGCTTTTTTGAATTTAGACATTCTTATCATCCTTTCAGCTTAATCACTCCTATAGTACCACAAACTGCATTGATGGTACTATATTTCATTATCGGTTTGCATTTGCTATACTATTTTATATAACCATATTTTGGAGGAATTATGACATGATACTATTAGAAGCGCGTCATCTACATTGCAGTCACGGATTACGCGTACTTTTCGATGATATAAATTTGGCCATTTCACACACAGATAAAATCGGTCTCATTGGCACCAACGGTGTTGGTAAATCCACCTTGCTCCGTCAGCTCGCTGGCATTGATGTGGACCCCAAAAGTGAGTTTATTACTTCAAACAGTCTCACGATGGAGTACCTGCCACAGCATCAAGAAATGGATGATGAAAACACCGTACTGACCGAGGTATTTAACGGTACCTCTCCCGTTTTTGAAATCGTTCGTCAGTATGAGCAAGCCCTAGTCGAAGTGACTGCCCATCCAGAAGATGAAGCAGCGACGTCCCACTTATTAGAAGCACAAGAAGCCATGGATGCCGCTGATGCTTGGCAACTTGAAAGCGCCGCCAAGAGCATTCTTCATCGCTTACAAATTCATGATATCAATCAAAAAATCGCCACGCTTTCTGGTGGCATGCGAAAAAGAGTCGCCCTTGCTGCTGCTCTTATTCGTCCTGCCAATCTACTTTTGCTGGACGAACCAACCAACCATCTGGATTACGAAACCATCCGTTGGCTAGAAAAAGAATTGCACGACCGTCAATGTGCTTTGGTCATCGTCACTCATGACCGCTATTTTCTTGACCGCACCTGCAACACCATCTTTGAAATTGACAATGCCACGCTTCAACGCTATAACGGCAATTATTCCACCTTTTTAGAGAAAAAAGCAGAAATGACAGCTGCACAAGCAAAACGTGACCATCAGCTGCGCCAGCTCTATAAGCAAGAACTGGCCTGGATGCGAAAAGGGGTTGAAGCACGTCGTACCAAACAAAAAGCACGTGCGGAGCGCTTTTATGATATCCAAGACCAGCTGACAACCACTCAGGACACAAAGCTTGATATGGATTTTGTCAATGCTCGTCTTGGCAAAAAGATTATTATTGCTGAAAACCTCTCAAAAAAGTTTGCTGACAAAGCCATTATCAATGATTTTTCCTATGCCTTTGTACGCAACGATAGAATTGGCATCGTCGGTGCCAATGGCATGGGGAAGTCGACACTGCTCGATATTTTTGCTGGATTGACACCGAAGGATGGCGGCGTCTTAGAAATTGGCGAAACAGTCAAGATCGGTTATTACAAACAACAAAACGAAGATTTACCACCAAACCAAAAGGTCATTGATTTTATCAAAGACCACGGCGAATACATTCATCGTGCAGATGGTTCACATCTCTCTGCGAGCCAAATGCTTGATGCCTTTCTTTTCCGTTCTGAGCAGCAATATGGACCAATCAGCCAGCTTTCAGGCGGCGAACGCCGACGCTTGTATTTGTTGAGCATTTTGATGGAAGAAAACAATGTGCTCTTCCTAGATGAACCGACCAACGATTTGGACATCGGTACTTTACAGGTGCTGGAAGATTATCTGCAGCATTTTCCTGGTCCAGTGCTTACTGTCAGTCACGACCGCTACTTCCTTGACCGTATTTGTAACCGTATTCTCGCCTTTGAGGGAAGCGGCAATGTTAAAATGTATGCTGGTGATTTTTCTAGTTATTTAGAAAAACGGCCTGCACCAATCATGGAAAAAGCAACGATTGATACAAAATCGACGCACAGCAAACAAAAAACAGCCCCTAAGCTCAAATTGAGCTATCAGGAAAAGCAAGAATACGAAACCATCGAAGATGATATTATGATGCTTGAAGAACAAATTCAGCACCTAGAAAAAGAAATGGCTGCCAACGCCACCAATTATTCTCATCTCGTAAAGCTTACAGAAGAGCGTGATACGCTTTCTCTAAGCCTTGATGAAAAAATGGCGCGCTGGGCAGCCCTTGAAGAAAAAGTTGAAGCCATAAAAAATCAATCTTAAGGAGAACAGATGGACAATAAAGCAAAAATAAATACAACCTATTACTATATTGATCTTCATGATGATTGGAATGATTTTGACTATCACACCAAAGAAAATGTCATGGATCAAACCGACCGCTATAATTTTGCCACAGCCAATTGGTCTTATGAATTAAGTGACCTAGAAAATCGTGCTTATGATATTTTACATATCTTAACCTGCAAGGAAGACGATGAAATCGCTGCCATTCTTTTTAAGCAAGCAGAACGCACTGCTAATCAGTAAAGTAGACAGCGCGCATGCCCATCGCATAATAACGTGGCAAAAATTCAATAAGGGATGTCCAGTGCGCCCCGTTCACAGAATCCACCACATGGACCTGTAAACCTTTCATACCATCTACTACCACTACATGGAGATTATCATAGGGGTCATAGTTGCGACCATTGATGTTCCAGACAACACCACTATTTTTTGAAGGCAATTTGCCATCCACAGTGGTCCATACAATGACAGGCTTTTTGAAATGCACACGCAGTGCCACTTCCAAAAAAGGTACAAAAGGATGACTTTTGGCACGCACAGTGGTGTCTCGTGTGCTTAAAAATGAATTAATTCCTTGTACCAGTGGTTTTTGAAAGCAATAATAGCCCTCGGCACTTGGCTCTCCTACATAGGCTTTCTTTGGATGCACCGTCCCAATTGGTCCCTTTGGTAAAAATTCACTGGCAAAGGTTTCCGCCGCTGTATATTCACCAAGATAATTCAAACAAGCGGCTGCAGATACCGATTCGCAGCCATTGGGCAAGCTTGGATATTGAGATTGTTCCGGAATAGAAAGCGTTACAGGTGTCAATGAAAAGAGCACTGCTATCATAAGCAAAAGGACTAAAAGCCCTTTAATCCATCTAACAATAAAACGAATGAATCTCCTCACTCGTATCCCTCCTATAATAAAAATTGCGCTCATAGTATATCATACTTTTTGATATGAAATCCACTAAGCCAATCATACCCTATTTTTTAGAAAGAGAGAAGCTATGTCGAAAAAAGCAATTAATGATAAAAGAAAGAAAAAGTCTCATCCTGTGATCTCCTTTATAGGCAATCTTATTGGTATTTGCCTTATTTTAATACTTCTTGGTGCCATCTCATTATTTTCTATTAATCTTTTGATGATGTTTTCTACCGCAAACAATCTCTGGAAAGCAGATGCCCTTACAGGAACCCACGCAGATTATATTCTAGTGCTTGGTGCAGGCATTGAAGAAGATGGCGAACCAAGTCCCATTTTAAAAGAAAGATTAGACACTGCCCTCACCCTCTATCAAAAAGAGGCTTCTGCTAATATTTTGGTAAGTGGTGGCAGCGATGACACAGAAAGCGAGGTTTCTGTGATGAAGCATTATCTTGAAAAAAAAGGAGTGCCTTCAAAAGCCATCAAGGTCGACTCCCATGGTGTCAATACCTTTACCAGTGTCAACAATGCTTATGATGAATATGGCGCCGAAAAGCTCATCATTGTGAGTCAAAAGTTCCATTTGTATCGTGCTGTGTATATCAGTGAGCAGCTAGGCATTAGCACCTACGGCTGCCCTTGTAATGAAAAAAACATCAGCGATACGAGCCTTAGAAAGCGAGAATTTTTTGCCCGTGTCAAGGATTTTGGACAATTGATACTGCCTCATTTACCACCCCCTCTTTCAACATTAGGGGATAGAATATATCAGTACGCACATGCCCATCTCCATCGATAAATATAAAAAAAGAGCCTGCGAGAAGCAGGCTCTTTTTTTAAGCAAGCAGTGGTAAAAATGCACTAATGATGGCAACAATTAACAATCCTGGTAATAAATTAATGGTATTGACTTCCTTGATGCCTGAGGTGGTGAGTCCAATAGCAATAATCATCACCCCACCACAAGAAGATAAGTACCCAACGACATCTGGTGTGAGCACAGAGGAGAGAAGTCCTGCTAAGATGGTTAAAGCCCCTTGATACAATAAAATCGCAAAAGCTGAAAAGGCAACGCCTATTCCCATCGATGAGGCCAAAACCAACGCCATGATGCCATCGAGGGCAGACTTTGTAAAAAGCACCGTATAATTATGATTCAGTGCCGCTTCAAAAGACCCAACAATCGCCATTGAACCAACACAAAAAATCAAGCTTGCAGAAACAAAACCATCTACAAAATCATTGTCTTGTACACGGACTAATTGCTTTACTGCTTCCCCAAATTGATTCATTTTTACGTCTAAATGACAAGCACAGCCGACCAATGCGCCCAAGGCAATAGCGATGACAATCACTAAATCATTTTTGGCCGCCAATGCCATACGCATCCCAATCACAATAACGCAAAGCCCTAGCACCTGCATAATCAAATTGCGTAAATCCTTTGGAATGCCTCTTTTAAGTTGATTACCGATGAGCCCACAGCACAATACGACAATCATATTAACAATGGTTCCAATCATCTTATACACCTCTCCTCTTCATACAGCTTATGGTTTTTCATACTACCAAAAAACCCCTTCAAGTGCAAGAAAAATCGCACAGTGTTGCCCTTGCAACCCCTATTATTAAGGCGTATACTAATCATGAAAATCTAGAAAAAAGAGTTGATAACTGTAATGAGTAGTGACACAAGCAAAAACGCCATTATAAAACGCGGGGTGTTATATTTGGCCATTGCCACTTTTGTCTTTAGTAGCATGGAAGTGGCCATCAAAGCTACAAATGGCTGTTTTAATCCCATTCAATTAAATCTCCTGCGTTTCTTTATTGGGGGTTGTATCCTTCTACCTTTTGCGCATCGCCAACTAAAGCACAAGCAGCATCGCTTGACTGGCTATGACTGGCGCGTTTTTTTAGCGATGGGATTGGCGTGTGTGGTTGTCTCTATGTCCCTTTATACAATCAGTCTGCTTTTCATTCCATCCTATCAAGATGCTATTTTATTTTCCTGTAATACCTTTTTTGGTATTTTACTGTCCTCTCTTTTTTTGAAAGAACATCTTTCTGGCTTGGGCAAAACAGGATTGGGGATTGCCTTTCTAGGGATGCTTATTATCATTGATCCGCTACATTTTACAGGGAGCTTCAAAGGGGTTGTTTTGGTTCTTGCCTCGGCTTTCACCTTTGCCATTTACAGTGTATTTTGCAAAGCCCTCACAAAAAATCACCCCATTGGTGGCTTAGTGGTCACCTGCTTTGGTTTCTTTTGTGGCTGTGCGGAGCTCCTTGTCCTCGTTGGTTTCTCTCACATAGAGGTGGTTGCTCACATGCTCACCAGCCACCATTTGAGCGTCTTGGCAAATATTCCTATATTAGGGGGCATCACTGCTCAAACCATTTACTACTTGGCCTATATTTCTATTTGTGTGACTGGTCTTGGATTCGCCTCTTATTTTAAAGCCATTGAGCTATTAGGGGTGACAACCTCCACCATTGTTTTTTTCATTAAGCCAGTGTTAGCACCTATATTCGCTTTTTTCATCCTAGGAGAAGTCATTTCCCAGCAACACATGGTTGGATTGGCGATTATTATGGTTGGCTCTAGTATTCTTTTTACCAGCAATCTCATCAGAAAATAAAAAAATCCGTTCTACAATAGTAGAACGGATTTTTTTATTTTCGACGTTGTACAGCTAAATCAATCAGACGTTTTGCTAAATGCTGGTTGCGCACCAGCAAGGGGCCGTGAAAATATGAACAAAAAATATGTCGATAAATAGCCCCTTCCGCTTGGTCTTCACCGTTATTCCCATAACCGCTTACGACCTTGCCCAAGGGTTGCTCCCCCTCGCCTAAAAAAGTACGCCCATTGTGATTTTCAAAACCAAGATAGGTTTCATCAAATACTTCATTATAAATCTCAATGTCTCCAATGAAGCGATTGTTTACTTGACGTTTGGTATAGTGGGGCAGCACGCCTAAGCCATGAATGGTTTCACCATCCGCAGTCTCATAATATTGACCTAGTAACTGATAGCCACCACAAATAGCCAAACCGACCCCATCATTTTCAATGTATTTGGCGAGCTCTGCTCGTTTATTTGGTAAATCATTGGCAATGACCATTTGTTCATGGTCTTGACCACCACCTACAAAGAGAATGTCATAACGATCTGCAATAAAATTTTCCTCTAGGCTGATGAGTTCAACTGCCACTTCATGGCCCAATTGCTCAGCCATGTATTTCAACATTAAAAGGTTGCCATTATCACCATACGTATTGAGGAGATTGCCGTACAAATGGCAGATACGTAGCTTCATGCATTCATCCCCTCTTTTAGGTAGCCTTGTTCCGCTAAGACACGGCGCAAGTCTAAAACGGCTGTATAGGTGGCTAGAATATAGACCTTCTTTGTTGGCACTTGGGCAATCCATTCCGCAATATGGGAAAGCTCTTGATCAAGATGCTGTGCTGTTTTTGGCAAGCCTGCCACTTCAAAGCGTGTAGATAAATCCGCCACACGAATACCGGAGAGAAAAACTGGACGATGACTGGTGATTGAGACAAGCTGTTCAAAATCGCCATCCCAGATCCAACTGACATCGGTGCCATCTGCTGGTCTGTCGTTCAACAATGACACCAATGCAAATGGGGCTTCATCTCGTGCTAATAAATCAACGATTTGGTTAAATCCGACTGGATTTTTAATTAAATTCATCACCACATCTTTGCCACCAATTTGAATGTGCTCTTGGCGTCCAAAAATGCGTTTTGCCGCTTCAAAGCCACGTTTGATATATACATCTGAAATACCAAAATGCTTTGCCACACTAAATGCTGCAAGGGCATTATACACATTGTAAAGCCCAGCGATTGGCAAATCAAACAAGGTCCCATCAATGGCAAAGGTAGAATGCTCTGTATTGAGGGTCTGGACTTCAGTCACTGCATGTGCGAGTGTTGGACGTTTAAAGTCACAATGGGTGCAGTAAAACTGTCCAAGATTGGCATAGGTAAGCAGTTTATAGTGCAGGATGTTGTCACATTTAGGGCACAAAATACCATCGGTATTGTAATGTGCCATTTGTTCACGTTCGGCTTCATGGCTAAATCCAAAGAATTCTATTGGATTCACCAAGCTTTTACTTGAAAAAATTGGCAAATCGCCATTGGCAATAATGGTCGCCTCTGGTGCAAGGGCTGCACCGTCTGTCATCAATTGATAAGTGGTATATATCTCGCCATAGCGATCCATTTGATCCCGAAATACATTGGTAAAAACAATCACTTCTGGTTTGATGTGCTTGGTGACATACTTCAAGGTTGCTTCGTCTACTTCCAACACCGCATATTGGGTATCTTTGCCATTATTTTTCGCACTTAGAAAACAAGAAACGATTCCCTGTAGCAAATTGGCTCCAGTGGGATTGGTCAGCACAGTGCCATATTTCGCTTCAAAAATTTTCGTAATAAGAGAAGTCGTTAAGGTTTTTCCATTGGTGCCTGTCACAATGACCACACGGTAATTCGCAGATAAATCCTTTAAAATAGATGGAGAGATCTTCATTGCCACTTTCCCTGGCAAACTAGAACCGCCACTGCGTGTTTTTTCAAGAATCGTCTTACAGGACTTCCCTGCCAAGACTGCTATTCTAGACTGAATATTCATATGATGCCTCCATTATTGTGTTGCCTCAAGCAGAAACGTCCTCTGCTTCTTCATGATCCATCACAATTTCTCGACCAATGGTGGTTGAAATTTGTGACATGATT
Organism: uncultured Peptococcaceae bacterium; assembly: GCA_947254645.1. GTDB lineage: Bacteria > Bacillota > Peptococcia > Peptococcales > Peptococcaceae > UMGS1590. The sequence goes on along the minus strand of CAMYDW010000003.1, from coordinate 105,289 downwards.
TCTTTTGTCAAGGTGACACTGTCTTGTCCTTTAAGCATTTCTGGTGTATAGGCTGGGAAAAAGGTCAAGGTCACATTTTGTGGGATAAACCAATTGCGTCCGCGTGGCATCAGCTCATAGGTTTTATCAATGGCAAAAGGCACTAAGCTGGCGCCTGACCGCATGGCAATTTTTAAACTGCCTGGTTTAAAAGCCCTCATAGAACCATCATCACTGCGTGTGCCTTCTGGAAAAATCACAAGGCCATGATTGTGTGCTTTTAAAAGCTTCGTGGCCTCAATAACCACTTCCAAAGATTTTCTTGATTCGCCACGCGGCATAAAGAAAGACCCTAATGCCACAATCCATGTATTGAAGATTGGCACCTTTCTCATTTCATCCTTGGCAATAAATCCAACAGGTCTGTTGACACCAGCGACCACCACTGGAATATCAAACATACTTTGATGATTTCCTACAAGAACCACAGACCCCTCTTGGGGGATATGCTCTACCCCTTCCACGGTCACCTTGGCTCCTGCCAAAATGCAGATGGTTTTTGAAAACCAGTGTACAAAGCGAAAGAGTGCCCGTTTCGATTTTTCGTAGTTTTCTTTTTCTAAGTAGTTTGTCCACCACTGATACGGCAAGCATCCTATAATAATGACTATTGCCCAAATATACACAACGACACTTCTTAGTCTATTTAATAGCATAGACTCACCCCTTGAAACTGTCTTTCATCGTTACTGTTTGATTGAATACCATGTGTTCAGGGGTACTGTATTTTGAATCTAAGCAGAAATACCCATTTCTCAAAAATTGATATGGTTTTTCTACCCTGGCATTAGCCAAAAATGGTTCACACTTCACATTTTCTAGAACCATCTTGCTATTGCTATTAAAGCGTTCTACCACATCTTCAGATTCGATGGTACTGTCAATCAATTCATCATACAAATGTACGGTTGCGTCAATGGCATGGGTCGCTTCTACCCAATGCAAGGTGCCCTTTACCTTGCGGTCACTGTTTGGCCCACCACTGATGGTTTCTGGGTCATAGTGGCACAATACTTCTAGAATTTCACCTGTTTCCTCATCTTCAATAAAATCGTCACATTGAATGATATAGGCATATTTCAGACGCACTTCTTTGCCAGGTTTTAAGCGATGGTATTTGTTATTGGCTTCTTTACGGAAATCCTCTTGTTCAATATAAAGGTGTCTACCAAACGGAATCTCATAAGTCCCTGCTTCTGGGTCATTTGGATTGACTTGCCCTTTGAGCATTTCCACTTGCCCTTCTGGATAATTGGTAATGGTCAATTTGAGTGGACGTAAGACGGCCATAGCACGTGGTGCATGAAGATTCAAGTCCTCACGCAAGCAATGGGTCAAGTAGCCTCTTTCCACCAAGCTGTTGGTCTTTGCTACACCAATACGTTGGCAAAAATCTGCCAACGCTGCTGGCGTGTAGCCACGACGGCGCAAACCTGCAATGGTCGGCAAACGTGGATCATCCCAGCCATCCACTAAGCCCGCATCGACCAATGCTTTTAATTTACGCTTACTGGTGACAGTGTTTTCAATTTCCAAGCGTGCAAACTCAATTTGTTGAGAAGGATGCTTGATAAAAGGTTCTTCCTTCAGATTTTCCAACACCCAATTATAAAGTGGGCGATGGTTTTCAAATTCCAATGTACAAATTGAATGGGTTACGCCTTCAATGGCATCTTCCAAAGGATGCGCATAATCATACATCGGATAGATACACCACGCGTCTCCAGTGCGATGATGCGCGGTGTGAACAATACGATACAACGCTGGGTCACGTAGATTCATATTTGGAGAGGCCATATCGATTTTTGCACGTAAAATTTTGCTGCCATTTTCAAAGGCACCTTCGCGCATCTGTGCAAACAATGCCAGATTCTCCTCTATAGAACGATTGCGATAAGGACTTTCTGTCCCTGCCTCAGTCAATGTGCCTCTCATTGCTTTCATTTCTTCTGGTGTAGAGTCATCCACATACGCCAAGCCTTTTTTGATCAAGCGCACTGCACCTTGATAGAAGTATTCAAAATAATTAGAAGCAAATCGAACATCGCCATCCCATTGTCCAACCAACCATTTGACATCTTCTTGGATAGAATTCACATATTCGTCTTCTTCTTTCAAAGGATTGGTATCGTCAAATCTTAAAAAACATTCCCCATTGTATTTTTTGGCCAAACCAAAGTTTAGGAAAATAGATTTTGCATGCCCAATATGCAAGTATCCATTTGGTTCTGGTGGAAAACGGGTAACAATATGATCAAACCCTGCTTCAATATCTTTATTAATAATATTCTCTATAAAATTATGAGAAATAACTTCTTCTTGCTCGCTCATAAACTGCCTCCTTCGGTTCGTACACATATTTATTTATTATAGCTTTTTCACCCTAATGCCGTCAACTGCGCCCACATAAAAAAACGACCACGTTTTTACGCAGTCGTTTTCTATCGTTAGACTTTACCGAACAATACAAATTTCAATCTTGCCCAAAACCCTTTTGGCATTTCAATTAATGTCACATCAGTGTCTTTTTTGGCTGGCAAATTGCTGACTTCACTGCTTCTTGCTTCTTCAGCAGTTGCCCCAGCAGGATCCACATCCTGCTTGTGCTCTTGATTAAGCAAATGATAAGCCACTGGCTCCACTTTTTCCTCTTTGCTTTGGTCCACTGCCCCATATTGACTTATATTCTTTAATCTTTTAAAGAGTGCATATTGCTCTGTCTGACTATTAATCACTTTTTCATTTTGTGCTGGATACAAGCGTTTGTAAGTCCCATCTGGTTGCATCATGCGTGCCAAGGTATTATCCGCCGCCATGATTTCAAGGACTTGATAAAGCACCTGTTTGATCGCTGGATCTAAAATTTCTACTGCCACTTCTACACGATAATTTAAATTGCGTGTCATCCAGTCTGCTGAGCCAATGTACATACGTTGGCGCTCTCCAAAGCCAAAGAGAAATAATCTCGGATGCTCTAAAAATCGTCCAACCATGCTCTTAATGGTGATATGATCGGTCAATCCTGGAATCCCTGCACGCAAGCAACAAATACCACGCACATACAGGGTAATATCCACTCCTGCCTGAGAAGCTTCTATCAATTTATCGATAATATCACGTTGGCTGAGCCCATTAATCTTCGCCACAATCCGTGCTGGTGCACCTGTGCGTGCCGCTTCAATTTCACGATCAATCAATTCGATGAATCGATTTCTCATTTGCAGCGGCGCTACCAAAAGATACTTGCTGCGCTCCACAAATTGCCCCATACTGAGCGTGGTAAAAACATTCAACGCTTCTGCCGCAATTTCTTGATTGGTTGTAATCAAGGAAAAGTCCGTGTATTGGCGCGCCGTTTTTTCGTTGTAGTTTCCTGTGCCAATCTGAGTAATGTGCGAAATACCATGACCAGTTTGGCGTGAAATCACACAGAGCTTGGAGTGCACTTTGTAATTGTCAAAGCCATAAATGACACGACACCCAGCCTCTTCTAAGCGCTTTGACCAAATAATATTGTGTTCTTCGTCAAAACGCGCCTTTAATTCCACCAATACCAAGACATCTTTTCCGTTTTCTGCGGCCTTGCTCAGTGCTTGTGCCACCTTGCTACCAGAAGCAATACGATATAGTGTAATCCGGATAGAGGTAACCGAAGGGTCTACCGCTGACTCATCTAATAAATCCAGAAAAGTTTTCATAGAATGATACGGATAAGCCAGCAGAATATCACCATGGTTGTCCAAATATTTCACGATAGAGTCCCCTGGATTAATGCCAGCAGGCATGATGGGCGGCATCGGACTATAGTTGAATTCTGTGTATTTATCCTGCAATTCCCCTAACAAGCCATAGATAAAATTCAAGGACAATGGCAAAAGAGGGGTCACAAACAAGCTTTGACGTTTGGCACCAAGTTTTTTTAATAAAAAATGTTCTAATTCTACTGAAACCGCTTTTGACATTTGCAAACGGACAACCGCTGAGCGTTTTCGTTTTTTGATGATTTTCTCCATTTGATCACGCCAGTCAATTTCTTCATCAAAAAGCGCCTCATCTACACGCAGATCACCATTTCTTGTCACACGAAAAACGAATTTATCCTTGACAATTTTCTTTTTAAATATCATATCAGCGAAATAGTAAATCAATCCCGCCGCGGTCACAAAGCAATAGCCTGTCCCAGATTCATCTGGAAAAATAAAATAGCGCGGGAAATTTTTGCTCACCACAGGAATAACCGCAATTTCAATTTTATTGCTATTGGTTTCAAATTCAATGCCTATAAATTGTTCTTTATTGGATAAAAAAGGAAATGGATGATGTTTATCTATAATTTGTGGTGCCAAAAAAGGTTTCACAGAATCTCTAAAAAAGCGCTCTAATACACTTTCTTGATAAGGCGTTACATTTTCCGTATCAATTTGATAAATGCCCTGTTGTCTTAAAAGTCCAGAAAGGGTTTCATAGCATTTTTCAACACGAGGCATGAGCACCGTCATTTCTTGATAAATCATCTCAAGTTGTTGGGCCGGAGTCATCTTCGACTTGCTATCCACCTCTTCGGGTGATAGAACCATCGCATCATATAAACCACCAACACGCACCATGAAAAACTCATCAAGATTAGAACCGAAAATAGACAAAAAACGCATTCTTTCAAAAAGCGGTAAGCGTTGATCTTCCGCTTCTTCTAATACGCGCTCATTAAAACGTATCCAGCTAAGCTCCCTATTGACATAAGGACTGTCCATTCTCTTGGTATTCATCAAAGCCCCTCCCTCTATGAATCGCATTTTCAATCAAATACCCCTCGCGCACTCCGTGACCAACAACAATCAATTCATTGGCACCAACAATACGCATGATGGTTTTGATAATAATGAGCCCAGGCATAAAGGTCACAAGACGTTCTGGAATCAAACGATTGAGAATTTTGATACCACCTAAGCCTAAGGCCATAATTGCCGTTTCAAATTCCTCTAATTCTTCAATTGTTACTGAATAGCCATGGGTACTGCCATCGCTGCCAATAAAGTGTCGATGGACCTTCGCAACGGCACGTGCCGTCCCCCCCATGCCATAGATATAACGATGAGATATTTTTGAAAAATCCATCGTGCCTTCTAATTTTTTTTCTACATTTTTAACGATTTTTGCACGCTGCTTAGAATTGGGAAATAGGCCCTTGACATGCTTATTATACATAGCCAAGGTACCAATCTCTTGACTCGTGCTTGCAATCATTCCATAGTCATCAAAGGAAAAAACCTGTGCACTGCCGCCACCAAGGTCAAACCCTACCGCTTCAGCATCACTTACACAACTTTGTAAACCAATATAATCATAATACGCTTCTTCACAGCCTTCAAGCAATCGAATACGGATGCCAACCTCTTTTTCAACGGTTTCGAGAACATAGCTTTGATTCTTGATATCTCTTAATGAAGCTGTGGCAAAGCAAGAATACTCATCACATTGTGTTTCAATAAGCAATCGTTTCATGTGCTTAAGGACCGTACATAATTGACGGACACCACCTTCTGTTAACACATCGTCTTCTACAAAGCTGAGAATTTCTGCAAATTCTTTTTCATTGACCACTTCATGAAAGCCATTATCTTCATATACCTCAAAAGCAACTGCACGCATAGTATTCGAACCAATATCGATGATGCCGTATCTCACTATAATCGCCTCTATCCCTTATTCAATCACCAAACTGCTGTGCCAATAGGCGGTTTGTGGGTCATCCTTTACGCTTTGATACAGCTTGAGTTGTCCTAGCGCATATTTAAAGGAATAGCTAAAATAGAACGTCATTTCATCTTCCACAGAATCCTTTGGACGCACCACCACTTGATCTGGATAAAACATATATTGGACATCTTCATCACGCCAAGATAAAACAATATCCCCTACCTTGACATTAATCGTCCCCCAAGGACCCACATCAATACTATTCACTGGACCACGACCTGATTGCACTTCTCGATATTGAAAGCCCATGGAGTAGCCAATTTCTCCAACCATCATTGAAAAATGCTCTACCACAAAACGCCCTGGTAAACTAATTTCTTCTAACAAGCGTTGTTCAGAGGCAATGGCTTTCTCTATCCCAGCCCAGCGTTTGATCAAGGGCGTTTCGTTGCCTTCCACCCAGGATTGTTCTTCTTTAAAACGACGCATTACATTTTGTAAATCCTCACACAACAATAGCACTGCATCATCATGCTCTGAAAAAGTCATCGTCATCAGTCCTTTATTATCAATTTTATGAAATAATCTTTTTATTGGTTATCTTATTATAACATGTACCACAAGTTAACATCAAAGAAAAAACACAAAAAGGACCCTCATAGGAGGGTCCTTTTACGATAAGCGTCCATTTTTCGAGCCAAAGGCACCACCCATAAGCAACCAGCCATGAAGCACGCTCACAAGCTCAGACCTATCTTGACGCAGAAATATTGGAAAAATGTCGGAAGAACAAAAAGAGGACTTCCTAAGAAGTCCTCAAATGCAGTGCCGAAGGCGGGAGTCGAACCCGCACGGTATTGCTACCGCTGGATTTTGAGTCCAGTGCGTCTGCCAATTCCGCCACTTCGGCTCATCGGTACTTGAACATAATACAAAATAATGGATGGAATGTCAAGTATTATTTCATTAGAAAACGAGCATAAATACCACACATTAAAAGCTGTCCCGTAGAGGACAGCTTTTCGCATCAATCTTTTTTCTCTCGAAGCATTCCTAATTCTTCTAAAATATTTTCCAAAAGAGCAATCAACCAAAATACAAGAAAGATGAGCATCAGTGAATGCAGAACAATCATCTCTCCTGAAAACAATATACCTATAAAGGACTGTGTTCCTCCAAACATCAGTAATACCATGAGGACCAAGAATGCTAAAATAAATCGCCAAACTGCTTTTATCATTTTTATCATCCTTTCAAGCAACCTTTTCTCTTATTAGACATCTGTAAATAAATTATTACAATTTATTCTTTATCTTAAAATAATGTTTAAAACCATCAATAAGCGGTTATTTTAATAATGAAATTACTACAAAAGATATTGGAGGCATTTCCTATGAATAAAAGAAGCGTAACCACATTTTTCGAAAATCCTATCACCCTCGTTGGCAACGAAATCAAAGTTGGCGATAAAGCACCCGCATTCACTTGCTTAACTGGCGACTTGAAACCATATACCTTAGAAGATTCTGCAGGCAAAGTACGTTTGATCAGCCTTGTTCCTTCCATCGACACAGGGGTATGTGAATTGCAAACCAAGCGTTTCAATCAAGAAGCTGCTGACCTTGGCGATGTTGCTGTCATTACGATTAGCTGCGACCTTCCATTTGCACAAGCACGTTTCTGTGGAGTAAACGGGATTGACAAGGCTGTGATTGTCAGTGACCACAAAGATACTGAATTCGGACTCAATTATGGTTTCTTAATTGAAGAATTCCGTTTATTAAACCGCGGCATTGTTGTCATTGACCAAAATGATGTCGTTCAATATGTCGAATATGTAAGTGAAAACACCAACCACCCTGACTATGACAAAGCGATTGAGGCTGCCAAAGCGCTCCTTTAATTTACATCTATAAAAAAGCACCTGATGATTTACTCATCAGGTGCTTTTTTCATGATAATACACAACAACCTTTTTACAATTTTACCAATGATAAGCCCGTGCTATCGGGCAAGTAAAATATTTCATCAAGTGGTCAAAAGCAAGATGCAAACAGAAACCATCGTTAAAATGTAAAGTGCCAATAAAAGCCCTTTGATTTTAACTGGGAACTGCTTCACTAAAATGATATCGATCATCAAAAAGGTAGTGATACCACCTAGTATTCCCCACAGTACAAAATGAGATAGCCCCCATATCGGTAGGCCCACCATAATACCCAGCGCAATCGCAATTACTCTACTTAATTTTTTAGAAATCATCCCATACTCCTACATCAGCGGGCCAAATATCTTGGCCAAATGACCAAATGTCCGTTGCCACAATGGTAATTTTTGATATTTTGCAATGGTCATGCACTCGCTCATTTTGAGGGTTTCTTGAAAATCCTCTTCTATAGTTGTTGCCGTTTCAACATCATAAAGCAAGACCCCATTTTCAAAATGTAAAAATAGACTTCTGAAATCTAAGTTGACAGAGCCAACTGTTGAAATAATGTCATCACTGACAAATACCTTAGCGTGCATAAATCCTGGTGTATATTCATAAATTTTAACACCTGCTCGCATCAACTCAATATAGTTACTACGTGCCACATAAAATACAATTTTTTTATCTGGAATGTGTGGCAGGAGCAATTTTACATCGACACCACGCTGTGCAGCAAAGCATAGTGATTTTTTTGTACGTTCATCAAGAATAAGATAAGGCGACATGATATGAACATAGCTTTCAGCTAAATCCAGTATTTGACAATAAACATTTTCAGCAGTATCGTGATTATTTTCTGGCGCATCTGAATAAGGCGCGATATAACGATAAGCTGATTTTTCTCCTTCATCAATTGCCATATAGTGACAATATGCATCTGTGTGAAGTTGTCCTAGTCCCCACATCTGTAGAAACATTGCGGTCATTGACTGCACAGCATTGCCAGTAAACCGAATCCCACAATCTTTCCAATGACCAAATCGTTGCTTGATATTGGCATATTCATCCGCCAAATTGACACCGCCAGTATAAGCGATTTTACCATCAATAATCGTCATCTTACGGTGATCTCTATTGTTTTGATAGGAAGATAATATCGGTCTGAGAGGAGAAAAAACACGACATTGAATACCTGTTTCATTGACATATTCGTGAAAATTTTTCGGTAATTTCACATCGCATAAGCCATCATACATCAGACGCACTTCCACCCCTTCTGTGACTTTTTTTTGCAGAAGAGGAAATAGACGATCCCACAAAGCCCCTCTATCTAAGATGAAATATTCCATAAAAATAAAAGATTCTGCTTGAGCGATGTCCTCAAGCATTGCCTCTAGCACTTCTTCCCCTTGGGCATAATATGTCACATCTCTTGTATAATACGTGGGAAAATGACAATGAGAAGAGAGGTACTGAAACAGCCCTTTATATTTACTATTGTATAAGAGTGCATCATGTTGTTCTATTTCGTCATTCACCAAATGCAGCGAAGTCAGTTGTTCCTTTTCCAGTACCTTTGCCGCCAAATGTGCGGTTCCTGGAATAAGCCGAACAACCAAGTACATAATAAAAGCCATCACTGGGGCCACACTCAACAGAATCAACCAAGCAATCTGATAAGATGGGTTGGTACATCGCATGACCACATAAATAATAAATGATGCGGCCAAAACAAGGAGTGCAAAACGAACAACCCCAAAAGACATCCCATGTAATTTCTGTGTGATAAAATAATAAAACAATGCCCAAAAAACAACCTGCAATAGCAAAAGAATCGATGATATAAAAATTGAATTAGAAGCAACTTGCAAAAATTGTTGCCTTACGCTCTTTTCTTCCACATTGGCGCCTCCTAACAGATTGAGAAGATATGAATATCATACCATTTTTATAAAACCGACTCAATGTTTATACACTTTTAGAATAAAAAAAGCACTCCTTTAAAAGGAGCACCTTTTTTTATCGATGCAAACGCCGTCTACGATAGGTTGGTGGTTGATAAAAATTAATCATGCCAAGCTTCATCATCGAGAAAAATAGAACCAACATGCTTGTAAAGGTCACAAATACAGCTTGCCACCAGTTTTCTGTGGCCCCTTCCATCATTCCTAAACCAATAAAACATATAAAAGCAGCGCTAAGAAGTATTAAAAAATAAAAGACATCTCTCATCATAAAAACCTCCAAATCGAATAATCTATAAGAACGTTTGTTTTAAGAACTTTTGTTCGTTCTTATTATAAAAACACGTTCGATTTTTGTCAACAGATTTTCGATTCTGTGTTCGATGTCTCATATAGCATTCATTCTTTTCTGGGTATATGATGAATAGAACATTTATTAAATGAAGCAGGAGGATTTTATAGTATGAAATTAATCTACTACCCACGTTGCAGCACTTGCCAAAAAGCAAAGAAATGGTTGGAAACACAAGGCCACCATTTTGAAGAACAAGATATTAAATTACAGCCACCAACAGCCGAAGAAATGGCGCATTGGGCTGCATCCAATCATATTGAAAGCAAAAAATTTTTTAACACCAGCGGTCTTGTCTATCGCAATTTAGGATTAAAGGATAAGCTACCCTCGATGTCTGATGAAGAGCGCTTTGCGCTTCTTGCCACAGATGGGATGTTAATTAAACGCCCACTCTTAATTGATGATGATGGCACGGTGCTCATCGGCTTCAAAGAAGCCGCATATGAATCACATTTCAATAAATAAAAAAAGAAACTCAGTGATAAACTGAGTTTCTTTTTTATTTATCTTTTATTACGTAAAAAAGCTGGAATAGTCACTTCATCATAGCCAGCATTTCTGCGTTTTGGTGCACTGGTTGCTGTTGATGCAGTAGCAGCTGGGCTTGGTCTATAAGCACCACTTTCTACTCTCTTACCAAAACCAGTTGCAATAACTGTTACTTTCAAATCATCTTTTGCACCAGGATCATCAATGGCACCAAAGATAACATCTGGTTCACCACCAGTAGCGTCGTTAATAAAATCAACCGCTTCTTGAGTTTCCATAAGGGTTGGATTTTGCCCTGAAATATTGATCAATAAAGCAGTGGCACCTTCAATGGAGGTTTCCAACAATGGTGATGAGATAGCCGCTTTAGCAGCTGCAACAGCACGATCTTCACCCTTACCAATACCAACACCCATGAGTGCAGTACCAGTATTTTGCATGGTAGAACGTACATCGGCAAAGTCAAGATTGATCATTGCATTCTTGGTAATGGTGTCTGCAATCCCTTGAACCCCTTGACGAAGAACATCGTCTGCATATTCAAATGCTTCTTTCATGGTGGTTTCTTTGCTTGCAATTTCAAGCAAACGGTCATTTGGAATCGTCACCAATGAATCCACTTTATCAATCAATTGTTCAATACCCTCTTGGGCATTTGCTTTACGTTTGCGTCCTTCAAAAGAGAAAGGTTTTGTCACAACGCCAATGGTCAATGCTCCAAGACTCTTCGCAATTTCAGCTACAACAGAAGCAGCACCAGTACCTGTGCCACCACCCATACCAGCAGTAACAAAAATTAAATCTGCGCCTTCAAGAGCAGCAGCAATTTCTTCACGGCTTTCTTCAGCCGCTTTTTGCCCGATTTCAGGGTTACCACCTGCACCTAAACCACGAGTCAATTTGGTACCGATTTGGATTTTTTTGTCTGCGTTTGATTGAGCCAATACTTGAGCATCTGTATTTGCTACGATAAATTCAACGCTATCAACATTTGTTGCAATCATGCGTTCAACAGCGTTTCCGCCGCCACCGCCAACGCCAATAACTTTAATGACAGCGATGTTGTTTTGGTTTGTATTATCAAGTTGGAACATCCACTTTACCTCCACAATAAAATTGTTGCATTATTATTAATAATATACTATATCTCTAACACATGCAAATCTTTTTATCAAATTTTTTGATTTTTTTCAGTACAGATTTATATAGATCATTATGTTGTCGATGGTGTTTTGGCACTGGTTTGCTCTGCACTGCCATTGACATCATTGTTTGTTTTATTGTCTTTTTCAGTTGCTTTATCTTCTTTTTGAGAAGAGGCTTTTGTTTTATCGTCCTTCTCAGCGTTTTCCTTCTCGGCATCCATCTTTGCACGTTCTTCATTCAGATATTTTTGCTTATTTTCTTCGGCAGCATCATGATACCCTTTTAAAACGATAACAGGAGACTTTTCATAACGAATGTCCAAGGCTTCAATTGGTTTTTCAACGGTATCACTAAGAATCACTTGATTCATAATGTCTTCCAAAACATGCATACGTTTTTTTATATGCTCAATACTACCCAAACGAATTTCAATGCCTTGATTGGTATAAGCAAGAATATTTTGACGGTCTTTAATGTTAATTTCTTGAATCATTGGCAGTAAATCATCACTGCATGCATTGACAATTTCTAAAGCATCTTTAAAACGATCATTGTCTCTAAAATGCTCTCCTGGTGCTGGTATATCTTTCATAGAAAAACCAGTAATAATTGGCAACGCAGGATTCAATAATGCCTTTGTATTATCTAGCAAAATACCGTCCTTGCTAAACTGAATATAATGTCCATTATCAAGCAAAATTCCTGCTGGTGTACGTTCGACAATGTCTATGCTAATCCAATGTGGAAAATGCCGACGGATTTTGACCTCTTTCACATAAGGCTGTAGTTGAAGCTCTTTTTCAGCCTTTGACTTGCGATACAAAAACAAATTACGGGTTTGTGGATATTCTGCCAGTTGTATGACCTGCTCTTTTTTTAGGTTTTTAGTGCCATTTATCTCAACACGATCAATGGCCATCAGAGGTCCCAATAAGCACACAAGCAAGGTAACGGCGAGCGTAATCCCAGACATTAATCCAACCAGGCGCATATCGAATTTTTTTACGCGTTTTGGTTTTCTTTCGATAGGTTTTTCTTTTTTCTTTTTTATATGAATAAGCTTATCAGAGAGTCTGCTTTTTTTACTGTCTTTTTCTATTGGTGGCAGGCCTTCAGCATCTACTATTGGGTCATCTAATACTGCTGTCTCATCTGTCAATTCATCAGAGATATTTTCTGTATTAGATGCATCTATCAGCGCTTCTTCTGCTTCCTGAGACACAACTGCCTCTGTTTGCAAAGGCGTTGCCTCTACTTGACGATGTGCTTTCGCTTGTCTTTCATATTCCAGATATTCTTCTGGAATAATCACATCCTCACGTCTTGTTTTAGGCCCTCTATTCTTATCTCTGAATAATTTCAAGTGGCATCACCTTCTCTTTTGGCGTATGTCATCGATATTACCGTCATCGGTTACATTTTTTCTAAAGCTTTCACAATCAATGGCGCTTGTTTCCAAATGGAGCCTGCGCCTAACACAAGAACCAAATCTCCTTGTCGTAAGGTAGGAATAAAACCTGAGGTAAGGTATTCTTCATCCACGACATGGACATCAATATTATTTTCAATCTGATCAGCGATTAAGTGACTGGTTACCCCTTCAATCGGGAGTTCACCTGCTGGAAATACATCAAGCAATACGACTTCATCGGCTTTAGACAAGGATTTTCCGAATTCAGTTGCTAAAAACTTAGTTCTAGAATACCGATGTGGCTGGAAAATAGCAACAATGCGACCATCATGCGCTGCACGTGCGGCCTCCAAGGTGGCAGCAATTTCTGTCGGATGATGCGCATAATCATCGTACACACTAATATCACGAATGGTGCCTTGATGTTGGAAGCGACGGCGTGTTCCTTTGAATTCCTTCAAGGTTTTGGCAATCTCATCAAAAGAAAGTCCTACGTCGAGACCAACCACCACTGCGGCAGTTGCATTTGTGATGTTATGTTTCCCTGGTACCTGTAGCTCTAAATGGCCAATAAAAGTATCGCCATTATAGATATCGGCCTCATTTTTCATCCCAACTTGTTGATGGTTGAGAATGCGATATTGCGCTCTTTCGCTAAAGCCATAGGTCTTCATCGGTACAGGTGATTGATTCGAGATGGCAAAGGATTCATCACAATCAGCACATAACAAGCAACGCCCAGCAACATTGGTCTTCTTTAAGAAGGTTTTGAAAATGCCACGAATTTCGTCGATGTCCTTGTAATGATCAAGGTGATCTTCTTCTATGTTGGTAATAACGGTATACCATGGCAAAAGGTTAATAAAGCTGCCATCGCTTTCATCTGCTTCAGCCACCAACCATTCACCTTGACCATTTTTTGCATTACTGCCGATTTCACTAATCACACCACCAACAACAATGGTTGGATCCAAATTGTTTTTTTCAAAACAGAGGGCAATCATTGAGGAGGTCGTTGTTTTACCATGAGACCCTGCTACACAAACAGCTTTTTGGTCTTGCATGATATAACCCAACATTTCTGAACGGTGCACAACTGGAATGCCTTTTTCCAGCGCTGCTTTGCACTCCACATTAGTGGTACTAATGGCGGTCGATCGAACCACAATATCAATATCATCAGTAATATTTTCTGCTTTTTGCGGAATAGAGATTGTCACACCATTGGTGCGCAAATGTTGAATTTGATCAGATTCATTGAGATCAGAGCCACTCACGCTATAGCCTCGTTCAACCAATATTTCAGCAATGGCACTCATGCCAATCCCGCCAATTCCAATAAAGTGAACGTGTTTAAATTGCAGGCTATTGTCCACTTTTCATCACCCCATTTTATTTATTGAACTCTTTCACTAGTGTCATAATATCAGTTAACGCTTCTGGGCGTGCCAACGCCTGCATATGCGTTTTTTTGTCCATGTAATACGCTTGGTCATTTAAAAATTTATCTAAAATGGCCATTAATTTTGGTACTGTAAAATCATCATCTAAAATCATTTCTGCACCACCAGCGTCGATAACTGCACGTGCATTGTGCTCTTGATGATTTTCACTTGCATACGGATAAGGGACTAAAATACCAGGTACCCCACGAACCGCAATTTCGGCCAAAAAAGTAGCGCCTGCACGACCAATAACCACATCTGCCGCAGCTAAGGCATGTGGCATATGGTGGGTATAGTCCAATAAGTGCAAACGACTTTCAAATTCTTCTGGCAAAGCAGCGTCCTTTAACAGGAGGCTTGTTTCTACATAGCCTGTTTTACCGGCTATAAAAATCACTTGAACATTAGGATTGCTCAAAATGCCGGGAAGTGCAAGGGCACAAACGCGATTAATCGTACGCGCACCACGGCTGCCTCCTGTGATTAAAATGGTTTTAAGGGAAGGATCTAAATCAAATTTTTCACAACCTTCCTCACGAGAAATCACTGCAATACCACTACGCACTGGTAGACCTGTTTGCACAATTTCTTTGGCACGCTTAAAGTATCCTTTAGCCTCTGGATAACATACCAACACCTTACTTACCATCGGAGCTAAAATTTTATTTGTAATCCCAGGATAAGCATTTTGTTCATGAATCATCGTCGGAATATGATTTTTTGCTGCCATTAAAACGGTAGGGCCACAAACAAATCCACCAGTACCAATGACCAAATCTGGTTGAAATTCTTTAATATATTGGTTAGCCTCAAGAACGCCTTTGGAGCTAATAAATGCGGCCTTAAAAAGAGCTGGAGATAGTTTTCTAGGCAAGCCTTTTGCTGAAATCGTCTTAAATGCAATATTAGTTCCTGGGACAATTTGATTTTCCAGACCATCTTCGCAGCCAATATAAAGCACTTCACTGTTAGGAATTTCCTTGAGCACACTCTCAGCAATGGCTAATGCTGGATAAATATGTCCTCCCGTTCCTCCACCAGTTACAATAACTTTCATGATTTTGTACACCTACTTTTGAAGTTTATCGTTATCATTATAGCACGCTTCTTTTTATAAATCATTTTATAATCGTTTATTCTTTTTATCAGCAAAGCGTGACATATTAAGCAATAAACCCACACTAATCAATGTAATCATGACCGATGTACCCCCATAGCTAATCAACGGAAGGGTAATCCCTGTAATCGGTAATACCCCCACGGCAACCCCCATATTAATCAATGCTTGAACCGTAACCATGGCAGTAATACCAAAAGCCACATAGGATTTATAATTGTCTTCAATTCTCCAAGAAAGCCAAAAGCCACGCCATGCAAAGGTCATAAAGAGTACCAGAACCAACAAGGCGCCAATCAGCCCTAATTCTTCGCCAATGACAGAATAAATAAAGTCGGTATGCATCCCTGGCAAATACAATAATTTTTGTCCACTGTTCCCAATGCCAACACCAAGCAATCCCCCAGAGCCAAAAGCGTATAAGCTTTGAGTGAGCTGATAGGCACTACCATTTGCAACATCAGCACTGCCTTGATTTAAAAAGCCAAAAATACGTTGCAAACGATATGGTTCTGCAATAACCGCAAGCACAGCAAACCCTAAACCGGTACCAAATGTGCCAAAAATCCAATTTTTCGAAATACCAGCGATAATAAACATGGCAAAGCAGCCACCAAAAATAACCAATCCAGATCCCAAGTCTTCTACAACAATCAACACTAAAGTAGCCAAAAGCACAAAAGTCATTCCAATATTATTTTTGCCTTTAATAATATCACCAGGATTTTGTTTGATCATATCAGAAAGACATAAAACAAATAATGGCTTGGCAAATTCTGCCGGTGTAAAACGCACCCCAGCAATGGTAATCCAGCGTGTCGCCCCCAACGATTCTTCACCATTAAAAACCGTATAGGCAATCAGCACAGAAAACACAATCAGCAAAGGGAATGCAGCTGCAGAAATTGTTTTAGGTTCAATTCTCGTTACAAATAATAGTGCAATAACCCCTAAAAAAGCGTACACCCCTTGTCTAATAAGATAGCTAAAGGCGCTGCCATTTTCTAACAAAGAACGATAGCTGCTCGCAGAAAAAACCATCACCAGACCAATGGCGAGAATAATCAAGGTGACTTCTAAGAGCAACGAATCTGGTGCACTTAGAATTTCCCTATTGCTTGGAAACATCGCCTTTAATAGGCGATTTTCCTTCTTTTCTCGTTTGTGAGGTGGTCTCTTTCTTTGTATTGCTTGTTTTTTCTTTTGAGTAGAAGCACCACGATGGGTATTTATATTATCTTTTTCGTGGTGCAAGCGTTCTTCACGATTTTTTCGCATACGCTCTTCAATCGTTGGCAGCTTTGTGCCACTATTTGCCAGCTTCATAGATTGATGCGTTGAGGATTGGAGGCGTCCATTCCCGCGTACTGTTCTCTTAGCTGCATGTGCAGCATTTCTTTGAGAAGTATAGGATTGTTTGCTACGATTGCTTTCTTTCATACTCCATCACCAATTTCTTAAATAAATCTCCACGTTGCTCAAAGTTATCAAACATATCCCAACTTGCACACGCTGGAGAAAGTAAAACAACATCGTTTGCTTTGGCACAATCATGTGCCTTCTCAACAGCCTCTTCAAACGTTGTCGCACATTCATAGGTGGTATAATCCGTTCTATGAAAAGCGTCTATAAAATCATCTGTTGCTTGACCCACAAGGACGACAGAACGACAGTGCTTGCGAATCAATGGCACCAAATCAACAAAGTCACTGCCTTTATTTTTTCCACCTGCAATCAATACGATTGGACGGCCCTTGTAGGAAACAAGGGCTTTCTCTGTGGAATCTGGGTTGGTGCCTTTTGAATCATTGACATACAACACACCATCAATGGTTGCAACTGGTTCCATGCGATGTGCCACACCCTTAAAGGCTTTTAAGCGAGAAGCAATCTGCTCTTTATCCTGACCCATGAGTAATGCTGCCAAAGACGCAGCCATCGCATTTTGCAAATTATGTGCACCAACAATGCCAATGTCTTCGCGATGAATCAAGAAAATAGGTGTCTCTCCTTCATGGAGGGCATAGTAGACTTCATCATGCTCTATCCACATCCCCTTAGAAAGCTGGTCTTTTTGGCTAAAGAAATAGATTTGACTCTGCGCACGCGTTGCCATCCCTTTGACGACTGCATCATCTGCATTCAAAATCAAGAAATCTTCTGCTGTTTGGTTTTTAAAGATGTTTTCTTTAGCAGAAATATAGCCTTCCATGGTCTTGTGGCGATCCAAATGATCCGGTGCAATATTCATCACAACGGCCACCTTTGGGCAGAATTGATCTATGCTTTCTAATTGAAAGCTGCTCATTTCTGCAATAACAACATCTGTTTCACTCATTTTTGGCGTTTGACCAATCAAAGGCAGGCCAATATTGCCACCAGCAAGGGCTTGACGGCCATCACCCTCAAGAAGAAAGGTAGTGAGGGTCGTTGTTGTTGTTTTACCGTTGGTACCAGTGATTGCTACAAAGGGCACCTTGCTATAGCGATAAGCAAGTTCTGGCTCACTAATGACAGGAATCCCTTGCTCACGTGCTGTCATAATCGGCGGGATTGATAAAGGAATACCAGGGCTCATCACAATAAACTCTGGCTGAAGCATTGCCACATCTGGCTGTTCACCCCAGATATAAGTCACATGCTCCTGTCCCAATTGTGCTTCAACCTTATTTGCCAGCGATGTATTCATATCACTAACAATGATTGTCTTCCCTTGTTCTAGTAAAAATTGAGCGCTCGCAATTCCGCTACGTGCTGCTCCCATAATCAATACCACACCATTCATCGTACTGCCTCCCAATTTTTATCAATAAACAGCTGTCCAATAAATAATGACACCTAAGATGGATGTAATAAATGTCATCACACTAAACAAAAGTACCACTTGGTTTTCACTATACCCACCCAATTCAAAATGATGATGAAGTGGGGCCATTCTGAAAACACGTTTTCCTGTTTTTTTAAACACAAGCACTTGAATAATATCAGAAATCGCTTCAAGCATATAAACAAATCCAAGCAATGGAATAAGTAGCTCTGTTTTGGTTACTATCGCCAAAGCAACAATCAAACCACCAATGAAAAATGATCCTGTATCTCCCATGAACACACGTGCTGGATAGCGATTATAAAATAAAAATGCCAAGCATGCACCGAGCATGGTTGCTATCACCACTAGAGTGTGTGGTTCACTATAGAGTTTGGCAATTGCAAAAAATGCAATTAGGATAATGACAGTCACAGACGTAAGCAAGCCATCTAAACCATCTGTCAAATTTGCTGCATTGGTGGTGCCCAAAATGATAAACACCATCAATGGCCAATAGAAGATTGACACTGGTAAGATGATATTAAAGACAGGCAGCCAAAAAGCACTTACATTCATTTTCATGAAAGCAGCAATCATAATCATTAAAAATGCAGCTGCCAATTGCAACACAATTTTTTGTTTTGGAGTAAGTCCTTCATTGTGTCGCATAATAATTTTAATTGCATCATCTGCTAAACCAATAGCGCCAAACAAAAAGGCACTGCCCACCAAGAAAAATGTCACACCATGAAATTGCCCCAACAAAAGCAATGTTAAAGGCACAACAATCATAAAGAGAATACCGCCCATGGTTGGCGTACCAGATTTTTGTTTATGTCTTTCTGGTCCTTCTTCACGAATAGATTGTCCAAATTTTAAATTATGCAAAAGTGGGATCATATAATGTCCAACACCCATGCCTAGAAATAAACTAATAATAAACGCCAATGCCCACATATATTTACCTCCCCATTACGACAATAATGGTTTTAAGTTTTTTAAGACCTCTGCCATATTCATACTATTGCTACCTTTGACCAATACCACGCCATTTTCAGGCATATACTCTGATAATACATACGCTGCTTGCTTGGTGGAATCCACATAGTATACCTTTTCTCTATCCATCCCTTCTTGGATAGCGCGGTTACCGATGTATTCTGCCTTATTACCTAAACAAATTAAATAGTCAATCCCGAGCTTGGCCAAATGTGACCCAACGGATTCATGTCCACTCTTTTCATAATCACCAAGCTCATACATATTACCAAGACAGGCAATGGTTGCACGAGGCTTGTAACCTGCTAAAACATCTAGTGTTGCAATCATCGAATCTGGATTGGCATTATAGCAATCATTGATTAACAGCCTTCCGCCAGACAATTCGTGCATTTCCATTCTATTAGAAGAGAGAGAAACGGCGTTTGCCAATCCTATCTGAATATCCTCTTTTGCAATACCAATAGCCAGCGCAACTGCAATGACTAAGAGTGCATTATCAATATAATGACTGCCTGCAAATGGCAATGAAACTTCTATCTTTTCATCAGCTGCTTCACAAAGAAACCGACTGTTTTCTCTACCTAAGATTGCATCTTTGGCACAGAAATCTCCCTGGTCGCCATCCCGATCACACCAGAAAATCTGACTCTTACACTCCTCTAGGTATGGCAAAAGAAGTCCCTTGTCTTTATAGCGTAATGCCACAGCACCATTGTTTGGTAGATATTTTAATAGTTCTGTTTTGGCACGTGCAATTCCTTCTTGACTGCCTAAATATTCCGCATGAACAGTCCCAATACCAGTAATAATCGCATGAGTTGGTGCCGCCAATTGACACAAAAAGTCAATTTCACCAAAACCAGTCATGCCCATTTCCACAATTAAGATTTCAGTTTCTTCAGTTAAGCGAGTAATGGTAAGGGGCATCCCCAATTCATTGTTTTGATTTTCTTCAGTGACAACCACCACGTGATTTTGTCGACAAACTTGTGCCAACAAGTCTTTTGTACTTGTTTTCCCTTGACTCCCTGTAATGGCAATCACAGGGCCACGAAACTGATGACGCATCCAAACACTGAGCTTTTGAATAAAAGAAATCCCATCATCTACTGTCAAAGAACCCACACCATAGTCTTCTTTGGCATGCATTTCGTCAACGGCAACAGCAACAGCACCCGCTTCTATGGCACGTGCAATATAAGTATGTCCATCCACTTTATTCCCACGAATGGCAACAAATAAATCACCTGGCTGCACCTGCCGACTATCAAAAACAACACGCTTTGCGACAATGTGCTCATTCCCTTTATATGGCACTGATAATGCTTGTGCAATTTCCTTAATTGGAATGTTGTACATAATGTTATCCTCCATTAAATCGAGTAAGCCGGAAACGCATCTGCGAATTCCGGCCCCTCTTCGCTATGAAGTAATCTGCAAGTTATTGCAGGAACTACTCACTATTTTGATGTGATGCACCCGTTGTTTTATTTGTATGATCCTTTGGGACCTCACTTTTTTCAAGCCGTTGTGTGGCTTCTTCTATATTTGCTAAATCGTTAGTACCAACGAACCACACCTTGACTTGATCTCCTCGTTTAACAACACTACCTGCACCTGGTTTCTGTCTATAGGCAAGTCCACTACCTGTGAGATGCGCCTTTAAACCTAAGCCATTTAAGATAATATCAACCTCTTTGATTGTTTTTCCTTCAAAAGCAGGCAAGGTTACAACCTCGTCCTCTTTATTATCGTTATAAAGCTCTATCGTAGAGCCGGCAGCAACTTTTGTACCAGCAACTGGCAAATAGCTTGTCACCTGTGTGCCTCCAGTCATTTCTTGTACCTGTAGACCCGCTTGAAGCATGACTTTTTTGACTTCTTCAGCATCCATTGGCAAGGTCAGCTTTGGCACAGTAACAAATTGTCCTTTATTGGCTTCTTTAATATTTTTATCTTCTGACTTTGGTGCTTCTGTCTGAGGAATTTGATAGTAACTCATAATATTGCCCACAATAGAAGAAAAGATTGATCCAGCAACAGTGCCACTGTTACCACCTTTTGCCGGACTGTTAACTGTCACTAAGCAAGCAATACGTGGATTTTCTACAGGTGCAAAGCCCATAAAGCTTAAGATATAATCATTCTTTGCATAGGTCCCACCTTCTGCAATTTCTGCCGTCCCAGTTTTACCTCCAACACGGTATCCTTCAACAGCTGCAGGTTTTCCCAAGCCATCTGTTACAACACCCTCTAGCATAGCACGCATTTGGCGGGAGGTTTCATCAGAGATGATACGACGCACTTCTTGTGGTTTTCTTTCTGCTGTGACATGGCCTTTATTGTCTGTAATCTTTGAAACAATTTGTGGCTTCATCAAGTGCCCACCGTTAACAACAGAGCAAAAAGCCGTAATCATTTGTAAAGCCGTATAGGCATTCCCCTGTCCAATGGCTTCAGCAGCCAAGTCCAAAGGCACTGCATCGTCTTGTTTAATTAACAAAGGAGAAGATTCTGCAGGCAATTCCACGCCTGTTTTTTGGGTCATGCCAAAGCCATCTAAATAGTTATAGAATCTTTTCTTGCCTAATTTGGAAACATTTTCTGCTTGTACCGTATTACAAGAAGCTGCTAATGCTTGCGCCATTGTTTCAGCGCCATCTCCTTCAGGATACTTCCAGTCTTGGAAACGGTGTCCATCAATCATCACATAGCCATTACAGTAAAACTGCGTATCTGGTTCCACGATATCTTCTTCTAAATACATCGATGTCGAAAAAGATTTAAAAGGAGACCCTGGTTCATATAGTTTTGATATAGCAATATTGGACCAATCTTCTTTTTCAAATTTACTATAATTATTTGGATCGAAATCTGGAATGTTCGCCATTGCTAAAATTTCGCCTGTTTGAATATCCATGACGATACAGGTCATTTGCTTGGCTTTTTGTTCTTCTTGGGCTTTTTTGAGTGCCCCCTCTACGTAATACTGAATAGTAGAGTCCACAGTCAAATGCACATTTTTCCCTTGAGAAGGTGGAATAAATTCTCTGATGGATTGGGGAATCGCATTGCCAAGTTTATCATATTCGATGACCAACTTTCCACTGTTTCCCGCCAAGACATCATTGAACTGTAATTCTGCTCCTGCCAGCCCTTGGTTATCAATCCCTGAAAAACCTAACACATGGCTGAGTTCACTATTGTTAGGGTATTCCCTCTTATATTCCGTTGTAAAGCCAATACCCAGATAATTCATTTTGCGTAGCTTTTCAGCATCTTCTTTTTCAACATGACGCTTTAACCAAGCAAAGTCATTACTACTTTTATCAATAATCTTATTGATATCACTTTTTTTCATATGTAATGTCTTCACAATATCTGAAACGATTTGATCCCTATTCTTAGCATCACGAATAACAGATGGTGTGATATAGACAGATTCTTTTTCGACACTGATGGCAAGTGCTTCTGATTTTCTATCGTAAATAATGCCTCTATTTGGTGTGATTTCAACTTCCTGCAAGCGATTATTTAAGGAATCATCGCTATAATGTTCACTTGCAAGGACTTGTACATAAAATAATTTACAAAACACCAAGGCCGCAACACAGGCAGCAATGCCTAAAATCCACAAAATGCGTGCCTTTTTTTGGTCCATTGTTATAACCTCTCCTTAATTGCGCCACTTTTTTACTTCTTTACTGCCGTTGGGGTGTAAACGATTGTTTCCTCTGATGCTTGCATCCCCAATTCTTTTTTTGCTTTTTCTTCAATGACACTCTTATTGCTCAGTGCAGCGCTTTTCTGTCGCAAGGCTTCATTTTCCGCATTTAACGATTGTAAGGCCACCTTTTGTTCATTGATTTTCAGTCCCATGTCTTGGACCAAGCTATATTGTCCTACACACAGTAAGCCCAACACAAAAACAATCATGAGCGCTGTAAAACGTGAAAGGGTTCTTTCTTTGCGTTCAAACTTCTTACGAAGAATACGTTCATTTTGTTTTTTTGCAATTTTTTGTTTTGAATGTGAAATAGCCATAGGCGCAGTGACTCCATCATGTCGTGTTCGTGCTAACGTATCCACATTGTACGTTACTCTTTGATTCGTGGCTCCCATTTCGTTCTCCCCTAAATTCTATATCTCTTTTTTTCTAGAGTCGGTATCTTCTCAATCACTCGTAACTTTGCACTTGCAGCACGTGAATTTTCTTGAAGCTCCTCTTTACTTGCTGTTATTGGTTTTCTCGTAATGATTTTTATTGTAGGCACCTTGTCGCATTGACAAATTGGCAACTCTGGCGGACAAATACAATCACTGGCCAAATACTTAAAGTGATTTTTGACAATACGGTCTTCTAATGAATGGAAAGTGATTACTGCCATGCGACCACCAATTTTGATATGATCAATCGACGTATCCAAAATATCTTGCAAGACATCTAGCTCATGATTCACTTCAATACGAATCCCTTGAAAGGTACGCTTTGCCACATGAGAATTTTTTTCTCTGGCGCCCTTTGGAATAGCGCGCTCAATACAGTCTACCAATTGGAAGGTTGTTTCAATCGGCGCAATACCACGTCTCTCCACAATAATTTGAGCAATTCTTTTGGCCCATTTTTCTTCACTATAGTCTGCCAGAATACGGGCTAGTGCTTCTTCACTATACTGATTGACAACTGTATAAGCAGATAATTCTGCATCAGGATTCATTCTCATATCTAAAGGTGCATCGTGCATATAGCTGAATCCACGTGCTGCATTGTCTAGCTGCGGGGAAGATACACCAATATCGATTAAAATGCCATCAACACCCTCTGGCGCGGCTTCTGCCAAAATAGATGCCATTTGAGAGAAATTTGCATGATAGAAGGTGACTTGCTCCTTGTAAGCAGATAGATTTTCTCCAGCTGCTTTCAAAGCATTGATATCTTGGTCAATGGCAATCAAACGCCCTTGAGGGCCAATACTTTCTAGAATGCCTTTTGAATGTCCACCGCCACCGACAGTACCATCCACATATACGCCACCAGATTTTAAATTCAAGCCTTGAAGTACTTCTTGATAGAGTACAGGAATATGTTTAAATGTCATGTTTTCCTCCCTCTCTTAAATATTCAAGAATTGAGCCAGCTCTTCAAAGCTTTCACTCTCATCATCTTGCTGTGACAACCAACGATTTTCTGACCATATTTCTATCACATTGGACTCGCCAATAACATAGACATCTTTTTCTATTTGTGCATAGTCTAATAAGCCGCTCGGAATACTCAGGCGGCCTTGTTTATCACATTCTTCGGTACTGGCGCTTGCATAAAATAAACGCTTAAATTTCCTCACTTTAGGATCACTAGATGGTTTTTGATCAATTTTTTCACATACCAACCGCCATTCATCCATAGGGTAAATAGATAAACAGCCATCCAATCCTTTTGCAATAACGCACGGACCGTTTAATACTTCACGAAACTTGGCAGGAATAATCAAGCGACCTTTATTATCAATAGAATGTTTAAATTCACCTAAAAACATTTACCAGTCACCCTTTCTTCCATTTTGTTCCACTTTCTACCACTTTACACCACTTAACGCCCAATTTCTAGTGCCTAATCTTGCATTGTCCCCATAGCGTAAAGCAATGTGCATTTTAACGTCTTGAAAATGCCTCTATAGACACAAAAAAGGCATCCCCTATCGGGATGCCTTTTTTATTATAAATTCTTATTGATATATATAAGTTTTGCTTATCGAACAACATTCGTTGGCGCGCCATTCAAAAAGGCCACAATATTGTTTGCAACAATGTTTGCACGTTTTACAAAGGCTTCATCAGTTGCAAAGGCAACATGTGGTGTAAGTACGGTATTTGGTGTATCAAACAACGGATGCTGCGCTTCAAGTGGTGGTTCGGTATAGAATACATCAATGCCAGCACCACCAATGCGTTCTTCTTTAAGAGCCAAAGCCAACGCATCAATATCGACAATTGGACCACGTGCGCAGTTGATTAATAATGCAGTTGGTTTCATCGCATCAATTTCATTTTTGCCGATAAATCCTTTGGTTTCTGCATTCATCGCCAAATGAATGGAAATGACATCACAGGTAGACATTAACGTATGGAGATCAACGCTTGTGACACCTTCAATGGTCTTAGGTGAACGGTTATAGGCATAGCAATCGCACCCAAACGCTTGGGCCACTTTCAAAACTTGTTGACCAATGGTGCCTGCACCAACCACACCAAATTTCAAGGCTGATAATTCCTGACCCACAAGTCCTGCCTTGGTACCACCTTCACGTACGACTTTATCGCACTCACGAATATTTCTTAATAAATCAATCGTTAAGCCAAAAACCAAGTCTGCTACAGCGGTATTAGAATAGCCACTCGCATTGCATACTGTCACGCCTTTTTCTCGACAAACATCCATCGGAATATGATCAAATCCAGTAAAAGCAACAGCTAACAATTCAATTTTATCAAGATGTGACATGACATTGGCACTCATTTTTTGATCTGCAATAATGACCAATTCAGCATCTTTTGCACGTTCAATCATTTCCTCATCAGAAGTTGCACGTGTATCATAGAGTGTCCATTCTACTTGATCTTTAAATTTTTCTTCAAATAAAGCATTAAGTTTTTCATCTGGAATACTTAGTGGTTCAAGCACAACTAATTTTTTCATGGTTCTACTCCCTTTCCTTTGGTGGATACTCCCGCAGAATTGCCGTTCTTTTTTTATAAAGCAAGCGTCTTTCATAATAAATATCTGAAAACTGTTGCAAGCGCAATATCATATTACTGTGATACAAACCACCTATTGTACCAATCAATGGCACACCCATAACAAATCGACTCAACAGCATAGACTGCGCCAATTGTGCAGAAGCATCTCTGATAGCACTCTCTAAATCATAAAATACATCATTATAATCGTCAATATTTTTCGATAATTCACGCAATAAAGATTGTCTATCTTGACGATTTTCTTTTGGTGCCACGCTAAGCGCAATCAATTGCAGCATCATATAACGCTCTTTTTCGCTAGAGATATCAATACCATGGCTCTTTGCAGAAATCATACAGGTGCGTAAGAGAAACCCGATATAGACAGGAATATCTGGCAAGCTGATTCCCAATGCACCTAGTCCAATCCCTTCTCCCATGACCATACTGGCATCCTTTAATTGACGCTTGTAGTCCTTGAAGTTTTTCTTTCCCATTGTTGCATCTAACTTTTCACAACGTTTTTGATAGGTTTCATTCATTTCTAATGCAGAAAAAGTTTTTTCAATCCAAGGAAGTCCATTACGATAAATAAGTTTAAACGCACCAGAAAAAGCCTGCACGAGGGTATTTTCTAATTGTGCTGGAATCTTTTCACTGATGCGCTCTTGTAAGGGTGCTATTTTTTTCTTTGTATATGTTTTCAAAAAATGCTCTTTAAAGAGGAGTTTATCCTCTTTTTTATCTAAAAGTTGAATTCTTTTATCTAAGTTTTCTAAAACCATCTCTTTATTATTCATCATTTTCCTCAATGGCAAGATATACTTCTGAAAAATATTCCTTTGCGACAGATTCTAAATCTCTTAAAACTGCAATAGAAGGCGGAATCATCTCTTCATTTTCCATAGGGACGACTGGAACAAGGCTTACTTTTGCATCTGGTGCCAAAGATTGAAGAAGCGCCATTCCTTTTCTAAAGCTTTTTTCATCATCATTTAATTCTTTGACCAAGACACACGAAATTTCATAGTAAACACCACTTTGCGCCAAGATTTTAATGTTTTCACAAACAGTATGAAAATCGCCCTCGCAGTGTTCTATATAAAATTCTTCATCAAACCCTTTATAGGATAAGTTCACTAAATCCATGTATTTTAACAGCTCACGAAAAGCGCTTGAATGAAGATGGCCATTGGTTTCCATGGCATTTAAAAATCCCGCTTCATGAATTGCTTTGGAATAATCTTTGACATGTTCAAACCAGATTCCTGGTTCGTTGAAGGTATAACAAACCCCTTGAACACCTTGCCCTTTTAAATTATTGATTCGAACCAATAAATCCTCAACGCTTACATGCTCTGTGTGAATACGTGCTTGAGAAATATGCCTATTAAAGCAATAGGGACAAGTAAGATTGCATCCATACGATGCAATGGAAAGCAGCTTTATAGAATCATCTGGATAAAAATAAAAATTCATTTTATGCATGCTTTGTGTCGACATACCTGAAATCTCACCGTATGTTTTAGCAACCAATTTTCCATCTTCATGACATCTTGCACGACATATACCATATTTTCCCTCTTCAATCACGCATTCATGAGGACACAGAAAACACTTCACAGTATTGTCTTGCCATGCTCTATAATATGCTGCCTCCATCAATACCCACCTCTCATACTACGATTGAAGAATACAATCTACCATCTCTTTTGGCGAATGTACTAAGTGTGTAGCACCTGCTGCTAAAAGTCTTTCTTCAGAGCGAAATCCCCAAGTCACAGAAAGAACAGGTATTGCTGCCGCCTTCCCTGTTTCAATGTCCACTTCGGAATCACCTATATATAACGCTTCTTCTTTATTTATACCCATCTCAACACATAAAGTTAACAACCCACTTGGATTTGGCTTTGCCAGAACCGTAGCTGAAATACCTTGGCTTTTTTCAAAAAGGTTTGGAAAGTGTAACTGAGATAAGGCTTTTACTGCATCATCATTTTTATTAGAAAGAACGGCACATCGTAAACCGTGTGCCGTTAAGGTATGAATTGCATCTGAAATATGTGGATATGGTTTTGTATAGTGTGTTTTTTCTACTGCATATATTTTCAAAAATGCTTCGTATGCACGTTCTTCTAAGGCAGATGGACAGTTTTCTGGCACTGCTCGTGCCATCAAAACACGCACGCCATTGCCCACAAAAGAACGCACTTCCTCTTTGCTTCTCTGGGGCAATCCTACTGAAGCCAATGCCATATTGGTGCTATTTGCCAAATCATCCAACGTGTCTAAGATGGTCCCATCTAAGTCAAAAATACACGCACGTCGTTTCATTTCTTACCTCCATTTATCGCTCAGGGCTTATTTGATGTTAAGGGCTCCTTCTTCAAGAAAATCCCTATCAGCATCCCTAAAACCAACAATATTCCAGAACCTATAAACACGGCATTGATACCATCCACTTGAGCAATAATCATAGGCGCACCTTGAGCAACCTTCGCATTCACCACCATACTATAAACCATGGTAAAGACACTTAAGCTCAAGCTGCTTGCCATTAATTTAAGCCAATTGATGAGTGTTGCCCCATCATCTGTATGCTCTTTAGGCAAGGTACGCATACCATGATCGGTAATTGGCATGCCCATGATGCCTATACCGAGATAGCGCACACATAAGAATCCAATCACATAGACCAGCGCCGAAGTTTGAGTAATCAAGCCCAAGGCCAAATTACCGACTGTCAATAATCCAAGTCCTATCAAAATTAATGTCTTTGAAGTTATAAAATTATATAACCGTTGACTGATTGGTGCCCCACCTATTGAAAAAATAGCAGGGATGAGCAAAAAGAGCCCATAAGAAAATGCTGAATAGCCCCGTACGGTTTGAAAATAAATAGCCAATACAAACGGCGCCAAGCAAAGGGCCATCGACAGCAAGGCATTGATAAACAGACTTAAACGATACTCCTTGTCACGCACCATCACAAAGGTTAGCACAGGCTGTGCCAAGGTTGTCTGATGATAAACAAACCATGCACATAAGCCGCTCCCGACTGCCAACATAGACAGAATAATCGGTGAAAGCAACCCAAAGCGTGTTGCCATACTAAAGGACAATAGAACCAATAAACAGCCAATCACAATAGAGACAATAGATAAGCTATCCACCTTTTCTGTAGAGGTGCCTGATTCCATTGGTAAGACTTTGCTGGCTAAAATTGCAGCAATCACGCTAAAAGGCACATTGAACCAAAACAGCCATCGCCAGCTCACAGCAGTGAGCAAAAGCCCTGCGATAACTGGCCCAACTGCAGGCCCTAGGGAAAGGCTCATGTTTTGAATAGTAAGAAAAAACGGTTGGCGATTGCGAGGAATAAAACGATAAATCGCAATCATGGTCACAGGAACCAAGGCCGCCCCCATTAATCCTTGTACAGAGCGAATCACAATCATCAGATAAATGCTATTAGAAGCGCCGCTCAAAAGAGATAATACAGCAAAACCAATCATGCTATACATAAAATAATTGCGCAGGGTAAAGCGGTGAACAAACCAACTAGCAAGAGGACTAGCAACCCCCATAATGACAGTATAGCCAATCATTAACCATTGCACTGTTGTCACTGATGTGTGAAATTTTTCTACGAAAACAGGCAAAGCCACTGTCATCGCAGTGGTATTATAGAGCGCCAAAAAACAGGCAATGACAATAATAGCAATGAGGGCGCCCTCATTTTTTCTTTCAATTTTCATAATATCGACCTAACACAACACGGTCATGTCCTTGACCATCTGGTAGGCACTCAACCTCCCTAAATCCCTTTTCATCAAATAAGGCTTTTACTGCTTTCCCTTGCTGCCAGCCAATTTCAACAGCCAACAAACCGCCTTCACAAAGAAAAGCTGGCGCTTGTGCCACTAAGCTTTGGTAGAAAAAAAGGCCATTTTCTTCAGCAACCAAGGCGCTAATAGGCTCATTTTTCACTTCTGGCGCTAGGGTGGCATATTCTTCTGCACTGATATAGGGCGGATTCGATACAATCACATCGAATTTTTTTCCCTTCCAAGGCATCAAGAAGTCCCCCTGTTTCCACTCAACCGATACTTTTTGTGCTTCACCATTTGTTTTCGCTACTGCCAATGCTTCCGCAGACAAATCAGAAGCATAAACTTGCCACGCACACTGCTTACGCGCCAATGTAACAGCGATAATGCCACTACCAGTACATAAATCAAGGACAGAATGCATGGTCGCATCTGTCCTATCGAGTACGGCTTGCACCAAATATTCTGTGTCAAAACGTGGCACCAACACATGCTCATTCACTTTAAAACAAGCATCCATGAAATAAGCTTGTCCCAAAACATATTGCAGTGGTTGACGTTCTTTTAAACGAGACACATCTTTTTGAAGCTGTATGGTCAGGCTTCCATCCAGCACATCGTCTAAATGTGCTAAAAGGTGTGCCCTTGACACACCTAATCGCTCACGAAGCAAATATTCTATATCAAAACGCTCTAAATGCGTCAATATTTGTTGTGTATCTGACAGCCATTGACGAAAGGTCATCTTTCAACCTCTTCAGCGGCTTGCTTTAATTTTTGTGCCTGATCGGTACTTACGAGCGCATCAATTAATTCATTCAAATCACCCATCAATACTTGATCTAAGCGATGGGTGGTGAGATTGATGCGGTGATCAGTAATACGTCCTTGCGGGAAGTTATAGGTTCGAATACGCTCACTTCTGTCCCCGCTCCCAATCATAGAACGACGCATTGCCGCTTCTTCACCATGTTGTTCTTCTTGCATTTTTTCATACAAACGAGATTTTAGGACTTTAATTGCTTTTTCCTTGTTCATTTGTTGTGACTTTTCATCTTGGCAAGAAACCACTAAGCCTGTTGGAATATGGGTAACACGTGCCGCAGATTTGGTGGTGTTAACAGACTGTCCACCAGGACCACTGGAACAGAAAACGTCGATTCGCAAGTCTTTTGCTTCAATATGGACTTCCACGTCATCTGCTTCTGGAAGCACTGCTACCGTCGCTGCAGAAGTATGAATACGACCTGAGGCTTCTGTCGCAGGTACACGTTGTACACGATGAACGCCGCTTTCAAATTTCAATTTACTATAAGCGTTCTTCCCAAGAATCATAAAGGTGATTTCTTTAAAGCCACCACCATCTGTCTCATTGGAGTTCATGATGTCGATTTTCCATCCATTCTTTTCTGCATAGCGGGCATACATCTTATACAGGTCTGCTGCAAACAAGGCTGCTTCATCGCCACCTGTCCCCGCACGCACCTCAACAATAACGTTACGTTCATCGTTAGGGTCCTTTGGTAAGAGTAAAATATTAATTTCACTTTCCAAGGTTTCAAGGGCCGCAGATAAGGTTTTAATTTCTTCCTTGACCATTTGGCTCATTTCATCATCATCGATGCCATCTTCAAGCATTTCTTTAGCATCTGCCAATTCCATATCCATTTGATGGTATTGACGCCAAGCCATGACAACGTCCTCTAAATCTGCACGAGCCTTCGCTGTTTTGCGCAGTTCATCTGGATTTCCTAAAATAGCAGGGTCTGCCATCATGCGACCTAGTTCTTCATATTTATCATCTAAATTTTGTAGCTTATCAAGCATTGGTTTCGCACCTCATTTTTTCAAATCATGCACCGCCTAAAAGGCGAAAGCATACTATTATATCTTACCGTATTATCACTGTGCTTTCAATAAAAAACACTAAAAAAGCATTTTACACTATAAAAGCCAACAAGTAAAACTTGTCGGCTTTTATGTTATACCTTTGTCGATTTTAAATCTGGATCAAGAGAAGCATCTTCTTCTCTTGCACGAACCTTTTGCAGAGAATAGATTGC
This sequence comes from uncultured Peptococcaceae bacterium, assembly GCA_947254645.1. Classification (GTDB taxonomy): domain Bacteria; phylum Bacillota; class Peptococcia; order Peptococcales; family Peptococcaceae; genus UMGS1590. The sequence goes on along the minus strand of CAMYDW010000003.1, from coordinate 73,254 downwards.
CACTTCTAGCATTTCTAAATCAGGCTCTGCTGTTGTCAATCGTTGCAGTTGAACCCCTGGATACGCAATGGCACGCACCCACCATTTATCGGTGTGTCTGCCACAAAACTTTAGTACCTCATAGCTCAAGCCTGCAATCACAGGCAACAAAATAATCCGTGAAGCAATACGCCAGGCAAAATTTTCAACCCCTACGAAAGCAAAAACAAAAATACTAATGACCATGACCAGAAACAAAAAGCTCGTGCCACATCGAGGATGCAGGCGTGTATACTTTTGGGCATTTTCTGGGGTCAAAGGTTCTCCCGCTTCATAGCAGTGAATACTTTTATGTTCTGCGCCATGGTATTGCAGAACACGATGGATTTCTTTCATCCGTGAAATCAAAAACAGATACAATAGAAAGACACCTACACGCACAACACCTTCAAAAATATTTTGCAGCACAGTGCCTGGTATAAGAGGTTGTAAAAAATGTGCCACCAAAACAGGGAGCAAGAAGAAAAGTAAAATACCTAATAAAAAGGATATGCCCATTGTTAAGGCAATTTCTAAAGGCGATAATTCTTCCTCTTCTTCATCTTCCGCTAAGCTGATGTTTGTGGACCAGGTCAAGGCCTTCATTCCTACAACCAATGAATCTATCATATTGAATGTCCCTCGAATAAACGGCCATCCTAAAAAAGGATATTTATCCGCAAGACTTGTGATCTTTTCTTCTTTATAAACAATGGTCCCATTTTCTAGTCGTGCACTCATGACTTGCGTTTTTTTCCCACGCATCATGACCCCTTCTATCAATGCTTGACCACCATATGAAAATCCCATGTATCCGCCTCCTTCTTCTTTTCTATATGCTATATTATGCCCCTTCATTACTACCATCACTTGTAGGCGCTATTTCAAAAGGCGTCACATACGGCAGTGTTTTTGCATTTGGCAATGTCAGTAGATAGCTATAAAAGCGTGCTGTCAAGGAAATAACTGCAGACGCTTTTGGAATTTTCTCCATATCTTCAAAATAAGGAGCCAATTCGTCTGTAAGGATTTGGCGTTTTTTGAGGGCTTCGAGATAAACAGTGTTATTATTTTCTAGTTTTTCACCATTTTCAATTTCCACACATGCACGTGCCATTGTGCCAATGATTTGGCGTGTTGGCGGATTTTCATTGACAAAAATATTCTCTTTCAAGGAAAAGCCCGCTTTTTTAATCACGTTGTTCACCATATTTTGATAGCGATTTTGAGTGATTTTATCATCCAGCTTATAGTCATTGTCATAGCCACCATCTAAGAGTCCAATGCTACGCAAAATTTTTACACTCGGATACGCCCAGTGTGACATGACCTGTTCTTTTGTTTGATGATGAGCCAAAGAAGCCCCTTGTTCCTTCAATAATTTTTGAACAGTTGAAAGGAGTTCATGATTGTTTTCAAGGGCACGTGGTGTTAATTGGCGTTCTTTTGCTACTTTTGCTGCAACCCCAGCCGCTTGGCCACAGGCCATTCCTGTTGGCACAATACGTGCAGAGCCAGCAGCCAAGGAAGTATAGCCCGCTGCACGCCCAATCACAAATAACCCTTCAACATCCTTTGGTATAAGGCTTTTATAGCCAATGGCATATTGATCTGGAAAACCAACCACCGTGCCATAGGTTTGAGTTTTTGTTGGTTGAACATCCACAGGATAGGAGGTCACTGCAACAGCACCCTCTTGTGGACGATTTTCTAAAATATCATCAATCGTCAACTGATAATCACAAGTAATATGTCGACTTTCACGCACGTACAGTTGCGTTGCTGTGCCCACTAGTTTGGCATTTTTAAAACCAGCACAATTTTTCTGTAGGTATGGCACAATATTTTCTAACTCCGCCTGTGCACGCGCAATCCCTGCTTGCTTGCTTGCCTCATTGAGAACATCAACCCCAAAGACAATCAGTGCATTGATGAGCACATCGCCATTTTCTTGTTTGGCAATGTTAAATCCACGCAAGCGCATGTCTTCATCTTTTGGCTTGTAGCCATATCCTTCTTTGGTATATCCCCAAGCAGTATTGCCACTAACGCCCATACTAGTAGGACCGTTGAACAGCTCTCCTTTTACACGTTGAAAAGCCAAATGGCGGATGACCTTCTCCCAACGCACCCCAGAAAGTCTAAAAACCAAGGTAACGCCCATCTCACGATCGCGCTCACCGATGTCTTCGCCTGCAAAGGTGTATGGTGCACCAGCAGCAGCTGCCACATCGCCATCTTGAGTGGCATCAATCACATAAGGTGCATGATAAGCGACTTCTTTGCCTTCTTCATGCACACGCACCCCTGTAATAGTTTGCCCTTGCATGATAGGCGCTTTAAAAGCACTGTTGTATCGAACGGTGATGTTTTCCTCTTTTAGCATCTCATGAAAAACATTTGCTGCTTGTACAATATCAAAGCCAGAGCCTTTGACTGCGTCAGTAAATTCTTGATAAATCCCCTTTACCAACACTTTGCCATTGCGTGTTTCTGGAACATCCAAAAAGTTCAAGGCCCCTAGGGTATACAATCCACCAGGCGTTGCATCCTTCGTTACCAAAAGAGTTTTCATGCCATTACGTGCAGCAGATACTGCTGCAGCAATCCCTTCAGGATCACTACCGACAACAATAACATCATATTGTTCGCCAGCCTCCCCTAAGTTTTGCATTTGTGGCAATGCTTGCGGGGATTTTTTTCCACCCAATCCACAACCACTCACCAGCATGGCACAGACAAGCAATAACGCCACCATTTGTTTAAATTGTATTTTCTTAAGCATTTCTTTTCACCATCACATCTTCTTTGACTGTTTTTCCTGAACGCACAATCGTTTCAGAAGCCAAAACATCAATAGAGTCTAATACATCAGAGTCGATAATAGGCAGGTCTCTTTTCAACACCGAAAGTTCTGTACAACCTAATACCAGACACTGTGCGCCTTGAAGGCGCAAGGTATTTGCAATAGCATCAAAAGCTTCCTTGTCTACCTTTTTACCAGCTTTCACCCCATCATAGATAATATGCATGAGCGCTTCTTGCGCAGGGGCATCTGGGATGAGCCATTGAATGCCTGCTTCTTCAGCATATTTCTGATAGGTACCTGCTTCAATGGTACCGCTTGTGGCTAAAATACCGATTTTAGAAAGATTTTCATAGCGTGATTTCGCATAGCGAATGGTTTCCTCCACAATATTAACCACTGGTATAGACACTTGCGTTTGTAATTCCTCATAAAAGTAATGCGCCGTATTACACGGTATAACAACAAATTGACAGCCCAGCGTTTCTAGTGCTTTGGCATCCTCTACCATGATAGGCAATGGATTATCAATCGATTGTCCGGTAATAAAAGCCGTTCTATCAGGGATATCGCAATCATTAAAAACCAACATATTGATATGCTCTTGGTCACATTTTGCCTCCGTCATATCAATGACGCGTTCCATAAAATAAGCGGTTGCCATCGGACCAACTCCGCCAATGACGCCTACTGCCTTTTTCATTGTGATCACTCCTTTGGATCCTTTGTAAAACACTATATATTATACAACAGAAAGATGTAATTTCAAAACGACAAAAAATAAAACGCTAGAGTCTACTCTAGCGTTTTTGCTTATTCAATGATTTCTTTTAAAAGAATTTTACGAGAGAAACCACCACGTTTTTCTCTTTTTTCCAAACGAATGGCATTCAATTCTTCAATACTTGACCCCTTAGATTCTGCAATAGCATAGACCACTTCAAGCACATCTGCCAATTCTGAAAGACTTTTTGACATTTGATATTCTACCAATTCCTCATCAAGTTTTTCGTCTAAAGCAGCTAAAAATGCGTCGTGACTATCCAATACGGTTGTCACTGCCTTGTCACCGCCAGAAACAATGGCATCAGGCACTTTGTCACGCACCAGCTTGTTATAATAACGTTTCGCCATAATTGTTCCTCCTAGCTCATTTTTTATATTGTATCATATACCCTTCGGCAATAAAAGAGCAATCCTTCTCTCTTGACACCCCCTTTTGACAATGTTACATTTAGCCCACAGAGGTGATCATTTTGAAAATAGGATTTATTGGCGATTTACATATTGATTACAACACCCATCACAATTTCCTCAACGCCTTCACACGCGTATGCAAGGATGAAGCCCTTGATGTGCTCATCTTCTGCGGCGATACCAACACAGGTGCATTCCAAGCACTGGAATTTTACCATGATTTATCACAAAAGGTTTCTACCAAAATCTTAGAAATTCCAGGAAACCACGAGCTTTATTGCGCCCAAAAAAAGCGCCATCTCAAGAAAAATCCAGATTTATGTTTTGATGCTGATGAGTATTTAGAGCTTATGCTCAATCATTCTCGATTCAGCTTATTCCGTCACCCCATTGTCTATAAAGATTGGGTGATCATTGGCAGTCCAAGCTGGTATGATTATTCCCTCCATCGTCGCTATCTATCGATGGATGAAAATACAAAGCAGAATTTTTTGAAACGCAATCCTGAATACAAATATATCCAAGGTGCAGAAGCCGATCCTTTTATCAACGAAAAAATCACAGCGAAGAGTTTGCGCCTCATGGAAAAACAACTGCGAACAATCAGGGAACGGCCTCAAGGCAATCAGTTGAAAATTTGCTCGGTGATTCACATGCTGCCTATTCCTGAACTCTACAAGCAATCTCATGTTTTTAATACCACCATTGCTTTTATGGGCAGTAAATTTTACGCAGAGCTTTATCAGCAATACGGGGTGGATATGTGTATCTGTGCACATTCTCACATTCGCAAAACCTTGACTAAAAATGGCACCCACTATATCAATGTTTCTTTAGGACATAATTTTAAATGGATTCACAAAACAAATCTTTATGCCGAGATTTTAGACACCATGTATACCATGGAAATATAAGAAAAAGCCTTTGAGTGGATACTCAAAGGCTTTTTCTTATATTTCTTGACGCTGTGCCAACATCTCTCGTTCAGAGAACACGCAGCCACAGTAGTGCTGACGATAAATATCCCAATCTTTACAAAGGGCAATCGAACGCTGGTAGCCACCTCGTTTTTTAAAATCATTTGGCAGATGCGAAATGCCAACTCGTGCTGCAATGGCTTCACCGATGGCATTAATTTGTTCAACATTTTTATAAGGACTAATTGAAAGGGTGGTTGCAAAATAAGCACAATTTAACGATACAGCCAAATTGGCAGCAGCCTCCATCCGAAAGGCATAGCATGCAAAGCAGCGTGCACTGCCTTCGCCTAAATGCTCCAAACCCTTCACCGCATCAAAATAACGCTGAGGCACATAGACCCCTTCGTGAAGGGTGATGCCATGTGGTGCCTCAATCTGGGCAATCACCCGTTTTTGTTCCATGAGGCGATGTTCATATTCACTAAAGGGATGAATATTTGGATTGTCAAATAAGAGTTCAATACGAAAATATGGTGCTAGATATTCTAAAATATATGAAGAACAAGGCCCACAACAGCTATGCAGCAATAAGCCAACAGGAGGTTTTGCTTCAAGGCTTTTTAATATTTTTTCCATTTCCTTTTGATAATTTCTTTTTTCCATACAGACCCTCCCTAGTATTGCATATTTTCATCACTATAGCACACTCCATCAAATTATGCGATGGAACAAAATAAAAAAGCATCGATATAGTCGATGCTTTTCTCTAATAAGAATTAATAATTTTCAGCGCTCACTTCAAAATAGCTTTGTTCTACGCCACAGGTTGCACACATTTTTGGTGCCTTACTACCAATCACAATATGCCCACAATTGCGGCATTCCCAAACTTTTTCTTCGCCTTTTTCAAATACAGCAGCATTTTCAACATTTTGAAGCAATGCACGATAACGTTCTTCATGATGCTTTTCAATAGCAGCAACCAAACGGAATTTTGTTGCCAATGCTTTGAACCCTTCTTCTTCAGCAGTTTTAGCGAAATCTTCATACATATCTGTCCATTCGTAGTTTTCGCCTTCAGCAGCTGCCTTTAAATTGTCAGCAGTTTCCCCAATACCTGCCAATTCATTGAACCACATTTTAGCGTGTTCACGCTCATTGTTTGCAGTTTTAATAAAAAGTTCAGCAATTTGTTCAAAGCCTTGTGCCTTTGCGACATCAGCAAAGTAGGTATATTTATTGCGTGCTTGAGATTCCCCAGCAAACGCAGCTTGTAGATTTTTTTCTGTTTGTGTTCCTTCATATTTGTTCATATTTTTTTCTCCTCTAAATTGTCTTAAAATTCACAGCTCTATATTCTGTTCACTCATTACATTCTTTATTTACCCAAATTGTCGACCTTCAATCACAAAAAAAGAAAACATCTTTGGCAAATTTGCCAAAGATGTTTTGATATTAGCTATTCATTTTTCGATTCTTATTAAATTTCGCACGTTCATCTGCTTTTAAGAAACGTTTACGTAAACGCAAATGATCTGGAGTGACCTCTAGGTATTCATCATCATTTAAGAAAGCGATGCATTGTTCCATGGACATATCGCGTGCCCCTTTCAATTGAATTGCATCATCTTTCCCTGAAGAACGGGTATTGGTTAATTTCTTCCCTTTGCAAACATTGACAGCAATGTCTTGGTCACGGCTAGATTCGCCAATAATCATCCCTTCATAAACTTCTTCCCCTGCACCGATGAACAATGAACCTCGTTCTTCTGCACTGCTTAAGCCGTATGCAGTAGAAGTACCAGTTTCAAATACAATCAAAGCACCTGAACGTCGGCCTTCAATTTCACCAGTGTATGGACGATAATCTTCAAAAGTAGCATTCATGATACCATAACCATGGGTATCAGTTAAAAATTGGGTTCTAAAGCCTACCAAGCCACGAGATGGAATGGTATATTCTAAGCGTGTTTGGCCATTGCGTGTGGCCATATTGTGCATTTCACCCTTACGCTTGCTCATTTTTTCCATCACAGCGCCCATGTATTCTTCTGGCACATCCAAGGAAACATATTCAAAAGGCTCCATCTTAACGCCATCAATTTCTTTAATAATAACTTGTGGCATGGACACTTGGAATTCTAAGCCTTCACGACGCATTTTTTCAATCAAGATAGACAAATGCAATTCCCCACGGCCAGACACACGGAACATGTCTGCGCTGTCTGTTTCATGTACATGAAGGGCAATGTCACTTTCTGTTTCCTTTTGTAAGCGTGCATAGAGCTTACGGCTGGTCACAGGTTCCCCATCTTTACCTGCAAATGGAGAGTTATTGATAATAAACATCATTTCGATGGTTGGTTCTTCAATAGAAATAAATGGCATTGGGTCAAGTTGGTTTTGGGCACAAATGGTTTCACCAACGTTAATTTCACCAAGACCAGAAATCGCAACGATTTCACCCACACCAGCCTCTTCGATATCTACTTGCTTCAATCCCTTGAAACCAAAAAGTTTTGTCACACGAACTTGACGAATTTTTCCTTCGCGGTTCATGATAGACACACTCTCATTCAAATGAATGGTGCCTCGATTAATCGTAGAAATAGCAATTTTACCAACAAAATCGCTGTAGTCCATCAAGGTAATTTGCGCTTGCAATGGACCATTGATGTCACCAGTTGGTGCAGGAATATATTCTAAAATAGCATCCAAGAGAGGATGTAAGTTTTCGCCTAAATCGCTAGGATTGGTGCTTGCAAGACCTTGTACGCCACTGGCATATAACACAGGGAAATCCAATTGATCTTCGGTTGCATCCAAGTCAATAAACAAATCCACAACCTCATCCAATACTTCTTCATGGCGTGCAAATGGTTTGTCCATTTTATTGATGACAACAATTGGTGTTAAGTGTGCAGCTAAAGCTTTTTTGAGCACAAAACGAGTTTGTGGCATGCAGCCTTCGTATGCGTCGACAACGAGTAATACCCCATCGACCATTTTCATAATACGTTCTACTTCACCACCAAAATCAGCGTGCCCTGGTGTATCGACAATATTGACACGATGGTCTTTATAGTCAATAGAAGTGTTTTTTGCAAGGATGGTAATCCCTTTTTCACGTTCTAAGTCATTGCTGTCCATGACACGTTCCATGACTTGTTCATTGTCACGGAAAGTACCGCTTTGACGTAACATTTGGTCTACAAGGGTCGTCTTGCCATGGTCAACGTGAGCGATAATGGCAATATTACGAATTTTTGTTTGGTCTTGCATTTTTTCCTCCTAAGAAATGGCAGAACTTTTCCATAAATGTCTGAGAAATAACACGACCGGTCAAGATATGCTTGACCGGTCGTATCAAAGACTATATTAGTTTTCTGCAGTAGCAACTTCTTTTTTCGCACCAACTTTACGACCATCATAATAGCCGCATGAAGAACAAACGTGGTGTGGAAGTTTTGGCTCATGGCAGTTAGGGCAGGTCATAGACTGAACGGAATCGAGTTTGGACCATGCGCTACGCTTTTTGTGCGTTCTTGCTTTGGATCTTTTACCTTTTTGTACACCCATCTATTACACCTCCCTATTAGTTATCTTTAAGTTGCGCTAGGATTGCCCAGCGAGGATCTATTTCTTGATTATCACAACTGCAATTTTCTTCATTGAGATTCACACCACAATGCGGGCATAAGCCTTTACAATCGTCTTTACATACGTGTTGAAATGGCAACTGAGACAAGAGCTTATCAAGCACCATATAATTCAAATCCACATGGGGTGAATCATATAGCCAATTTTCTGTCTCAAGCAACTCTCTATCCTGTCCATGCTGACACAAAACATCTACATCATGTGTACTCATGAGCGACTCCGTAAAATCAAAGGACAATGGATAATGGATAGGCACCAAGCAACGATCACAATTCGTATCCACACCAGTACTAATATGTCCTAGCGCTTTGACAAATCGCTCTCCTGCCTCCAGATGCAAATTTACTTGCACTGGTTCAGAAAGAGACAAGTCGTGAGGCAACCCCTCTAAATATTCACTGTTAAGCACCACATCTTGAGTGCGTCCAGGATTTTGTCGCAAACTGGATAAATCAATTTCTAATGACATCTGATTCTCCTTGTGTCAATAAACACTTCAACCTAATTGATTATAAGTGTCAACTCTAGTAATGTCAAGGGAAAAATAAATAGTCAGTCTCTTTTCCCTTATTTATTATATTATAAATATATCCTCTTGAATACCCCATAGCCTTATATTTATAAATTCGCTATACTAAGAGGATGATTGGAGGCGATAAGATGAAAGTGATTGGTATTGTAGCTGAATGGAACCCTTTTCACCTGGGACATGCGGCATTGGTTCAAGAGATTCGCTTAAAGCAGGAGGCGGCGATCATTGTTTCTGTGATGAGCGGCTCTTTTTGTCAGCGTGGTGAAGCAGCTATTTTTGATAAATGGATACGCGCCGAAATGGCCCTTGCCAATGGTGTGGATGTGGTCATTGAATTGCCTCAATATGCCGCCACTGCCAGCCTTGAACAATTTGCTACGGTCGGTGTCGAAGCACTCTGTGCATTTCATTCCTTAGACGCCCTCTACTGCGGCAGTGAAACAGGGGAGGCGGCAGCTATTACAGAACAAGCAAGTTATCTAAAAAACAATAAAAGAATCTATGAGGCTTTCATCAATGAAGCCCTTGCAAATGGCACAAGCTATACACAAGCAAGTCAAGATTTTTTATACCAAGGCGGCTTCAACACTAATAATCGCTCTACACCCAATGACCGACTCGCCTTGCAGTATCGATTGGCGCTTCCCGACACAATCCCCCTCCACTGTTTCAAACGTACAGTGGCACATGATAATCTCCACAGCCATAACAAGACAGCCAGTGCCAGTATGATCCGGCAAGCCCTCTATAAGAACAACTCTACTTATGAACAATTTTTACCAATAGCAACGTGTCAAAGGATGCCCTCTAAGGTAAGCTTGCCACAGCATGAAGACCTTTTATGGCCTTTAAAGGTCTATGCCGCTAGCCACTCTCCCCAATCCCTCGCTGACAGTTTTGGCATTCATGATGGCTGGGAAAATCGTTTTCATGCCAGTATTTGTGAGGCAACCTCTTATGAGGCGCTGTTAACATTGGCCCAGACCAAACACTACAGCAGAAGCCGCATTCGACGCCTTATTTTAAGCATCCTATCGCCGATTCACGCTGCATCATCAGAAATCCCATATTTGCGAATATTAGGAGCCAGTCAAAGAGGAAGATGCCTGCTCAAAGGCGCTTCACATAAAGCACCTCTCATTCTCAATGTGGCAAAAGCCCTTCCTCTCCTTTCAGAAAATGGCAAACAGCATTTACAAGATGACATCCATAGACAAAACCTTTTTGATTTATTGTGTCATCAACCAATAACGAATCGTGATTTTTTAGAAAAACCAAGAATACAGTCGCATTAATTTTTTATCTTAGAAAAAAGGACGCTACCATGAGTAGCGCCCTTTTTGCTTTATGATTTCATTTTTTTCATCTGCCAAATGGTCTATACCGCCAAGAAAAGCATTTCGCCAACGAGGACGCTTTGAATCATTGTGTCATTCAAATGTAAGACATCGTCACTATTTTTGATTCCCCACAATGCCCAAATAACTGCCAATGGACTTAAATAATTTATCAGCAAGGTTGCCAGAAATAGCATGGTACTGATCAAAATGGTTCTATTTTTCATATGGTGCTCCCCCATTTTTCATTATTAATCGATGGTTTCTTATCTATTAATAAGCATACCTATTTCACTGCTTTAATATCTTATATGCTATGTGGGCACTCTTATGCAGCCATCCTCCTGAAAGCGATATAAAAAAACAGCCGTCCCACAATAGGGAAGGCTGTTGTATTTTGCTTTTATAAAAGCCAAAAGGTATGAAGGCCATAGTTAAAAACAGAAGCTGATTTCGGCACTTGTGCGACAATATTCCGTAGATTGTAGAGATCGCCAATACCACCAAAAATCATCAACCATGATTCGATCATCCAAATAAGCGAAACGCCAAAGGACATATAAGGAGCCAGAAAGAGCCATGCCACAAAGGGAATAAAACCAAGGACAGTCACAGGAAGCAACAACATGAAGATAAATCGTTGTTTGCTCACTGGCGCTGAGCAATGCACCAACAAGGCTTGAAATTGATAAATCCATATCTGCTTTTCGCTTTTAATAGGATAGCAGATGGCGTGCAACCATTCATGGACAAACATCAAAAGAAAATAGATGCTTATCGTTCCTGAAAAAAAGACAAATAAACTCATCCCCAGCTCATAAGATGCATGGGCTGGCACAATGACTAAGCGCACAATAATCAAAAGAAGCGAGGTAATCAAAATACCTTGATTTGTTTTTAATGATTGTCTTAAGACTTCTTCTAGGTCATCTGGTTCTTCTACTTGAACAGCTTGTTGTGGTAGTTGTCCCTGCTCCAGTTGCGAAAAATCCTCTAAAGCGCCTTTCCAGCGAATTGACATATCCCTCTTCCTTTTCACTTTTATTGTCTTGACAAATTTGTTATGATATATGAGATTTATACTATTTTATCATTTTGAGAAAGAAGGGACAAGCATGTACAAAACGGTGAAATATTTTCTTGTTGGACTGCTCATTGGCAGCCTCCTTTTAGCAAGCTTACTCCCTTATGTAATGTTTCACCAATCTCCAAAACAACTTTATTCCTCTGCAATTAATCAATATTTTAGAAAAGAATTAGATGTGAAGCAGCTTGCCAAGATAGTCATTCCTGGCAACACACGTGTGCCAATACTCACTTATTATAATTTATTGCCTAATAACGCCAAAGAAGAGGGCGTAACCATCGCTGATTTTGAAGAACAAATCAAAACCATGACCGAGATTGGCTATACCTTCATTACACCAAATGAATTGGCTGAAGCCATTTACAAAGGCAAGGAACTGCCGCAAAATCCCATATTGCTAACCTTTGATGACTGCTACAAATCTGTTTACAAGGACGCCTTCCCGATTCTACAAAAATATGGTGCAAAGGCCACCGTCAATGTCATCGGTTACCATGTTGATTATCATTATAATTATGACAGTGAGCTCCTCACCTGGAAGGATATTCAAACCATGGTAGATAGTGGGTTGATTAATATTCAAAGTGAAACCTACTACAGTTATTCCTCTCTCATAAATTTAAACGGAGAAACCATCTATCCTTTTGTTGATTATAAGGACAACGAAGATAACAATGGGTATCTAACCCGTATCACAGAAGATTTAAAGAAAAATAATCAACGCCTCAGTAAAATTACCGATACCCCTATTATCGCCCTTGCTTATCCACGAGGAATGTATAACGACTATACAACCAGCGCATTACAAGCCGCTTCTCTACAGTTGGCCTTTGATACAAATAGCACCCACGCCAATAATTTAAAGGCTGGTGTCGATCCTTTTCACCTCAGCAGGTACACGATTAATGACCATTATGAAATGAAGGATTTTCTTCGTCTCATTAACACCGATCAATAACTCAAAGGAGTCCTTATGCAAAAAAAATATCTCTTTCTCACCATCGCAGCCGCCATTGGTTGGGGCTTCTCAGGCACTTGTAGCGAGCATCTTTTCAAAGCCTATCAGACAAATGGCGAATGGCTGACATCTGTAAGACTTTTAAGTGCAGGCACTATTTTGATTCTCATCGGTTTGCTGCGTGGCCAAAAAGCGTCCCTTTTTGGTATTCTTAAAGACAAAAAAGACTTGCCGATACTATTGTTGTTCAGTGTTTTTGGGATGATGGCTGTACAATATACCTATTTGACAGCCATTAAATGCACCAATTCAGGTACTGCTACCGTCTTACAATATACAGGGCCCGCCTTTGTATTGCTGTATGTCTGTACACTGATGCGTCGCTTCCCCTCTTGGAAGGAAAGCACCTCTCTTTTAGGGATGGTCATCGGCGCCTTTCTCATCGCCACACATGGTCGTATGGATAGCCTCATTATTTCTCAAGAAGGGCTCTTTTGGGGCATTCTCTCTGCTATTTTCTTGGCTGTGCACGATATCATTCCAGTACAAATCACTCGCCGTTGGGGAAGCATGACCATCACTGGCTGGGCAATGTTTTTTGGTGGCATTGTGCTCTTTTTACTCACAATGCCCATCCACTATCAACCGCACCTTACCCTCGATGCTTGTCTGACCTTTATAGGCTTGGTGCTGATTGGCACGGTTTTTTCTTTTACTGCTTTTTTATCTGGGGTCAGCCAAATAGGCCCCGTCAATGCCAGCATCATCTGTTGCATTGAGCCTATTGCCGCAAGTATATTTTCTTATCTGTGGGTCGGCACACAGTTTAGTCTCTATGATATCATTGGCATGGTGATTATTCTCATTGCTGTTCTTGTCATCACCCTTTCGCCACAAAATAACCAATAAAAAAAGACCATCTTCTAAGATGGTCTTTTTTTATTTACAGAAAAATATGCTTTTCTTTTAAATTCTCCAGACACTCCTCAAGATAACGTGCATCATGTTCAGGATAAATCGGTTCACCGATGGATTCCTCTGCCCACAGGGCTTCGCAAGCTTTTTTCTATCCTTTTTCCCTTGAATTGTCTTTCCCTCCTTATCGGCAAACAAAGCACCTTTGTTTATAATTCAGAGGCCACTTGGTGTCTCAACCAATAAAGCCATTTTTTGACCACTGGCTTGCCACGTGCTGCGGATAGCGCCTCTGCATACATCGCCAACTGTTGTTCATAAAACCCTGGATGAATATCACGGTCTGTTTTAAAGTCAATAATTTCATAGCCATCGACCGTTTCAAAGAATAAATCTATCTGACCATCTACCATCATATCCTCTAGCTTCAGGGTAAATGACACTTCACTTTCAATGGACAATGCCCGCTCATGCACCGCTTTAACAAAATCACTTTGATAGAAGCCCTCTAGCATATCTAAATCAATGGCCTCAAATTCCTCTTCTGTAAAGAAGAATGCTTGATACAGCGTCGCCAATATTTTCTCGATATCCTCTCGAGAATGCGGGGCAAAAGGAATGAGTTGCACCACCTGATGCATCAAGGTGCCAAAAGCGGCACCAGTCAAAGAAACATGCTCTTGTAAAAACAATGGTACTGGTGTCACTGCTCGATTGTGAGGGGCTGGCTCGGCATAAAGCTTCGGCCATTTTTTGATATAAGCTGGATGATGATCGTTGCCCTTCGTCAGCTCAGATACCGTCTTTTTAAAGGGTTTCTTGGTATCTGCCAGATAATCATAGTCTGTTGAAAACTGCGACTTAATATCCTCCACCATCTCTTCATTGCACTGAACAGCTGGCAGCTGAAAGGTCTCTCCTTGTTGATTAAGGGCTTGCACTGCTTCGTCTAAAACGACATGTTTTAATTGATAGAGGGGCTTATCCACGCCCCTATAAAGCTTTGTTGAAGGATCGTTCATGCAAAGTTGCAGCCATTGATAATAGTTCATTCCTTGCTTCAAATAACCAATATGAGCAAGGGTGTGATGATCTTTCTGCCAATCGTCCACCAGCATTTTATCTGTAATAGCAGTCACCAAATATAGCCGATCCATGGCACGTGTCAATGCCACATACAGCAGGCGCACTTCTTCAGAACGGGTTTCATTATTTTTTTTCAGAGCCATCAATTTAGCTTCAAAGGGTGTGTGCTTGGTATTATTTTCCAAATCCACCACTTGCATAGCAAGGCCCAGGGCTTTATCGACAAGGAGAGTCTTGTGAGAATCGCTAAAATTAAACTTGCGCTTGAGATCTGGCAAGAATACCACTTTGAAGCCAAGCCCCTTACTTTTATGAAAACTCATCAATCGCACAAAGCCATCATTTTCAGCAAGGGCGATGCCACGTTCTTGATTGTCCATGTTTCTTTTTTCGAGCATTTCTAAATAATACAAAAAACCTGGCAAACCATACGACTGATTTTTTTCATAATCCATGATGAGTTCCATGAAGGCCAGAACATTTTCATAGGCTTCAACACCCTCTTCCATCCCTAAAAGAAAGGCCCCATAGCCGCTCTCTTCAAGAATCATCATCGCCACATGCTCAAGACGTTCATAGCGAAGGGCTTTTCGCCACTCAGAAAGCTTGCCATAAAAGTGCTCTAATTTTTCACAGAGCACTTTGTTGTCGCCCCTTTCACGATAAGCTTGGACCGCTTTTGCAAAGCTCCCACTCTCAGAAAAAACGCGAATCAGGGCCACTTCTTCATCATTCAATCCACCAAAAGGGGATAACAGCGTTGTTAATAATGGCTGATCCAGTTCATCATTGTTTAAAACAGTCAACATGGCAGTAAACAAGCGCACTTCAAGTTTTTTAAAGCTGATATCACTGTTATCGGCATACAAAGGAATTTTTTTGAGTTTAAAAACCTCTTCAAAGGGTTGCAGGCTCGCTCTTGGCGAGCGCATCAAAATAGCCATATCACTGTATTGATAAAGGCCACTTTCTACCAATCGTTGAATTTCCTCAGCAATCCAAAGAGCTTCTAAATGATAGGGAGTTTCCACTCCTTCACTCACAGAAACACCAACACATTGTACGGCGTCCTCCAAGGGCATTTTCTCTGCACCACAAATAAGTGCCTGCCCTTCTTCCTTATAATCCACTTCACCCAGCTTTGGCGTCATCAAGGGTTCAAAGAGGGCATTGCAAAAGTTGATGATTTCTTGTCGTGAACGGAAATTTTCTGCTAAAAAAATCAGTTCGCCGCCTTCTTTTTCACGATACTTCGCATACCTTGTATTGAAAATATTCGGGTCTGCCAGACGAAAACGATAAATCGCCTGCTTCACATCCCCGACAAAGAACAGCTTGTCCTCGTTTGATAAGGCTTCAATAATCGCTTCTTGAATGGGATTGGCATCTTGATATTCATCAAAGAAAATATATTGCACCTCTGCCCTAATACTTTCATGGGTGGCTTCATCCTCCAGCAGCTTCAAAAAAAGATGCTCAAGGTCATTGAAGTCTACCCCATCCTTACGGCGTTTGGCGTCTTGATAATGCTCTAAATATACTGTCACAAGCTTTTCAAGGGCTTTTAGATACGGAAGGACTTGCGCACGATCGGCACAAACTCTTGCGTGCGCGCCAGATATTTGCAAAGGTGCTAGTCCTTTCAAGGTGTCTTTAAAAAGGTCACGTATCTCTTTATATTGCTGATAGGCACATATAGCTTCTTCGTCCTCTTTGGCAGGGTTTGGTTTGATTCTGTCTATTTTGATTTCCGATAAGTATTTCAACAAATGATCGATGGGATTTTCTTGACGCACAGCTTTTGCTAAACCTTGAACAATGCTCTCGTCGTCAATGATATTAAGGGCATGACCTTGTAAGCTTGGCACACTATAGAGAAGGGCCCTTTCTTGCTCGCAGAGTGCTTTGAGTATGTCTACCACATCTAAAATCTCGGTCTGCAATAATTCCCTATATAAAATATTCGGATCCTTATGCATTTCTTCTATCGCCTCATGCAACCATGCCAAAGGGTCCACATGGGCTTGAATTTGTATGGCCAAGGATTGAATCAGTTCACGTATTTTACGGTCACTGTTTTTACCACCATAGGCTTCTACCAGTCGTTGAAAATCTGTATCATCGGATTCATAAAAAGCATTCATGGTTGCTTCCATGGCATTTTCTTGCAAAATACTGGTCATACTTGCTGGCAAAATTTTGAAATTTGGATCAAGGGAAAGCACGTGGTAATATCGACGCAATTCTGCAATACAAAAAGCATGCATGGTGGAAATATGACTGGTCGGCAACAGCTTCAGCTGCTCTCTCAAAAACACCTGCAAGTCTTCTGTCTCCGCCTGCTTCATTTCCTGCTGCAGCCCTTCTTGCAGACGCACCTTCATTTCTCCTGCCGCTGCATTGGTGAAGGTCACAATCAGCATGTCCTTCAACGACGCACCATCATGCTTCAGCAAATGAATGATTCTATCTACCAATACACGGGTTTTGCCAGAACCAGCCGCCGCGGAAATCAAAAGATTTGTCCCACGTTTCTCAATGGCCTCTTGCTGTTTTGGGGTATATTCCATCCTATTTTCCCTCCTTTCCAAAATTTTCTTTAAAGGTTTTCCAGCTCATTTTTTCCGTTGCACGAAGGAGATTGCCATTGCGATTTTCTTCAAATTGACAAGCCCCTTGATACGTGCAATAGTCACAGCTTTGTTTAGCTGGATGTACTTGAATATTGCCTGCTAACACAGCCTGTACTGTTTGAAGGGCAATTTGAACAGTGTGTTCTAAGAGCTCAGAGAAAGCCTGCTCAGAAACTTTATTGTCTGGATTTTTTTTCGAATTGCCTGCTGTTCTAATGACGCTATGCACACCTGCTTTAGCACTTTTATCCAAGGCCTCTACCACATCAGGGTCATCAATAAAAACCCCGTCCATCAGCAAATGTTTGACAAATTCTTCTTCAATTTTTTCTGTCTCTATTGTGTCTGTCTGAATAAAGGTATCCTTCATGCTTAAATAAAATATACCTGCTGGCATGAAACGATCCGTCAATCCTAATACAGCCCTCAAATAAAGCAATAGCTGCATATCCAATCCTGCAAAGGCATCGCTTAAATTAAAGGCCTTATTGCCCGACTTGTAATCAATCACACGCACATAATCCTTTGCCTGATGCCGCCATACATCTACTCGGTCAATACGGCCTTCTAAGAGCACACATTCCCCATCTGCATATTCCAATACAATAGGTGGGAAAATACCATCTGTGCCAAATTTAGCCTCATAGAACTTTGGCTGGAAGCGGCTTTCTCCCAGTTGCTTCAAAATGAACTTGCCTGCAGTGCGAGTTTGTCGTTGCAGCCTTTTCATGATGACCTTGTTTTGCCCTTCGACCAATCGCTGACTTTCTACGTATCGTTGACTGCCTTCTTCTAAATATTGATCCATTTGCGCAAAAATTTCTTCATCACTTAAAGACAACCATTCAGGATGGGCGATGACATCCTTGGTTAGGCGGCTCAAGGAATCATGCAAAACAGTCCCTGTTTCATCGGCACGCAAGGTGTAGTCAATGTCTTCTTCAGGACGTATGCCATATTTCACAAAGTGCTGATAGGGGCATTTCTGCCATGTTTCAAGCTCACTGATGCTGATGGTATCCTTTTCTATACTGCTATAAATTTTTCTAGCCACAGAAGGAGATAAATTGTTTCTCAAGTTGTGGTAATGCAAGCCTCGATTCAAAAATTCCGTTAGATGAGGACGTTCTTCCTTAAAATAGGCATAATAGCTCATGATTTCCTGACAATGATGCATTTGAGCATCACTTAAGGTTTCCAGCTTGCCATAACGGCGCATCCAATCCATGGTATATTTCAGACTCTCCCAATCCAAGTAACCACGCACACTCGGAAAATCTGCCAATAAGCTCTTTTCTTCCAAATTTGGCAGCAGCTCTTTCGTTCTGCGTATAAAGATACTTTCATTCATCGGTTTGTGCGCTTGGTCACTCAACGGATAAGACAAAATCAACTTTTCCTTTGGTTTTGCCATACACTCATACAAACTTAATGCCTCATCCTCAATGATGCGTTCCTCATTGGAAGGCAAATGGACACCATTTTTTTCCAACCACTGTTTTTCTTCTTGCATAAACACAGTCTTGTCTGCATGGGTCGTTGGCAACCATACATCTGTCATACCAACAATGATTTGTACTGCACAGCGACCACTGCGTGCACGTGATAGCTGCATCACTTGCACTTCATCTTGAGCAGGCGGCAAGATGCCTAAGCTGCTCTCATCAACTCCTTCTTTGATAATATGAACAAACTGTTCCAGGGTAATAGGCATCTCTCCAATGGTTTCTACTAATTGATCAAAAAGTGCCACAATATGCTCTAAAATTTGTGCATCCAGCTCCTGCTGGGCGTTGTTTTTTTCTTCGTTGTCCCTATAAAAGCAATCTAGCAACTCTGGTCGGGTCATAAAATGGTACAGCACGGTCACGTAATCCTTGACAGTCACAGCAGCCATTAAATCCTCTTGTAAAGGTTTAAAAACAGCTTTAAAGGTTTCAAAGCCTTTCCATGCCAATGGCTGACGATCACGCAAGCCTTCCATTTTTTTAGAAAACACCTGCTCCTCAGAGAGGATAAAATATTTTTCCTTAAAGTACATCTCCCCACGCAAATGCTTAACACGGGCAAAATAATCAAAAGCAGTGACTTCTTCTTCGCTCATCAAAGATAAGCCTGTTTTCAAACAGGAAAACACCACAGGATAAGAAAAATGGCTCGCCACCATTTCTAAAGTTCTCAACATAAACTGCACAAGATAATGACTGGTCATTGATTTACGGTCATCAATGAACACTGGCAATTCATATTGTCTAAAGACACGCTCAAAAAGCGGAAAATACGTCGCTGGTTGATTGGTGGTAATATGGAAATCGCGATAACGATATTTTTTTTCTAATACCATTTTCCGAATATAGCCAGCAATGTATTGCACCTCCATCAATGGATAAGGGGCCTTCCATAGCGCAACAACCTCCTGCGCCTCCGTATAAGAAACATCCTCATACAAAAATAAGGACTGTGTCAAAAAGGTGAGCACCTTCTGCAGCTTGTCCTTGTCCACATCCACATCGATCACTTTCCCTTGCAAGCCTTGCTGTACCAAGCTTTCGTAAAATTGCATGGAAGTTGCCATAGCCCCATGATAGGTCCACCATCCTGTGGTGTTGCCTAAGGCTTTTTCAGGGAGCACCATTGAGACATAGACATTGGCCCCCACATCCTCTAGCGCCTTTACAACCTCTAATTCCATTTGGCTCAAGGAGTGAAAGCCATCAATATAGATATCTGTATCCTTAAACCATGTCGCGCCGGGTATTTTTTCAGCCAAAAGGCTCAATCGACTTTCACTATCCAGATGGGTCTCGCCTAAAATATCCCTATAACCTTTGAGAATGGTTGCCATATCCTTGATTTTTTCAGCCAGAAGCGCAGGCACATCCTCCGCTTCTAAAAGGGCCAATAGCTTCTCTGCTGTTAAATCCAGCTTGCGGTAGTCGCTTAAGGTTTCCACGATTTTTTCAGAAATCCCAGGTTGTGCAAAACCTTTGCCATAAAGAGGCAAGTCATTTTTGTATTGGCTCAATAAATATTGTACCAACATGCGACGACCACCTTCATGAATATAGGGCATCTTTAAACCGCCTAATCGGCCAAGGACCTCTCTGGCCAAGGAACTAAAGCTTTTAATCTTGATGTCCATCAATACCTCTACATCAAGTGCCTCAAACAAACGAATGTCGGTTTGCATGGTAAATTGCTCTGGCACAATTAAATAGGCACGCTTTCCTTGCCGCACACATTCTTTTAATTCTTTTAGTATATGCTCTCGGGCATTGATACTGTAGGTCGCCATCAAAAAATGCATGTCACTACCTGCTTTCTTTTTTTATTTGTCTATATTATAGCAAATATAGCAGTGTAATAAAATTAATAGGTTCATTCATCAACCTATATTGACGCTCTATCTTTTCTTTTATACAATGGCAATATATGCCAAAGAGGAGGAATCATGTTTTGAAAATAAAAGCCCTTACAGCTAGCATCCTACTGATTACACTTTTGGGAAGCACCGCTTGTTCTTTACCCTCCCAAAAGCCACCAGCGCCTACAACAAAAACAATCAATACCTTCCATGCCGATAACACAGAAGCCATTCCAACTTATCAACCATTGCGCGACTTAAATAGCACAAGTGCATCAACGGTTGTCGCTGCAAAAGAAAAAAAAATGTTTGAAGATAAAAAAACATCTGATGGACGTATTTTTATCAATCATGTCGGTGGTTATAAAGTCACAGTGCCCGACACGCTAGAGGTTGTCGATATGGGGGATGCCACCTATCGTGCGGTACTCGCAAATGACAATATGCGTCTAGAAATTTTTGCTCAGCCCCTCACTGTTGATAAAGAATCCTACCTAGGCTATTCCAATAAATTTCTCACTAACAACCATGATTTTACCAACACCAAGGAAACAGAGCGTGTGATTGACGGACGCACTGTCAAGGTCACCACTTGGCAACGTCGCACATTATCCAAAATTAAAAACGATAGAAATTACTACACCTGCATTGACATTGTGGAAGGGAAAAATAGCTACAATCTTTTCTTTAGCGCTACAGCGAGTGAAGCTGACACCTTAAATGTTGAAGAAATCATTAAGAGCTTTGATACTTTTACACCAGATGTAGAAGGCCTTGAATATGAACGACACTCTTCAAACATCAGCAAGAAAAACGATGAAACACAAAAGCTGTACCAAGACTATTTTTCCAAAGACAGTGGATTAACATGGGGACTTTTTGAACCAATTTCTGCTGAAGTGGATTATAGAAATGTTGATCGTTTACATGAGATTGAAAATAAAGTGAAACATGATTTTAAATTTCTTCTACACTACACCAATATCCATGACGCTTATAAGGAAGGACGTATTATCAATCTCCTCAAACGTGCAAAACAAGAAGGGGCCACAGTAGAACTTACCCTACAAACACCAATCTATGATGCCACTGCCAATCGCAACATGGTCTATGAGATTCTCGAAGGCACTTATGACGATTATCTGCATGCCTATGCCAAAGATATTGCTGACTTTGGACATCCTGTGCTTTTCCGACCTTTCAATGAAATGAACGGGGATTGGTGCACCTACTCTGCTTTTTGGGCATCTCGTGACTGCAATATTTATGTCTCTCTTTACCGTTATCTCTATCAAATTTTTGAAGAAGAAGGCGCCACTCAAAATACCCTTTGGATTTGGAATCCCAATGAAAAATCTTTTCCAGATTTTCCTTGGAATCATGCGGACAACTACTATCCAGGTGATGAATATGTCGATATTGTTGGTCTAACAGGCTACAATACCGGGGATTATTACGAAGGCGAAACTTGGCGTAGCTTTAATGAAATTTATGACCCGCTTTATAAAACCATGGCACCACAATATCAACAACCATTGATGATCACCGAATTTGCATCCAGCAGCATCGGTGGCGATAAGCCAGATTGGGTAAAAGACATGTTTAAGCAACTACGAAATTACCCTCGTATCAAAGTGGCTGTTTGGTGGAATGGCCGTGATATGGACGGAAAAACAGAAGCACGTCCATACTATATTGACGACAGCAAGAAAACCGTTAATACTTTTAAACACTACTTACGCAAATAAACAAATAAAAAAAGAACGCTCACTTCTTGTGAGCGTTCTTTTTTTATTAAAGATTTTTTAAATATTCATCAATAGCAACAGCTGCATCTTTTCCTGCGCCCATTGCTTTAATAACCGTTGCAGCACCAGTCACAATATCGCCACCTGCAAAAATATCAGGGATATTGGTTTGTCCCACTTCGTTGGCAACAATATTGCCACGATGATTGAGTTCCAAGCCTTCGGTACTGCTTGTAAAAATAGGATTTGGTCCTTGACCAATTGCCACAATAACTGTATCAATCGGCATTTCTTCAATGGCACCTTCGATTGCCACTGGGCGACGACGGCCACTGTCATCTGGTTCACCAAGCTCATATTTTTGCAATACCATGGTGGTAACAATGTCATCTTCATCGCCTTTATAGGCAATTGGAGAGCTTAAAAGTTTCAGCTTCACGCCTTCTTCAATAGCGTGTTCCAATTCTTCGGCACGTGCTGGAATTTCTTCTTGGCTACGGCGATAGACGATATAGCTTTCTTCAGCACCAAGACGGAGCGCTGTACGAGCAGCATCCATCGCAACATTCCCACCACCAATGACAGCAACACGTTTTCCAACACGGATTGGGGTGGCATGATTTGGATAATCAAACGCCTTCATGAGATTAGAGCGTGTTAAAAATTCATTAGCAGAGTAAATCCCATTGAGATTTTCCCCTTCAAGGTTCATAAAATAAGGAAGTCCTGCCCCAGTCCCAACAAAGAACGCATCAAAGTCTTTTTCATTGCGAAGTTCTTCAATATCATATAATTTCCCAACAATGGCATCATTTTCGAATTGTACACCGAGGGAATGAATATAGTTAATTTCACGTTGTACCACAGCCTTTGGCAAACGGAATTCTGGAATCCCATACATCAACACACCACCAGGGGTATGCAAGGCTTCAAAAACAGTGACATCATAGCCTAATTTTGCCAAGTCACCTGCACAAGCCAAGCCTGCTGGACCAGCACCAATGACACCAACTTTTTTGCCATTTTTTTCTGGAAGAACAACTGGTTTTGCAGGTTGAGTGCCTTCCCAGTCTGCTACAAAACGTTCCAAACGGCCAATTGCCACTGGTTCCCCTTTAATGCCTAATACGCAAACACCTTCGCATTGGTTTTCTTGAGGACATACACGCCCACATACTGCTGGCAAGCTGGTGCGTGCTTTCAAACGACGTGCAGATTCTTCCAAATCGCCTTCAGCCAAAGCTTGAATAAAGTTTGGAATATCTACATGAACTGGGCAACCACCTACACAACGAGGATTGGCACAATTAAGACAACGCTTTGCTTCCTCCATTGCAGTTTCTAAATCATAACCTAATGCCACTTCACTAAAATTTGTGACACGTTCTTTGGCATCTTGCACTGGCATGTCATGTCTAGGTACTTTAAGTGCCATTATTCTCCCTCCTTCATTGGCGCATCATGATGTTCAAGACCCAAATTGCATTGGTGATCATGATAATATTCTTTACCAGCCATTTCCATTTCACGCAAATATCTGGTACGTTTCATTGCCAAATCAAAATCGATCAAATCCCCATCAAATTCTGGGCCATCTACACAAGCAAATTTTGTTTCATCGCCGACACGCACACGGCAGCCACCACACATTCCTGTGCCATCAATCATGACTGGATTCATGCTAACTACGGAACGAATGCCACGTTCCTTGGTTACGGCCACACAGTTGCGCATCATGATCATTGGTCCTACTGCCCATACAATATCCACTTTTTCACGGTCACAAATTTCTGCTAATACTTCTGTAACGAAGCCCTTATGCCCTTTAGAACCATCATCTGTCGCAATATAGAGCTCAGTAGATACTGCAGCCATTTTGTCTTCCCAGAAAAGTAAATCGCTGTTCTTAGCCCCAATAATGGAAATCACACGATTGCCCGCTTCTTTAAGTGCACGTGCGATAGGGTGAATAGGGGCAATCCCAACCCCACCACCAACAATCACAACAGTGCCATAGTTTTCAATTTCACTGGCTACACCGAGTGGTCCTACCACATCTTGGAAGTAATCGTTTTCACGCAAGGTCACCATTTGTTCGGTGGAACGACCGACCGCTTGCACAACAACTGTAACGGTTCCCTTTTCCACATCGGTATCAGCGATTGTCAAAGGAATACGTTCTCCTTGTTCATCGATACGAATAATAAGGAATTGTCCTGCCTTTGCGCGTTTCGCAAGTTGTGGTGCTTCGACAACCATTTCATGTGTCAAGCCCCCTAAATGCTTATAGCCCACAATTTTGTACATAACCTCTACCTCTTTCCTCATCGATATATAAATGTAAAGTGTCTCACTATTACATCATCATGAATTGCCTTCTTTCGAAAGCTCACTAATAAAGGTTGCACCGAGAATAAATGCAGCACCGATCCAAGAAAGCACCGACATTGGTTCCCGCAATAAAAATGCCGATACAAAAACAGCCACAACGGGACCAATATAGCTCCACATTGCCACTGTCTGCGCATTTAACTGGCGCAATGATGAAAAATACCATACATAGCACAACCCTGTATGTATCATCCCAATCACTAAGATACATAATATCCCTTGTGGTGTCAACGATATTTCCCCTACATTTGTTGTGAAGATTGTATATGGCAATATGACCAAGGCAGCCACTATAAATTGAAAAATCGTCATATCGTAGGAAGATATGCCATGAATTTTTTTGCCATTGATGACAATCAAGGCATAGGCAGTGGCCGCAGCAAGGCCAAAGGCCACCCCTTTATAATGACTGGTTGCCATGCCTTGCTCCTGTAAAACACCAGAAACAAAAATCATGCCGACAAAAGCCAAGGCAATACAAAAAATCTTATGCCCTGTCAGCTTCTCTTGAAAAAATAAAGGGGATAATAACATCACTAATATCGGCACACAAAAGCCAAGGCACTAGAGGACAAACCAATTTCACGTACAAAAATTCCCATCGTACCAAACATAAACATCACAAATCCATATTTTAACTTCACGCTAGGATTCATTTGAATGCCCTGCCTTTTCTGTGGAATGGATTGGCAACACACGCACCAGTTTGGCCTGTACCACATAACGATCATCATTTTCTAGGTCAGTCGTGGTGCATGTTGACAGTGTGATTATTTTATCATTGGCAGCCACTGACACCCCTGTGGGATATGCACTCTTTTGTACCATCGTTTGTACATAACGATCAAAATCACCTGGATTAAAAAAATCCAAAGTATAATCGCTGCTTCTTGCATTGGCACCATGGACAGAAAATATTTTGTATTCATAAGTCGCTTCTGGCCGATAAATATAGACAAAAGAATTTTTGTCAAATACGGCTTTGTCTTGAAAATTCAGAAGCTTACTAAACATACTTTTATCTTTCATATGATGTCCATAAATATAGGTGCTTTGATCGGTCAAATCACCATGGTTACGATAATCAATAAAGATAGAGCCAGCAATTTGTTGTGTGCCCTCTATCGTTGTGCGCAGGTATTTGTCATTATTTGTTGTGTACATGAGCGGATAATCAATACCGACCGCTGGCACATAAATCCAGCCAACAGCCTCCCAGTTAATACTTTGTAGCTTTTTAAAATCTATGGTTCTTTCCTCGGGTGGTGTTTCTTTTTGTTGTGTGACATTGACTGCATCCTTGACATGATTGTAGGATTGTCGGCTATCAATATAATCTTTTCCAATGAGAAACAGTTGTACACCCGCATATAAAAAAATGGCTAGGGCGATGACGAAAATCACCCCCCTAGCAAAAGAAAAGGAGGGTTTTTGCGATGTTCCCATACACAACCCTCCTTTATATTATAATTCAATATTTTTTTATTTATCGTCTGATTGAGACGGTAAACCTAATGATTCAGCTTTACCTTCTTCCTTATCCTCATCGGCTTTTACATCTTGACTGATGACATCTGCCTCTTCAGGTGCAGGCGTTGCTTCGATGGTCTCACCAGTGATTTTGCCTTCACGCATGGCAATTTTTCTTGCTTTTTCTTCATCGAGTTTCTTTTGATATTCAGCTTGCTCAATATCAATTTGCTCTAAGCTTTTGCCATCCATAATGCCTTTAAATTCAAAGGCATTGATGACTTCACGTGCCTTCAACGCTGAAGCCACTGCATCTAATTTATCACGATGCTCAATAAGAAGGGCTTTTGCACGTGCATAGCACTCATCCATAATACGCTTGACTTCTTTATCGATAGAGAAGGCAACTGCTTCACTATAGTTTCTGGAATGTCCCAAGTCGCGTCCTAGGAATACTTGCTCTTGATCTTCACCAAAGGCAATGGTTCCTAATTCTTCACTCATCCCCCAACGCGTGATCATTTGACGGATAATGTTGGTGGCACGTTCGATATCGTTAGACGCCCCAGTAGAAATTTCGCCTAAGACCACTTCTTCTGCCACACGCCCCCCTAGCATCATCGTTACCTCATGAAGCAAATGGGTACGGGTCATGTAATTGCGGTCTTCAAGTGGCAAGCTCATGGTATATCCACCTGCACCACCACGTGGAATAATAGATACCTTATGGATTGGATCACATTCCTCAAGAATATGGCCAATAACAGCATGCCCTGCTTCATGGTAGCTCACTAGTTTCAATTCGGCATCACTAATTTGTGCACGATTTTTCTTCTCAGGTCCTGCCACTACACGTTCAATAGATTTTTCCAAATGGTCTTGAGTAATAGTGGTGAGATTTTCTCGTGCTGCCAAGAGTGCCGCTTCATTCACCAAGTTTGCCAAATCAGCACCTGTAAAGCCAGCTGTTTGTTTGGCAATGATTTTCAAGTCAACATCTGCAGAAAGAGGTTTCTTGCGCACATGCACGTTAAGAATTTCTTCACGGCCTCGTACATCTGGACGGCCAACAGTAATTTGACGGTCAAAACGACCTGGACGCAACAATGCTGGGTCTAAAATGTCTGGACGGTTGGTTGCCGCAAGAATAATGATTCCTTCATTTGCATCAAAGCCATCCATTTCAACCAGTAATTGGTTGAGTGTTTGTTCACGTTCATCGTGACCACCACCGACACCTGCACCACGTTGACGGCCTACGGCATCAATTTCGTCAATAAAGATGATACAAGGACTGTTCTTCTTTGCTTGCTCAAACAAGTCACGTACACGACTTGCCCCAACACCCACAAACATTTCAACGAAGTCTGACCCACTGATGGAAAAGAATGGAACGCCCGCTTCACCAGCTACTGCACGTGCCAATAAGGTTTTCCCTGTCCCTGGAGGGCCAAATAAAAGAACCCCTTTAGGAATTTTTGCACCAATTGCTTTGAATTTTTGTGGTTCTTTCAAAAAGTCTACCACTTCAACCAGTTCTTCTTTGACTTCATCTGCACCAGCCACGTCGGTAAAGGTCACACGGTTTTGCTTATCCACCGTCATTTTGGCTTTGCTCTTGCCAAATTGAGAAACCTTGCCACCACCGCCTTGGGTTTGATTCATAAAGAAGAAGAAAACACCAACCAATAAAAGAATTGGAATAATGGAACTTAATAAATTAAAAATAGGAGATGGTTCTGGGGTTTTCTTTTGTGTAACAGTAACCCCTTTATCCACTAATTTTTGAGTGAGCTGTTCCTCATTCTTAGTAATCGGCATATTAAATACTTTGCCTTGTTTTGTTTTCCCGCTAATTTCTTGATAATTGTCAAAAGTTGTAATGGTGACTTCTTTGATTTTACCTTTGTCTACATTTTCCATAAATTCGGTGTAGTTTTCGCCATAAACACGTTCTGCTTCTTTACTGTTATTGGTACGACCAAAATATTCAATTAAAGAAAAAAACATGAGGAAAATGACCAAATAAACGGCAAAGCTTTTCCATGCTTTATTATTCATATGTCCTCCTACTATAAAAAAGATTCCTTAAAAAAACAATTTTTTTTGTTAATCGTGATAAAAGAATATTTACCCATTTCAGGTACTTTAATATCATACACGAGTTCTTTAATTGGCGCAAGGAAGGGAATATATTTAATCTCCTTCGAACTACTATTATACACAATTGGCCACACATTTCGTAGGGTAATTGGAAATCCTTGTTCTTGAAATATTTTTTTTAGACTTTTCTTCCCAATGCCTTTTTCATAAAGGGTATCACCACTTTGATAGGTACGTACTTCAAAACCAGAATCCATTCCTTGAAAAGCACCCTCCAAGAAAGAATGCTGCCATGTTTCTCCATCAAAAGTCCAGGGCTCTTCTGAAGAAAAGCCGATGTAGCACCACTGCTTTGTCCATTCAAATACCAGCCCTTGCCCTAAATCGTAGCGACCATTTCCCTTATGAATCAAGGCCACACAATGTGTGAGCATATCTTGATGAATGCTTGTGCGTGTCCCTAAAATTTTTTCTGCAAGGGTTTGTATCAAGGCCACTTGTATCGCCTCATGATGCGCTGCAATTGGTGCGCAGTGCAATAAGCACCACTTTTTTGCATGAAAGAAAACACTGGTTTCATAAAGGCTTTGAACGCATTGTCGAATA
This sequence comes from uncultured Peptococcaceae bacterium, assembly GCA_947254645.1. GTDB lineage: Bacteria > Bacillota > Peptococcia > Peptococcales > Peptococcaceae > UMGS1590. The sequence goes on along the minus strand of CAMYDW010000003.1, from coordinate 44,423 downwards.
AAATCCTGCTCCAGAGACATATTGTCCCCTAGACGATTCAGGGTATTAACGATGTTGCCATTGTAGTCCCCTAAAAGCGGCAACAATTCATGGCGAATGCGATTTCTAGTGATACGCGTGTCTTCATTGCTTTCATCGGTCACGTAGGATAATTGATGAGCCGAACAATACTGCTCAATGTCATCTCTCGTATAGGCCAACAATGGCCTAATAATATTGCCTTGTTGTATTGGCATCGCAGCAAGACCTTTCGCGCCAGTGCCGCGCAATATATTCATTAATATGGTTTCAGCACGATCATTGGCGTGATGAGCCAAAAGCAACCATTTTGCTTGGCGCTTTACCACAATCTCTTGTAACGCCGCCAGTCGCAATTCATGTGCAACCGCTTCCATGCTTTTTCTACTTTTCGCTTGGGCGTTGGCAACGTCTAAATGAATGCCATGAAAAGCAAGCGCGTGCTTTTGACAATAGCTTTCTACAAAAATCCATTCATCATCAGAAGCTGCACGCAAATGATGATGCACATGAGCGACTTCAAAAGTATAGTTTCCTGATTCTTGATGGCTTTCTAGTAAATGAAGGAGTGCCATGGAATCGGCACCACCAGAAACAGCCACAATCAGATGGTCACCTTGCTGAATGATGCTCTGCAACTGTTCTTTAAAAACCTTCATTGGCAGCATCTCCTTCTATCTTTTCACACCAGTTCCAATAACTGCCCTAAAAGTAAATCTGTGGTGCTCACTGTCAAGGTGGTAGTGTGTAAGGCTTGCATCACTTGAAGAACAATATCCATGCCATAAGGCAAAATATCTGCACGCGCTTTGGACATCCCCGCCAAGGCCATACGACTTTCCATTGGAAGCCCTTTCATAACCTCATTGAATTGTGTCATGGCATTGATGCCATAAGAAAGTTGATGAATTTCTTGTGCACGATATGTTTCTAGTTGTTCAAATACTGCCGCCATTGTTGTGATGGTGCCGCCAACGCCCACTAAAAGCAGGGGCCGCTTAGGAACCTTTGCTGTCAATGGCGCCAAGCATTCTGGCAGCGGTGTTATTTGGTTGGCAAACTCTTTTAAACGGACAGCCCCTACTGGTACAGAAGCAGACATATCTGGTGCCATGCCCCAACACAGTTCGGTGCTTCCTCCACCAACATCTAAAACAACCACCATATGTTGATCTTTTGGCAGACCAAAGGTCGCCCCTTTATAACTATAAGTTGCTTCTTCCTCGCTGGATAGAATCTTAATTTCTTGTTCAAAGGCAGCTTCCATTTTTGCCTTGACTGCTGAAGCATTTTTAGCTTCTCGCAATGCCGAGGTGGCACTAATGCGTCGAATGTCCACCGCTTCTTGTCTCGCCTCTGACAACAGCCCTCGTACCGCATGAATCGTGCGTTCCACGGCTTCATCAGAAAGAATCCCTGAGGCAGTGGCGCCTTCTGCCAAACGACTGTAGGCCAATCGTTCTTCTGGCAATAGCCCTACCTTGATTGTGCCATCACACCATGCCATCCGCACACTATTTGAACCAATATCAATCACACCAATTTTCATTGATGATTCTCCTTTATCAATCCTCAGTTAAAAAATAAAGTCGCTACACCCATTCGTGTAGCGACTACATTTTCATCAATAACGATTTCCACTGCGACGCTTCGCATTCATATTTTTATTAAGAGATGCTAGCTTCTCGTCACTGTCTTTCATAAAACGAGAAATTTTATCTTCAAAACTTGGAGATGGTTTTTGTGGCTTTTGAGGTTTCTTTCTTTCCTTAGCCTGTTTGATAGACAAACCAATTTTACCGTTATCGTTGATGGTCAAAACTTTTACCTTGACCTCATCTTCAACATTTAAAATCTCGTTAATGTCTTTTACAAAAGTATCAGCGACTTCAGAAATATGCACCAAACCGGTTTCCCCTGTTTCCAATTGAACAAAAGCACCAAAATTGGTGATTCCTGTAACTTTACCTGCTAAAATTTGCCCTACACTAATGGACATGTGCTTGCTAGCCTCCTATAATAAGTTAAATTTAAGTGTATTATAACTTTTTTCAGAATACACTGTCAAGATGGAAAACACCCTATTTAAAGCTACTTTTGAATGTTCGCATCCTTTTCTGGTGCGTTCTTTTTCTGCACCAAACGAATCTCACCAGGCTTTACCATTTTCAAATCTTCACGGGCTGTTTTTTCAATAGCCTCTTGGGTTTGCATGTAAGACACTTCATTCTCAAGACGTTTTTTTTCTAACGCCGCTTCTTGTGTTTGCGCTAAAACCTGATTTTCTTGCGCTTTGAGCTCTACAATGGAAAAGCAGCCATTCATAAACGAAATACTTGCATAAATAACAAGGCAGAGAAAGCCGATGTGCTGCCATCCCCATCGTTTTTTTTCCTTTTCTTCCTTTGACTGAAGAATAGACGGCTGCTCAGATTTTGTATTTTTCTTATGAAAACGTGCTCTTAGGCTATTTCTCGTTTCATTTGACATGTACTCACTCCTTTACTCACCGTCTCATTTCTCCTATTATACGCTCTTCATCAAGGGGAAGCAAGCCTCTTTCTTTTTACAGCACTTCATAAAGGGTATCCGCTTCCTTAGCAGGAACCGTTTCTCGTAGTTCCTTGACTTTTGCTTTAAAGCGTTTTTCTCCAAATTGTATTTCAATGACATCCCCCACTGCCAAGGTGGTACCAGCTTTGGCCACGCGACCATTCACTTCTACCTTGCCACCATCACAAACATCTTTAGCAACAGTACGTCTTTTAATAATACGACTCACTTTTAAAAATTTATCTACGCGCATTTATAAACTTCCTTTCTCAGGCTTTTGTTTAATATACCATGTTCCAAGAAAGCATGCCATAAAAAAACATCCCTAAACAGTGTCGATACACCATTTAGGGACGAATAATATCTAACTTATTTACCTACAACAGCATCTTTTAAACCTTTACCAGCTTTAAATGCAGGTACTTTGGTTTCTGGAATGGTGATAGGTTCCTTAGTTTGTGGATTTTGACCTTGACGTTCTTTACGGGTTCTTACTTCAAAAGTACCAAAACCTACTAATTGTACTTTTTCACCAGCAACGAGTGTCTTAGTGACAGATTCAAAAACTGCGTTAACAGCTTTTTCTGCATCTTTTTTGGTCAAACCAGATTTTTCAGCAACACTTGCGATCAATTCAGATTTATTCAATGAATTTCCCCTCCTTAATATACTAAACTTGGGATTAATGACTCCATAGCTTGAGTGCATTTTACCATATCACAACGCACAATAAAAGCGTAAAATCGCCATTTAATCAAGTTTTTTTCTATTTTTTCTATCTTTTTTAAGATTCTGTTATGTTTTGACGTCATTTTATTTAATAAAGCGAAGATTCCATTATTGCTTGTCAATCTGTTTTTCTAAAACAAACAATAGACAAAATCATTTGAATCACATCATTATTTTTTGGCAAATTTGTGACCTATCTTTGGAATTTTTTCCAAGGTCGCTTGGTCAATGCCACCAATTGCAAAAAGCACAATAAAATAGCTCACTGCGCCAACAACAATGCAAAGGCCTGTGACTAGAGTGGCATGAGCCATTGGGTTTTCAAATTGTGCTTTAATCAATAATACACAAGCAGCCATGGCCATCGTTGCAAACGCAGGTTTCAAAATCATTTGCTTCAAGGAAAACCACTGCCATCCTACAATACAACCCAATTGCCATATATTATGTAGGGCAGCAATCGCAAAACCAATCACTGTTGCAATCGCTGCCATGCGCACATCGGCACCAGGTTGTGCAGGAAGAATAAAGGTTAATACCCCTTTAATAATGGCCCCAATAAGTAAGCTTACCATTGGCACCAATACTTTTCCTAACCCCTGCAATGCACCAGCAGAGACTTGATATAAACCCACGCATAAAACAGTGAAAGCCACATAAGACAAAGCAATCCCAGGAGAAGCCGTCTTGAAAAGCAACTTACAAATGGCATCGCCTAGCGTTGCTAAGCCTGCCGCTGCAGGCAACATCAAAATAATGGTTAACATCAATGAAGTGCGAATATTATGATGAATGCCTTCCTGATTATTTTGCTCAAATAAGTCTGCCACTGTCGGTACCAAACTCGCTGAAATAGCAGTTGTAATGATAAATGGCAAATTGATAATTGGCATTGCATAGGAGGCTAAAAAGCCATATTGAACCAACGCTTTCCCATGGGACAAGCCTGAGACTTCCAAACGACTGATGACCAAGCTAGAATCAATAAATTGCATAATTGGCAATACCAACGCCCCAATGGAAATAGGTACTGCTAAGTAAAGCAAGGTTTTCATCATTTCAGCATTGGTTTCAGGAGCAACTGGGGCCACTTTATTCCTTGGCTTATGCTTTTTATAATAAAACAAGAACACACACGATAGGAAAAGAAAACCCATCATGCCGCCTACTGCAGAGCCAAAACTTGCGCCAGCCACAATCACTTCGAGCGGTTTGTGCGCCAGTACAAAAATGGCAATAAAGATGGTGCCTACGCGACAAAATTGCTCAAGTATTTGAGAAATGGCAGTTGGAATCATTTGCTGATGCCCTTGGAAATAACCTCTAAAGACGGCCATTAAGCAGCTAAAAAGCATTGCTGGCGATAAAGCCTTTAAACTCAAAGCAGCATCTGGCTCATGGAAGAGGGAAGCAGCAATCCATTCTGCTTGAAAGAAAACAAACAACCCAACAGCAATACCAATCGACGACAGCAAGGTAAAGGTCAATTTTAACAGACGAACACTTTCACCATGCTCCTGACGTTGCTCATAAACGGCTATCATTTTAGAAACAGCAAGAGGAATACCTGCAGTAGAAAGTGCAAATAAGATTGAATAAACAGAATAACTCAACCCATAAAGGGCTGCGCCAGTTTCACCAACTATACGATTAAAGGGAATACGATAGAGGGCGCCTAGCATTTTGCCAAGCACCCCTGCAATCGTTAATATTAATGCCCCTTTAACAAAGGACTTTTCATTTGACATAATGTGTGCCTCACCAACTAAATAATGGTATCACGGATAATGGTTTGTTCACGACCAGGACCCACTGCCACAATTTTTACAGGAACACCAGATAATTCTTCTACACGTTTTACAAAAATTTTCGCTGCTTCTGGCAATGCATCAAAGGTGGTGCATCCAGTGGTATCTTCATTCCAGCCTGCGAGGGTTTCATAAACGGGCTCTACTTTTTCTAAATCATCTAAACGACCTGGGAAGGTTGCAATCGCTTCTCCATTGATTTTATAACCAGTGCAGATTTTGATTTCTTCCAAAGTATCTAAAATATCTAATTTCATCAAAGACAAGGCAGTAATACCACTCAAGCGCACTGCATAATTGATAATCATCATGTCCAACCAGCCACAACGACGGGTACGACCAGTCACAGTACCAAATTCATGGCCACGTGTTTGGAGAAGGGCACCTACTTCATCGTCTAATTCTGTTGGGAATGGACCAGCACCTACTCTTGTGGTGTAGCTTTTGATAATCCCCAATACTTCATTGATGTGTTTTGGACCCACACCAGCACCAACACAAGCAAAACCAGCGGTTGGATTTGAAGAGGTAACAAACGGATAAGTTCCATGGTCAATATCAAGCAAGGTCCCTTGTGCTCCTTCAAAAACAACTTTTTGGCCAGCCTTGAGGGCTTCATCAAGCAGATAAGAAGTGTCACAAATCATTGGTAAAATTTCTTCTGCCATTGCCAAGTAATCTTTTGCAATAGCATCGGCATCAAAGGGCTCAGCACCATAGAGCTTTACCAATAAATTATTTTTTGTTGCCACTGCATTTTGTAAGCGTTCAACAAAGTATTCCTTATCGAGTAAATCTCCCATACGCAAACCGATACGAGCGCTCTTATCCATATAACAAGGGCCAATACCATTTTTGGTTGTACCGATTTTCAAAGAGCCTTTTGAAGCTTCTTCGCATTCATCTTGCTTAATATGATAAGGCATAATCAAATGACAACGGTCACTGATTTTCAAACGGGAAGTGTCTACGCCTTTTTCTTGAAGGTAGTGCATTTCTTGTAAAAGAACCTTTAAATCGACAACAACACCATTACCAATCACGCAAGACGCTTGTTCAGAAATAATCCCAGAGGGAATTAAGCGAAGTTTAAATTCTTCTCCGTTGACTACCACTGTGTGGCCCGCATTATTACCACCTTGATAACGTACCACATAGTCTGCTTGTTCAGCGAGGAAGTCAGTAATTTTTCCCTTTCCTTCATCGCCCCATTGTGCACCGAGTAAAACCAATCCTGGCATAATTTTCACCTCATATTTTTTAGTCAAGCCATGAACCATTGTTCATTTATTCTTGTCAGCTTTTAAACTCAAAAAGCCACATTTTATTCTATCAAATATCATCTTGTCGGTCAAACCATCCTTACTGATTGATACCAATCCTACAAACCAATATATCTAATGAAGTGTTTTAAAATTTATTGACATTCCCTTGAAAAAAGATAAATTTACACTAATTCAAATAAAGGAGGACACATATATGGCATCAAAAAAAATACGAAATACTTTAACAGCAACACTTCTTATTTTCACCTTTCAGCTATCAAACCTATGCACAGCTTTTCTTAGGAAATGATATAAAAAAAAGAGTAGCCCAGAGGGCTACTCTTTTTTTTATATCATTTCCACGTCTTTACTGGTTTCACTCAATCGGATGCTTTCTTTTGATTTCAACAAGAAAATGGTAGATTTATCCATGATGCGATCAACCAGTCTTGCATCATAACGTTTTTCTAGCTGATTCAATTCCAAATTCGTATTAATAATCCATGATTTATTATTGAGATTACGGTCTTCTAAAATACGCGTCAATTCATTGATGGTAAAATCAGAAGCCAACTCACTGCCAATATCGTCTAAAACAAGCAAATCACATTGCGCAATAAGGGTTAATACACGCTTGGTTTCTTCGTTGTCTTGTCCACGTTCAAATTTATAGAGTCTTATTAAATCCAATAAATCATCCACACGGCGATAAACCACACTTAGCCCACATTCTAAGGCGGCATTTGCAATGGCCACTGAAAGATGGGTTTTTCCTCTACCGACATGACCCTGGAGCACCAAATTTCCCATTGGTTTATGTTGCGCCAATTGGGTCACAAACTTTTTACAGCGCTCTACCTTCTGGGCCATATTGGTAGGATCAATATAATAATCCACACGGAAATTATCGAAGCGCATGTCTTTGTATTTTGCAGGAATGCCACTCAAAAGATAGGTGGCTTCTCGTTGACGTTTCCGTTGACAACTGCACAGTACCCCTGGGCGCACATAGCCTCTATCCTCACAAAGGGGACAATCCCACTTTGGCTGATAATCTGCCTCAGAAAGCCCATATTTTTCCAAAATCGCTAATCGTTCCTGACGCAATGCCTGATAGCCTGCATCAGCCTCTACTGTCGAAATCTTTTCGCCATTTAAGCTTTTGCGCACAATAGACAAGGCATAGCTATTCAAGGCTTTATCGATATCAGCAAGGTCTGGGTGGGCTTGATGGATTTTCCGAATATGCAGCTCACATTCTTGTTTTTTTTGTTCACGAAGATTATTTCCTTCTGCCATGGCCTACTCTCCTCTATTTGAAAAATCTCTGTACCCTTCGGTGCTTTCATAGCGATTTTTGGCTCTTTTCGTGCCACTGCTTTGGTGGCGCTGTTGCTTGTATTGTGCACGATAACGCTCAACATCTTCTCGGGTTTTAATTTGTGCACCACGCCATTGCGCCAAGATGGCATCGATATAGTTCATGCTTGGATTATCTGCCCCAACAGTATCATCTAATGCCATTAGAATGAGCTCATGGGAAAATGCCCATTCATGATTCCATTTATTATAGAGTCTGCGTTGCGGCTCTGTTGGATTATTGGTTTTGCCTAATAATTTGAGCACTTCTCTGACTTTTTGTAATTCATAATCCAAGGTTTTGACAAAACGTACCAAACTATCCATATCATTGACGCCTGCGCTAAAAGCTTGCTGCGCCAAAGCTGGAAAGCTATAATGACGTTTCTTGTCCTTGAAATAAAAACGATAGAGATGATACATCACTTCTCCATCCCACCCGTAACGCAAGAGGGCATCGGCAATTTCTTTTTGTGAAACAGCTGGCAAAAAAATCACCAACTCTTTTTCAAATCGACGCACGATTTCTGCGACGATTTCCCCTGTTTGGGCTTTACGCGGACTATGCGTTGCTTCTGCTTCTAAGGTTGCAGAGGTTTTGGCGAGCATTTTATCAAAAAGAGGCTCAAAGTCCACATGTCCTGTTTCTACATTAAAGGTGATTAAACGTCTTGCAACTAAGTTTTGAGCAGCCTGATTGGCCAAAGCGTCTTGTTGCTTGACGGTTCCTTCTAAAGACAAGAGATAAATAATCTGTCCCAATTCTTCAAAACTCAGTCCCAGTGGCTCCATATAAGCCAAAAACCGCTTTGGCACTGCCACAGAACCACTCGCAAAAAACCAACTTAAAAACTTTGTATCCATGCTTCATCCCACTATCTTTTTATTGAAAAACACCAGAAATACGGACATTCACTGTACGCACTGCCAGACCAGTAATACGTTCAATCTCTTCCACTATTGCTTTTTGGAATGCCATCACTTCTCGCTGAATCGCTGTCCCATATCGTACTTTGCTTTCACATTGAATCACGACCCCTAAATCCGTCATACGCACAGTGGTTTTGGGATGGTGATGAAAGACGGTACTTTTTTCCGCAAGATGATGCACCAAGGCAATAAACACATGCTCTGAAATAACCACCTTGCCCATTTGAGAAAATTTAGGGCGAATAATGGATTTTTCTTCCACACGTGATTTGCCATCCTTGCTCTTGCGTTTAAAAAAGCTCACCACTGGATTAATCCATGCCGTTGGCAAATCTTTGCGCACCTCTACCACAGGCAATGGAATGACGTGCTTGCCTTCCAAGCGCATTTTTTTTGCCAATTCGATTTCTTCTGCTGTCGCCACATCGTGGATAAAAATGCTCTGCTTCACAGCTGGCAAGCCCAAGGTGCCAATGATACGATCAATCATATGCTCAGAGGTACCCAAAATCAACAAACGCTTGACATGATGGTGCATGAGCGCATTGCGCACCTCTTCGGCATGGTCTTGGTCTAAGAAAATGGCACGTTTCACTGCAGCCACCATGGTGTCCTCAGCCTTTGCAGAAGAACCAGCTATTTTTTTGCCACGATGAATCAGTAGCCCATCATCAATAATAAATGATATTTGATGTTCGTCCGCTACATTCATCGCATGATGACTTTTTCCAGTACCACTTGGTCCAATTAAGGCATAAATTTCCATACCATTCTCCTTTATTAATAATGAATCGGACGCTCACCACTAAAAATAACATTGGGTGGTTCAAACGTCGCTGAAAAAGCTTTCATATAAATATCTGCTTGTGCTGCCTCTGCCATGATGCTGGCAAAAGCAGGATCACTGTCCCAATTAAAAGATAGATGACGAACATGCTGCCCCATGGTGATAAACACCACGCCGACATGATACCCTTGCTCTTTTAGCTTTAAGAGCTCCTCTACATGTCTTTTTCCACGACTGGTCGGTGCATCTGGAAATTTGGCATGTCCATTCACCACGAAATTAACAGATTTTATTTCAATCAGCCATTTTTCGTCATCCTGTTCAAGATAAAAATCAAAACGACTATTCCCTATCTTTTTTTCACGTTTGATAAAATGACAATGGTCAAAATAAGGAATGTTTTTCTCTTCTAACCAACGCTCAAAAATTTGGTTGGCAAAAACAGCCACCAGACACACCCACTGATTATGGTATTCTACCATGACCAAATCCCAAGCTGTTTTTCGTGCTGGATTCTTTGCTGGTCGAAGCAGACAAGGTCGGCCCTCAATCAATAGCTCACTCATGCGTCCAGTATTGGCAAGATGACAAGGAACAATGTTCCCATCTGACAATGCCACTTCTGCAATAAAACGATTCACACGGCGTATAAATTTTCCTGTTACAAAATCATTGAGCTGCATGAAAGGCCTCTTTTCTTTTTTTATAAAACATTATCAAGTCTATTATACTGAAATTTATAGAAAGTGCCAACAGAGAAGAAAAGAGCGACCGTTTCTGGTCACTCTTTTTTTGATTATTTTCTTTCTTCAATGGTGCGAAGAATTTCATTATTGATATCTGCCACCCCAATAGAATGACGGTCACGTTGATTTTTTTCTCTCAAGGTGCCTAAGGCACGATGGATTGGCATCTTGGTATGTTCGCTTAGGGCATCCATTAAATCCAAGTCGCCAAGGGTACTCTTGGTGCCTTTAATGCCTTCCCAAACAGCACCAACAAATTTATAAGGGTTCGCTGTTGCATCGACAACCATCACACGACCATCTGCTGCTTGATTAGCCACTCCAACACCTACAGCGGTATGGGTATCGAGCACATAGCCTGTTTGACCAAAGACCTCTTTGATGATTGCCAAAGTGCCCGCTTCATCAACGGCACCACTGCCAATCACAGCTTGCATTTTTTCCAACAAAGCGGCTGGCACTTCAAACTTCCCTGTTTCCTTTAAGTCTGTCATCCATTGGGCAATGTCTGCACCCTTTTCATCGTTCATCAAGAAGAGGAAGCGCTCTAAATTGCTTGAAACCAAAATATCCATGGATGGACTCATTGTTTTTACAAATGGACGATTGGTATCATAAACGCCTGTTTTAAAGAACTTGTCTAATACATCATTATCATTGGCTGCACATACCAAACGATGAATTGGCAAGCCCATTGCGCGTGCATACCAGCCTGCAAGAATGTTCCCAAAGTTACCAGTTGGAACAGTGAAATCAATTTCATCGCCAAATTGGATGGCTTTTTCTTCAACAAGTTGCATATAGGCAGCAAAATAATAGACGATTTGTGGCAACAAGCGCCCCCAGTTAATGGAGTTGGCAGAAGAAAATTGACATCCCATTGCATCAATGGCCTCTGCCAAGGCTTCATTGGCAAAGGCTTCTTTGACAGCTCTTTGGCAATCGTCAAAGTTCCCCTTTACCGCAAAGGTATAGGTATTCTTGCCCTCTGTGGTGAGCATTTGCAATTCTTGGGCTTCACTGACACCGCCATCTGGGTAAAAGACAATAATACTGGTGCCTTCTACGTCTTTAAAGCCTTCTAACGCCGCTTTCCCTGTATCCCCTGAGGTCGCTACCAAAATCACCACTTCTTTTTCTACGTTCATCTTTTTCATTGAATGTACCAAAAGATGTGGCAATAATTGCAAGGCCATATCCTTAAAGGCTGCTGTTGGGCCATGCCATAATTCGAGAGAATAAACCCCTTCTTTAATTTTTACAATAGGGGCAACAGCGGCATCATCAAAGCTGACATCATTGTAAGCAGCATGTACCATTTCGTGAATTTCTGCCGCATCAAAATCCCCTAAATATTTTGCCAAAATTTGCTCTGCGAGGTCTTGATAACCCTTGCCCACCATGGCACGCATATCCTCGCTTGAAAAGGTTGGCACGGTTTCAGGAAGATAGAGCCCCCCTTGTGGCACCATACCACGTACAATGGCTTCAGACGCTTGAACTGGGGTTGTGTTCCCACGAGTACTGATATATTTCATGATTATTTTCCTTCTTTCTCTTTTAAACGTGACAAAACAAGCTTATAGCCATCTGAACCATAGTTCAAACATTTTTTTACTCGGCTAATGGTGGCCGTACTGGCCCCAGTGGCTTCAGCAATGTGCGTGTAGGTTTGATCTTGATCCAACATTTTCGCCACTTCCAAACGCTGTGCAATGGCATTCAATTCACCAATGGTACAAATATCTTCAAAAAAGCGATAGTATTCCTCATGTGTTTTGATGGTTGACAGTGCTTCAAAGAAACCATCAATCATTTCATTTTCTATACTTGGCTTATACATAACGAGCCTCTTTCCCATTTTAACGTAATAAATTACCTTAATCATAGCCACAACACCTAAAAAAGTCAATATTTGCCGTGTCCACGGGATATTTTAATCAATTATAAGTCACTCTCGATTTTTCTTAACAACTTTTTTCTCAAAAATTTTGGTATGATAGAGAATAATATCAGGAGGTACTTTATGTCAACAACACCAAAATCAATCGCCATCCATATTTTTCTTATTGTCTGCGCCCTTTACAGTTATGATATTTTACAATTTATGGCCATCAATATCCTTTTCATCGTTTTTCCTGAGAACAGCGTCTTTTTGAATAGCGATGTTTTTATAGATACCATTGCCTGTCTTCTTCAGCTGTGCTTCTATCTTGGGCTGCTCTATTATCTCCACCAAAAACATTTCTTTGAGCAATCTCCCTTTACGCCCACCTCCATTCATACACCAAGATATTCAAAAAAGTGGTTTTACCTATCCACCCCTTTTATTGCTTTTGGTCTTTCTGGCCTCTCAAGCCTTTGGCTCACCTCTGCCGAAAAATATTTAGTCCATTTTCCTTTTATTGGTGATAGCTTTTCTTCCTTTGAAAATACTTGGCAGGGTATAGAAAATGAACCTTACCTTTTTACCTTTTGCTCCTTGGTGCTTTTGGGGCCACTGGTAGAGGAGCTTCTTTTTAGAGGTATTGTATACAATACCTTAAAAAATTTGCGTTCTGGTTGGTATCCTATTATTTTTTCAAGCGTACTCTTTGGTCTGTGGCATATGGAGTTTGTGCAATCTGTGTACACCACTTTAATTGCCATCGGTATCGGCATTGTCTACTACTATACTGATGATTTACGATACCCTATTCTGATACATATTTTCAATAATCTTTACTCGACACTGCCTCCCTTCTTAGACAATGATCGTACCTATGAAATAATCAACACCATCAGCTTCATCTGTATTCTTCCTACTATATTCATGCTCTATTATTTAGTAAAGAAACGCCCAGTTAAATAAAAAAAGCCATCTCTATGATGGCTTTTTTTATTTATAGCGATTGGCAAGCCTTTTTAAACAACTCCACAGCGGCTTGTAATTCTTCCTCATTGGCGTAGCGAGAATCTTTTCCTGCATCAATCATTTGTTCACGAATATCTTTTGGTAAGACATCATCGGTCATTTTCTCAACACGTGCAATCAAAGCTGGGGCAACCAATCCTGGTAAGAGCGCCACGCCCAAGGAGCGATGCCCTACCAATAATTCTTCTAAATTCGCATAGCATTTTTTCCCATGAAAGCTGTCTGGCATTGCACCCATCGTTGCAAAAACACCAACAGCGGCGTCCCCTTTTGGAACAGCATCAAAATAATTTTGACATTGTGGATTAAGCAACCCTTTGTCCACCCAACCGCCAACAAGAATCACATCGTAGCCTTCGGTAGAGGGATTTTCAGCCACTGTTTGTACCGTCCACTCGCCAATATCTGCCAATCTTTCGCCTAGAACTTCTGCCACTTTTTTTGTATTGCCTGTAATAGATGAATAAACAATTAAACCTTTCATACACACACGCTCCTCCTACATAAATACACAAATTTGCTGGTCGATTTTGCCCACTCTCAATGGTATTCCATACAACGATGAAATCCGTTCTTCGTTGATGACTTCTGCTGGGGCCCCTTGGAACAAAATTTGCCCCTTCTTTAAGCCAAATAAATAATCAGAATAATGAAGGGCTTGGTTAATATCATGCAAAACCATCACGATGGTTAGCCCTAAATTGGTGTTTAACGAACGAATCAAGCGCAACAATTCTACTTGATAACGAACATCGAGGTAGGTGGTCGGTTCGTCTAAAAAAATCATTTCACTTTTTTGTGCCAGGGCCATCGCAATCCAAGCACGTTGACGTTGCCCACCACTTAATGCAACAGCAGGTCTATCCGCCACTTCTTTTAAACCTGTTTTTTCAATGGCCCATTCTACTGCTGCCAAGTCTTCATCACTATAGGACGGTCTGACCACATTGACATAAGGGGTCCGCCCGTAATTAATCAACTGGCGTACAGTGATGTCTCCTGAGATGCGATTTTGCTGATGAACGATGGCCACTTTACGCGCAAACTCTTTTTGCTTCATATGAAAAACATTCTGTCCGTCTAGCTCAATAATCCCTCTTTTGGGGCGTAAATTTCTTGTACAAAGATTAAAAAGTGTCGACTTCCCACAGCCATTCGCCCCTAGAAGCGTGGTCACTTTGCCTTTTTCAAAACTTAAACTGATATCATTTAATACCAAGTCCTTGGTATAACCAAAACTTAAATGTTTAATATCCATGACCTTTTCCTTTCATTTTTAAGAGAATGATAAAGAACGGGCCACCACATACTGCCATAATCACCGCTGCTGATATTTCATAAGGATAACAAATCACACGGCCAATGGTATCGGATAAGAGCATAATAAATGCCCCTAACAACATTGAGAACGGCAAGAGAATACGATGATCGGCCCCCACTAAATGACGTGCAATATGAGGAACAATCAATCCCAAAAAGCCAATGATTCCAACGACAGACGTACTGATGGATGCCAAGATAATCGCTATAAATGCCACAATAAAGCGATTTCTATCGACAGCCACCCCAAGACCACGTGCGGTTTTATCATCGAGGTTCAAAAGATTGCAGATATGCGCCGTCGCAAGGGCAACAATCAGTGTGAGACCTGCATAAATTGCAAGCAAACGCACATCCTCCCAGGTTTTTTGCGCAATATTACCACTGACAATAGATTGTGTGGCTGTCATGCCACCACCGCTTGCTGCTGAAATGGCCTCAGCAATCCCTGTAAAAGTCAAATTGAGGGCCACCCCTACTAAAATCAAGCGTGTAGGCTGTACACCGCCATCCCAGGCCAAGCTATAAATGAGGAAGTACGCCCCTAAGCCACCAATCACAGAAAGTAATGGCACACTGAAAAACAGCGCTGGAAAAAGGGCAGTGACCAAGGTTCCCACAAGGGCTGCCGCAGAAGAAATACCTATAATACCAGGGTCTGTTAAAGGATTTTTCATCACGGCCTGTAAGAGTGTCCCACTAACAGCCAATGCCGCCCCTGCTAAAATCGCAATAAAAATACGTGGTAAACGCACATCTATCACTGTATTCACAGTTGCATCCTCACGAGAGAATAAGCCACGAAGTAATTGTCCAAAGCCCACATCAATACTTCCTACCACCGCTGCTTTAAAGGTTAAAAACACCAACAAAATAATGGCTATGATAAAAGCGGCCGCTATTATGCTTGGGCGACGATTTAATGGCTTCCATGTCATTTTTTTAAGAAACATATAAAATATCCTCCAAATCTGCCAGCGCTTCTGGATAGTTGAACTTTGCACTCATCCCAAAACGGTCATGATTAAGATCATAGACCTTTTTTTGTTTCACTGCACGAAAATGCTTCCAGTTTGGGTTTTCAGCAAATTCCTTAGCAAACATTTTTTGAACATCATCAGGCAACGCATGAGAGGTACGTAGAATGATATCAGGGTCTTTCTTCAACATATCCTCTACATTCACATTGATAAAAGGTTTTTTTTCATCGGCATAGACATTTTCAGCACCAGCCAATTTAACCAAGCTGCCTGCATAAGAATGTTCCGTTGCCACCACATAGGACCCTGGTAAACCCATTAAAATGAGCACCTTCTTCTTAGAGCCATTCGGATGTTTTTCCTTATAGTTTTTCATAAACTGTTCATATTCATTGACCAATTGCTTGGCTTGTTCCCGTCGCTGAAGAAGGTTGCCTAAATCCTCGATGGATTTGTACATGCCTGGAATGTTGCTTAAATTGATAAAACCATAATTCAAATGGAGCTTTTCATAGGTTGGCAATAAATCACTTGCCAGGCTGGCAGGACTAAAAATCCATTCAGGTCGTAGCATCGCTAATTTTTCCTGGTCAGGATTCATCGGCGAACCAATCTCTGGCACCTTTTGATAACGCTTTGGTAATTTGTCCACTTCACTGTGAGGAACGCCTACCAAATCCACATCCAGCTTTTCCATGATGTAGACGGTGGCCATTGAAGTGGCAACAATGCGGGGGCCATTCGGTGCTGGAGCCTCTGTGACCGCCTGTTCTTTGCTAGAAGAAGCGGCTATTTTCTCATTGCCACAGCCAAAAAAGCCAAAGCTGCCCAATAGGCATAGACTTAAAAGGGCAATCCATCTACAAACGCTCTTCGGCATCATATAGGGTCGCCTCCTTCAAGTCGTTGAAATAGCGTAATTTTTTCGTAAAGATCCAAAGGGCAATCGCCCCAACAACAACGGTAAAAGTGATGAGAGACAAAACAACAATCAGTGCAATCACCACACCTCGTGTCAAGGTGCCCCATGGGCTTGCATCGAGGTGTCCACCTCGTCCTGTCAATTCAGCCAATTCAGGACTGTCCTTTGTTAAAAGGCCGTGGTCGTCTCCAAAATGATCGCCCTCTAAATCTGATTTTTTAGCTTCTTTGGTTTTAACCGCTTTACCTAGGGTAGAGGCATCTCGTTTTGTGCCACTGCCGGAAGCATTTGAATGGCTACTATTAGTCGTTGTTGTGTGCTGACCGCCACTGGTTGATGCATTGGTCGATGAGGTGGTCTGCTCACTTGCTGGCAGGTTCACATTGCCATCTAATAAGCCATAAAAGATAACGGCACGACCCATGTCTTTCACTTCTACTTCCACACGAATAACCGCATTGCTTGCTGGTACTTGAAAACGATAGGAGACGCTGTCCCCTGAGCGCCCCACTTCTTGAGCAGACACCTCAAAAAAACTACCATCGCCTCTATTTTGCACCGCAAACTTGGCTGCACCTAAACGATCTGCCATATGCAAATGCACCGTCAGCCATGCATTGCCACCGCTTTCTTCATAGGTTCCTTGGTCATCTAATACAGATTGAACCATGCCCTGACCAATTGCTGCATTATTGCCAGGGTCTTCTACTGTACCATTGAGAGGATGCGCATAATGTGCTGAAATCCCAACAGGACTTTCGGCTGCAAAGGCGGTCTTTGGTGCCAAACATAATATGCCACAAAGAAGCACCATCAAAAGAAGATATGTTTTTTTCATTTCAGCACCGTCCTCTCAAAGCCTTTCAAATATTTGTAACGCGCTATTTCTTCTGAAAAGACAGGATAATTTTTTCTCCATGCTGCAATACCTGTTGCAATTAAAATCATAAAAATAGAAATAACCGTTGCAATCACACCTTTATGCTCCCTTGGGGCAAGATGTTTTTTATTGGTTGCCGTCGGTTTCTTTTCTTCCTTCCCTTCTTTTTGTGCATCAATAGTGTCGCTGTTCAATGGCGCACCGTTTAGCAAAACATTTGGCGTCACAGTGGCAGGCTTAGTGGTTGGCTTTTTCGCCACCACAGTGTTCGCCTTTGTTGCTTTTGAAGCCATAGGGGTTGAACGATTGCTTGCCTTTTGAGTGGCAGGTGGTGTGGCTTTTTGAGTAGAGGCCGCAGCCGAAGCCTTTCCTTCTGCCAATAAAAAAGTGCCAGAAGGTACACCATCCGCTCGCCAACGTGCACCTTCTGCGACCAAAGAAAACTCTTTCTTGCTCCCATCTGGTGCAAAGACATAAAGACTGGCGACACTTTCGTTGGCAGATTTTGGTAAATAAACCGTCATCGGAATGGTCGATAATGGGTTTCTTAATTTCTCTATATCATAGATATCCGCCGCTCCAATACTAAGCAAAGGGGCATTTAAAGACACTTTCCAAGCCATGCCTTGGCTCACACCTGCTGCCGCCTTTAGCTTTGTCATTTCATCCGGCAAAACATTGCCAGCAGACAAATCTGGAACAGCAGTCAATGCATCATTTGGAATACGTGCTTCAATACCAGACACCGATAGCCATATTGGTCCACCCAAGTTTGGCGATGGTGCTGCCAATGCACGTGCTTGCAAGTTAGAACTTTCAAGGGCTTCTGCTTTTTCCCAATCCACCTTTAATCGTGCAGGAATAGGAGTGCCACCCATGAAAATAACCTGTGGATCCACTAAAACTGGATAAAATTCTGTTTTATCATTTAACGGCATTTCAAAAATACTTGGACGTCCAGACTGCATATTGGGAAGCATGAGTTGCCAGTCTGCACTACTGGCACGGACAAATTGTCCACCTTCTTGATAATAAAAATGCATCAAGGACGTATGAATGCCATTATTATCCGTTAAACAAGCTTCTAAATATAATCGTCCTTGGCCATTTTCTACAACCAATTCTGCTTGTTCTGCCAATCCTTTTGCACCCATCGACAGACGTGCATTTTTTTCATGCCATAGCGTCACAGGTACACGATAACACCCATCTTCCATCCCCAAGGTTGCCGCTTGTGCCATCACCGGTAAACAACCAACAACAACAAAGAGGAGCAAAAATAAGCCCATTAGTTTACGAACTGTACACATACGACCTCCCCAAAAATCATACAAATAGATATATTTAAGCTGTTCTTCTCTAGCGAACATTTATTAGTTAGCTTATTCTAACTTTTTTCTTCTCCTATTTCAAGAGCCTTTCATCCGCATCTCGTTGAAGTTAGCATATCATTCAATATTGCCCCCCCTCGGCTCATACAGCAGAGGGGGGTTTGGCATTACAAATTAAACAAGTTAATAGTAAAGACAAACTGTGCAAATTGTTGATGGGTCACAGGGCTGTCTGGCACAATACACAAATCCAGAGAGGCTTGAAGAATGCCCCCACCCACATAGTACCATTCTTTGATGACTTCAAAAGGCAATCGACAAACTTGTCCAATAGGGCGTGTTTCCCTTTCACCATTGGAATAAAAGATGATTAACTTTGCTTTGCCACGATAGGCCTTCCCATCTTGATTTTTATCGACGGCCTTTGTGCGCATTTCAATGCTGTTTTCACCATTTTCATCAATACAGATAAGAGCATCCTTATAAAAGCCTTCTAACGCCATTGATAAAGGCATAAAGGCATCACGTTCTGGGCCTGTTTCATCTCGGAACACGACAAAATACGTCTTAAATTTCCCAACACCCAGAATTTCGATTATTTCTTCAGCAGAGATGGAATCCCCTTGTCGATCTGCTACCTGTGAGAAATACCGCGCCATGGATAAAAGCTGTTTGCGCATGCCTCTTGACTCTTCAATCAGCATGGTCGAGGCCAATTCCTCGGCAGATTCTTTTTCAATCCCCAAGCCCTCATGTAATACCAAGGCCATATCTTGTTGCTCGTGTTGATGTTCGACAGCCAAACGATGACCGAGGTCTGTCAAATAAATCTTATTATTTTCTTTGTAAACCAAGCCAATGTGCACCATGCGATCAATGATTTTTTTTGAATTCACCTTGCTACATTGAAAATGTGCTGCCACTTTCGGCAAAGTGACCAAGGTTTCTGATTCTAGAAAATAAAGCAAATATTGTTTCTGTTGATTCGTTATAGAAATGTCTAACATATTGCCTCCCACTTTCATGAAGCTCCTTCTGCCTGTACTTTTAACAAACGGTCGGCAATTCGAAGGGTTGACGCACGATGGCTGACAATGAGGACTGCTTGTGCTTTTGCTTCTTCTCTAATGGCTTTAAGAATGATGGATTCATTCAAACTGTCTAAATTTGCTGTTGGCTCATCAAGCAGCATGACATCGCCATTGTGTAGAAAGGCACGTGCCAAACCAATGCGTTGTCTTTCGCCTGCCGATAAACGGTCCCCTAAGGTACCTGCTTGGGTGTCATAGCCGTCTGGGAAAGCGGTTATTGTTTCATCAATAGCCGCCTTGCGACACGCTTCACGCACTTCTTCATCCGTTGCATCAAGACGTGCCAATCGCACATTCTCCATAAGGCTATCGTCAAACAAATGAGTTGATTGACTCATGTAGCTTTCCATGCGACGAAGAGCGGCACTATTAAAGGCACGAATATCTTCTCCATTCAGACGAACAGTGCCCTCATTAGGGTCATAAGAACGCATCAAAAGCTTAAGGGCTGTGGACTTCCCACAACCACTCGGTCCGCTGATTCCAAGTATCTCGCCTTTTTCTAAGGATAGATTCCAATCCTTTAAAATCGGTTTTTTGTCATAGGAAAAGTACACATGGTCTAGGGCCAAATTCGCAAAAGTACCTTCTTTACCATCTGTAATATCATCCACCACTGGTGTCTCATCTAAAATCCCAAGCACACGCTCCCCACAAGCGAAGGTTAATAATAAATTATTCGCTAAATTGGATAATGCCAAGACAGGCCCAAAACTACTCATAAAGGCAACGGTTGGAATCACAACGCCACGCCATTCCACAAGGCCTTGTTGATACAGCCAGGCAGCCAGCCCCCAAAAGCAAGCATAACCAGCCAATATGCCGAATAAGCTCAAATTGATGTTACGTGCAATGGTTTCAGATAATTTCACAGTGGAACGGTTTAATAATTCAGTAGCGTCATGTAAAGCTTCTCGCCGTACCTTTTCTTGGCCAAATTGAATGCACTCACGGATGCCTCTAAAACTATCCAATAAGAAATTATTCAATCGGCTCAAATCTGCACGTTGTGCACGCCCCACTTCACTGCCCAATCTTGAGGTAATGATTGGAACCACCACTCCCAAAATGATATAGAAGCACAACGCCAAAAGCGCATAGCTCCAATGGAAGGAAGCAAAGAAGACACATAAAACAACGGTAAACACCGTCGCAATGGATACTGGTGAAATGGTGTGCGCATAAAAAACTTCCAAGAGTTCAATATCTGCTGTCACAGCAGACACCAAGGTCCCACTGTCACGGCCTTCCATGCGTGCGGGTGCCAAACGACGTAATCCACGGAACACTTGGTCACGAATAATCGCCAAAATTTTAAAAGCAATATAGTGATTGGCCAATTGCTCCACATAATGGGTAATGGCACGCAACACCCCTAGACAAACGAGGATTATACCAAGCTTCATCACATCTGGCTCAAACCCATCTACCATTTCTGTAACGCCCCAAGCACCCAATACTGGAATACCAATGGCCGCCAAATGACCAATCGTCCCCGTTACAACTGCCAAAACCATCATACTCAATAAAGGCTTGACCCATTTGATAAGTCTCATACTAATTTGCAAATAAGACTGTTTTTTATTGACAATCAACAGGATTCACCTCTACTTTCAAATTTTGAACTGCTTGCTTAAAAGAATGACTTTCTTGATATATTTGGGCACTTGGCAAATCGCCACTGTCTTGCGGGGTGCCTTCTACACCATACTGTTCAAGTGCCAATTGTTGTTGATATAGTGTTTTAAATAATCCATCTTTACACAAAAGCGATTCGGCATTGCCACGTTCAAGGATACCACCATTGTCTAAAAGAACAATTTCATCGCTTTGAAGGGTTGCATGCAGACGATGGGTGATTAAAATCACAGCTGCATCTTGCTTCAAAGTATTGAGCACTTCCATAATAATGGCCTCACTTTCGGCGTCAATATTGGAGGTGGCTTCATCGAAGATGTAAAGTGCTGCTTTTTTAAGTAATACACGTGCAATTGCCAGACGTTGACGTTGTCCACCAGAGAAATTAGCCCCTGCTTCTTCAATCATCGTATCTAAGCCTTGACGACTTTTGAGGAAATCATCTAAATGTACCATTTCAAGTGCTTGCCACAATGTAGTGTCTGTTGCATTTGGCGCTGCCATTCGCAAGTTGGTGGCAACGCTTTCAGCAAACAACCACGGAGAGGCATCCACAAAAGCAATATGCTTCGCCAAATCCTTTTGCTTGCGCTCGCCAAAAATCTCACCGTAGGCAAGAGTGCCTTTTGTAGGAGTAAACCCACCACCAATGACCCCTGCCAAAGTCGACTTCCCGCAACCACTTGGTCCCACCAAAGAAATCAAACCATGCTTCGGAACATCTAAATCAATATCCTTTAAAACAAGATAGTCGGCGTCATAGCCATAACTCATTTTTCTTATTGAAACCAATGCACCATTGTCTGCCAATGGCATGGCCTGATCTTCTGGTGCTTCCATATCCAACAGCTTAAACATACGATCTGCAGCTGCCATCCCATTCATCGCAATGTGGAAAAACGACCCCAGTAAACGAAGAGGCAAGAAAAATTCAGCGACCAATAAAATAAAGATAATCGTTTGAGCAATATTAATCGCCCCCTGTTGCATTTCATAAAGTGCAACAGCTGTGCCAAGACCAGCACCACCATAGGCAACCACATCCATCACAATGATGTTGGCAATTTGCATGCGCAACAACTTCATGGTTGCCACACGAAAATCTTCTGCCTCTTTATTCATTTCATCGTTACGTTTTGCATCAGAACCATATAGCTTGAGGGTAGAAAGCCCTTGGATATTATCCAAAAAACGATCAGACAAATTGATATAAGAGCCCCAATATGCAGTCATGACTTTTTTTGCCAATTTTTGAACCAACATAATGGCCAAAGGAATCAACGGTACAAACGCCAATAAAATCCCAGCAACCAAACCATTAATTGGCATTAGAAAAGCAAAAAGAACCAGTGGAGAGAGCAAAGAATAAATCAACTGTGGCACAAACTTGCCATAAAAACTGTCCAGTTGCTCAATCCCCTCAACACCAATTTGAATCAGCTCAGCAGGCTTCACATAATGGCTATAGGCCAAGCCAAAGCCATAAATTTTTTGAAACAATGCATCACGAAAATGCTCTTTCACACGTTTAGAGGAATAAAAAGCTGCACTGGTTTGTATTTTTTGACACAACATGCGCAATAATAATGCACACCCAATAGCCAATAGCAACGGTAAAAACTGGTCCTCACCATGCAATAAATTTGCCACGTAATTTGCAATAATAAAAATCATGCCAATATTGACGACAAGCGCAAATAATTGGGACAAGACGATAATACCAATATAGCGTAGTGCCTCTGGCACAGTTGTTAAAAGTCTTTTCATGCATTTACCTCTTCTAGCGTTGGAATTTTATTGAAGAATATGTAATATTTAAGCACCAGCACAATGGCAATTAACACCCGTGCCCACAAAACAGGAGAAAAAATAAATCCCATTAACATCATGATTGTTGAAAAAAGCAATACACGGATTTTCATGCGACGTGTCATGCCACCCTTTTCAACAAAATCAGCACCATAACGCTGATACAATTTTGTGCGAACCAACCAACGATGCAGTCGCGTAGAGCCCTTGGCAAAGCATGCTGCTGCCAAAAGAATCAAAGGAACTGTTGGTAGTCCTGGTAATATAATGCCGATACACCCCAAGCCGAGCGAAAGTCCTCCGACTATTAGATATACGATTTTCATTGAATAACCATCCTTTTCTATTAAAAGTTTACAAGCACGTGCTTGTAAAATCATTACACTGCCATAGGATTACTATAACCTTTCTTTTTTAAGTTAGCAACAGCTAACGATAGTTAATTGCAGTTGTTAATCACCTCTTTTTCAGCAACAAAAATTCCCTTTAAATCGCATTCTCAGATATGGTTAGCCTTGGTTAATATATTTTTCAAAAAAATTTTTATTGCTTCAATAGAAGCACAAAAAAAAGCGACTGGTTATTTAACAGTCGCCTTATTTTTATTCATATATCCCGCACAGCCGTCTAATATGATGTTTTGAACCTGCAATAGCAGGTGGGTGCTCCTCATACACTTTCTGTATCAAAAAAGACGCAATGCCATGTATGAAGGGTCAGCACCCTTTTAAAACGTGTTGGAACAAAACGAATCATATGTCCACGTACCTAGCAGGATATCTCTTGGAATGATTATAGCACATCCCCTAGTCTTAAGCAATAAAACCACCTATCAGAATTTCTATTGACCACTTCGCTCTGATAAACGCTCAACCACACTATTCTTCTCAATAAGATGCATCATATAACTCGGGATGCACAGACTGGCTACCAGAAAAGCGAGTGACATCCATAGAATTGGCAGAACCCTTGGTCGATGGCTATAAAAACACAGAAAAAGGTCGTGTTGGCTAAGCCAACACGACCTTTTTTATGATTCTCTTATTCTTTATTTTCTTTTTTTACAATATCTAGCTTAATATGTAAATCACGTAATTGTTTTTTATCTACTACAGATGGTGCATCCACCATGAGATCCCCAGCACTTTGTGTTTTAGGGAAGGCAATCACGTCACGGATACTTTCACGTTTTGCCATCAACATAATCATACGGTCAATCCCAATCGCTAAACCACCATGTGGTGGTGCGCCATATTCAAAAGCATCCAACAAGGTGCTAAATTGTTCACGATACACTTCTTCGCTTAAACCGAGCATGTCAAACATGCGCTCTTGCAGTGGACGTTCATGAATACGGATACTTCCCCCACCAAGTTCAACACCATTTAAAACGATGTCATAGGCACGAGAACGGATTTTTCCTGGTTCGTCTGCATAGGCATCCAAATCTTCTGTGAATGGTGCTGTAAATGGATGGTGAACGGCCGTATAGCGTTTTTCATCTTCATCCCATTCAAAGAGTGGGAACTCAGTAACCCACAAGAAGTTGAATTTGTCTTCGTCAATGAGATTGCGTTTACGAGCCAATTCCAAACGCAAGTGTCCAAGGCTGTCGTTAACCACTTTATGGGTATCGGCACCAAAGAAAATAACATCCCCTACTTCTGCATTGGTTGCTTCACAGATTTTAGCGACCATTTCTTCAGTTAAGAACTTGGTAATTGGGGATTTAATGCCATCATCTTCTTGCATCACAAAATAAGCCATCCCTTTTGCCCCGTAAATTTCTACATATTTGCCGAGGGCATCCAATTCACGACGACTTAAATCAGCCATGCCTTTACCATTGACAGCTTTGACGGTACCGCCATTTTCAATGGCTTGGTCAAAGACTTTAAAGCCACAGCCCTTCACCACATCGCTTAATTCAATCAACTCTAAGCCAAAGCGGGTGTCTGGTTTGTCTGAACCATAGCGACTCATTGCTTCTGCATAGGTCAAGCGAGGCAATGGCAATTCTACCTTTTTACCTAAAACAGTTTCAAAAACATGGGCAACCATGTTTTCTGTTAAAGACATCACATCGTCTTCATCAACAAAGCTCATTTCCATATCGAGCTGTGTAAATTCAGGTTGACGGTCTGCACGTAAATCTTCATCACGGAAGCAGCGTGCAATTTGGAAATATTTTTCAATGCCACTCACCATCAATAATTGTTTGTATTGTTGTGGAGATTGTGGCAAAGCGAAGAATTTACCTTCGTTCACACGGCTTGGCACTAAAAAGTCACGTGCCCCTTCTGGGGTACTCTTCATCAATACTGGGGTTTCTACTTCCCAGAATTCTCTTGAGTCTAAATAGTCACGAACGCTTTTCATCACCTTATGACGCAATTTCAAGTTGCTTTGCATCACTGGGCGACGCAAATCAAGATAGCGATATTTTAAGCGGATGTTTTCATCCACATCGATATCGTCTACAAGAGCGTATGGTGGGGTTTTGGCATCATTATAGATAATCACTTCACTCGCAATAACGTCAATTTGACCTGTTGCGAGTTTATCATTTTCCATGCCTTCTGGGCGAGGGCGTACCTTCCCTTTTACCCCAAGCACATATTCACTACGAATTTTTTCTGCAAGTGCAAAAACTTCTGCATCACAGAGTTCTGGGTTAACAGTCACTTGTACAAGTCCTGAGCGATCGCGAAGATCGATGAAGATAACACCACCGTGGTCACGACGTTTTTGCACCCAACCTGTCACAATGACTTCTTGGTCTACATGTTCTAAATTTAAATCAATACAATGATGTGTTCTCTTCAATGGTAACATCTGCTAACCTCTCTCTTAAATATTTAGTAATTTCATTCATTGGAACATCTTCTTGGGTACTTGCCTGCATATCACGGACAACTGCCACCTGACGTGCCAATTCTTCCTCCCCAACAATCACACTATAACGTGCATGATGGCGGTCTGCTGTTTTCATTTGTGCCTTGATGCTTTTTGATAAATAATCGGTCTCACAGACAAGCCCATCCTTGCGCAATGCTTGGGTCAACTGGAAGCATGGCACCTTTGCTTTTTCACCTAATGGTGCAATATAAACATCAATATGTCTTGCAATCGGCAGTTCAATGCCTTCTTCTTCCAAGGTCAATAAAAGGCGTTCCATGCCTGCTGCAAAGCCCATCCCTGGAATGTCTTCTCCGCCAACTTGGCTGACCAATTTATTATAGCGTCCACCACCACAGATGGCATTTTGCTGAGAGCCAACTTTATTCATAATAATTTCAAAAGCGGTTTGAGTATAGTAGTCCAAACCACGCACCAAAGAGGTATCAATTTTATAATCAACCCCAGTGCTTTCTAAATAGGCCGTCACCTGTTCAAAATGTGATTTACAATCATCACACGCATATTCAAGGGTGGTTGGTGCGCCCTTTGCCACTGCCTTGCAGCTTTCTTCCTTGCAATCTAGGATACGCAACGGATTTTTATCAAGACGTGCGCGACAAGTCTCACAGAGTTGATCTTCATATTGACTGAAATACTCACGCAACGCTTGGTGATACCCTGGGCGACATTTATCGCAGCCGACAGTATTGACTAAAACACTGAGGCTTTGCAAACCAAGACGAGAGAACAAATCGACAGCAAAGCTGATGATTTCTGCATCAACAATTGGTTCTCGGCTACCAAGCACTTCTGCGCCGAACTGGTGAAATTGACGATAACGTCCTGCTTGTGGCTGGTCATAACGAAACATTGGCCCAATATAATATAATTTCACTGGCAATGCTTGCCCAAATAATTTATTTTCTACAAATGCACGCACCGTTCCTGCGGTCCCTTCTGGACGCAAGGTGATATGACGCAATCCCTTGTCTTCAAAAGAATACATTTCCTTTGAGACAATGTCGGATGTTTCGCCAACACTGCGCAAGAACAACTCGGTGTGCTCAAAAATTGGTGTGCGAATTTCTTTATAGTGATAGGCTGCAAAAAGTTGTCGAATGACTTCTTCTAAATATTGCCATTTCTCGACTTCTCCAGGCAGAAAATCATTTGTCCCTCTCGGTTTGGTTGTTAACATTCCATCTGCCTCCGTTAAACATTGAAAAGATTCGTTACAACTGTAACGAACCTCATCGAGTGCAAAAATATCCATCTAAATTGTAGCTAAGCATGGTAAGTTTGTCAACCATCGTGCCTTTAACGCAAATAGGGATTATGCAATCTTTCAAAGCCCATGGTGCTTTTAGGCCCATGACCAGGATAAATCACACAATCATCACTCAACACAGATAGTTTGTGCTGTACTGAATGCAAAATTTCGGTATAGCTGCCACCTTCTAAATCGGTTCGTCCCACGGTGCCTTTAAAAAGGGTGTCACCAGTAATGGCAAACCCAGCCTCTTTAAAGTAGAAAACAGAACCGCCTTTGGTGTG
The DNA here is from genome assembly GCA_947254645.1 of uncultured Peptococcaceae bacterium. GTDB lineage: Bacteria > Bacillota > Peptococcia > Peptococcales > Peptococcaceae > UMGS1590. The sequence continues at coordinate 16,888 of CAMYDW010000003.1, read as the reverse complement.
CCCTGGTGTATGAATCACAAAAAAAGCACCCTTGCCCAACTGCAGCCACTCTCCATCGGTAAGGTCCCCATCGAGTACGATGTCATCATAAACCTTGGCTTGATATCTTTTACGTGTTGCACGATCGAGCAAGCCTTCATCGGCACGATTCATATAAAAGGGCACATCCCAATTTTTCTTTAAGTCTGTAATAGCACCTACATGGTCAAAATGACCATGGGTATTGACAATACGAATAGGATGAAGGTCGTTGGCCTCTACCACTTCTATTATTTTTTCCGCTTCTGCCCCTGGGTCAAACACAATGGCTTCTTTGCTCTCCTCATCATAAACGATGTAGCAATTTTCTTCTAATGGTCCAACCACGACGGTTAATATTTTCATAGATAGCTCCTTTTAGAAATTTTTTGTTGAATCTAATAACATTGTTACAGGGCCATCATTGACCAAGGACACCGCCATATGGGCTTGAAACTCTCCTGTTGCCACATTTAATCCTTGCTTTCTCAAGCATTCATTGAAAGCAAGATAAAGGGCACGTCCTTCTTCGGCACCTGCAGCTTCCGAAAAAGAAGGGCGACGCCCTCGTCTGCAATCACCGTAGAGGGTGAATTGAGACACACTCAATATTTCACCCTCTGCATCAGCAATTGAAAGGTTCATTTTATCATCGGCATCAGGAAAAACTCTTAATCCTGCAATTTTTTCAGCAAGATAAGTCGCATCACTCAAGGTGTCTGTCTTGGCAACGCCAAGGAAAATCAAAAAGCCATTGCCAATAGCCCCTACCACGCGCTCATCGACAGTCACCGTTGCAGAGGTGACTTTTTGTACAACTGCTCTCATACTAAGACTCCTTTGAAGATAATTCACGGTGCACTTCAAAAACATCTGGGATGCTATTGATTTTATCCATCACAATGTTCAGTTCTTGTAAATCTGAAACTTCTACGGTAAGTTCCATTAAGGACATGTGATTTTTGACGCGTGAGGTAATAGCCACAATATGGACTTGAGAGTCATTGATCAGCGCCATTACATCTGGTGTAATTTTTGGTCTATCAAGGGCTTCTACATAGAGCTTGACTTCATAAACAGAGTTTTCAAAGCCTTCCCAAGTCACATCTATCAAACGATTCTTTTCCTTTTCTTCTAGGTTTAAGATGTTCAAGCATTCACGATGATGAACAGTAATACCACTGCCGCGTGTGATATAGCCGACAATAGGATCCCCTGGTACTGGTTTACAGCAATTGGCAAATTTGACGCTTAAATCATCTACCCCTTTGACGGTGATTCCACCGATGGTGCGACGGCTTGGTCGTCTGTTGCTCTTTGCATGCAATTGCGCTTCTACTTCATCCTCATCAGTGACTGGATGAAGTTCAGCAATTTCTTCTTTGAATTCTTCTGCCATGCGATTGGCCACTTGTACGGTACTAACGCCACCAATCCCCAGTCCGACATACAAATCCTCTGGGGTTTTATAGCCTAATTTGTTGCATATACGACTCACATGGTCCACATTTAAGAAAATACCTTCATCATATTGCTTTTGATGAATGTAATTTTCATACATGTCCTTGCCGCGTTCGATGTTTTCTTCTCTTTTATTCTTCTTGAGCCACTGGCGAATTTTATTTTTTGCCTGTGGGGTTTTAACCAATTGTAGCCAGTTGCGTCCAGGGCCTTTGCTGTTCTTGGAACGGAGGATTTCCACCGTATCCCCTGTGCGCAATTCATAATCGAAAGGCACAATCTTATTGTTTACCTTTGCCCCAACACATTGGTTACCAAGCTCGGTATGCACACGATAAGCAAAATCCAAGGGGCTTGAGCCTGTTGGCAGCTCATAGACCTCACCTGCTGGGCTAAAGATAAAGACCGTATCGCTAAAGAGTTCCAATTTGATGTTTTCAAGGAATTCTTTACTGTCTACAGCTTCTTGTTGAATTTCTTTGAGTTGTTGCACCCAATTTAATTGGGCAACCTCATTTTTTTCTTCACTACCGCCACTCTTCTTATAGAGCCAGTGTGCTGCCACCCCATATTCTGCGATTTCATGCATCTCGAAGGTACGAATTTGAATTTCAAAACGTTCGCCTCGTGGCCCAATAACTGTTGTATGAAGAGATTGGTACATGTTTGGCTTCGGCATCGCAATGTAGTCCTTGATGCGTCCTGGCACTGGTTTCCAAAGGGAATGAACGGTTCCTAAAACAATATAGCAATCTTGCACAGTATTGACCAAAACACGCACTGCAATCAAGTCGTAAATTTCATTGAGGTCCTTGTGCTTATTCATCATCTTACGATAGATGCTGTAAAAATGTTTTGGACGGCCTGCAATTTCATAATCAAGATGAAGTGCGTTGAGCTCTCTCTTAATATCTGAAATGACTTCATCAATATATTCCAAGCGCTCTTGACGCTTCATGGAAATACGGTCCACCAAGTCGTAGTAAATATCTGGCTCTAGATAACGAAGGGATAAATCTTCCAGTTCCCACTTCATTTTGATAATCCCTAGTCGATCAGCCAACGGTGCATAAATCTCTAAGGTTTCTTGGGCAATGCGTTTCTGTTTTTCTGGAGATTGAAAGCTCATGGTACGAAGGTTGTGCAGACGGTCAGCCAACTTAATGATAATCACGCGGATATCCTGTGCCATGGCAATAAACATCTTGCGATAGCTTTCTAACTGTCGTTCTTCCTTTGAGTGACACTGAATTTTATCCAGCTTGGTCACACCATCTACTAAAAAAGCCACTTCTTTACTAAATTTACGTTCTAAATCCAAACTACTACAATTCGTGTCTTCCACCACATCATGCAACAATCCAGCAGCAATCGCATAGTCATCCATGCCTAACTCTGCAAGGGTCAATGCCACATGCACGGGATGAATAATATAGGGCTCGCCAGATTTTCGAAATTGTCCTTCATGCATTTCTCTAGCGAACTCATACGCTTCTTCAAGCATCACCACATCTGAATTGGGGTTTGTTGCCAATGCAGCACGTCTAATATCATCATAGCCAATTTGCTGACTCATCATTACACCTCCTCACTGACCCATGTTTCTGGGCAAAGTACTGTTTGTATCATTTTTTCTAAAGCGTTAATGTCTTTTGAAAAGGCTATCTTTTCATATAATGCCAAGGCCCTCGCTTCGCTGGTGCTTTCAACAAAGGCTGTTGACTCTTCCAACGGTCTAAAGGTTGGCTGCTCGAACACCTCCAGTTGGAGCTGTTCCTCATTTTCACTAAAGGTTAAAAAATCAAGCTCATGGAATATTTTCAAGGCCAAGCGCCATAGCCGTTTTGTGGTATCAGGGTATAGGGCCATGAGGATTTCGTAAATCTCCCCTGGTTTTCCCTCAAAATGCCAATTTTGTTGTTTGGCGTATTTTTTCAGACTTAAATACATATTACCCAATTGATTGCGGTCTGGTGCACGTTGACCAATAATTTTTTCATTGAGTCCCAAATCTTTTTCGCCATAAATCAAATGAATGCCACCATGCGCACCATCACGTGCGCAGCGCCCAGCCAGCTGGCTAAAGGATTCCACAGAAAAGCAAGGATGGAACAGCACCACTTGACGAATATCTGAAATATGAATGCCTTCACCAAAAGCAGTGGTCGCAATCAATAGTTTGATATGGCCTTCTTTAAAGGCTTGCTCAATGTCACGGCGCACCGTTTGTGGCAAGCCCCCATGATAATAGTACACCAAGTGGCGTAATTGATAGGGCAGTACCTCACGCAACCGTCTGGCCAGCTCAAAGGCCTTCTTACGACTGTTCACATAGCAAATGGTTTTCTCATCTCTCATCAACAAGCGATAAAGATAGAGCATTTTATTATCTGTATGTCTTGCATCTACAATATGTAGATTATACCTAATATGGTCATCAATATAAAGTATTGCAGAAGAAATAATTTCTTTAAAATGTGTGCTTTCTGCTGCTGGCACTGTGGCTGTTAAGTATGTCCACACACAATGGTCGAATTGATTTTTTAACGAGAGCAGTTGTTTATACGCCCCTCGCTTGCTCATCAAATAATGAGCTTCATCAACAACAATTTGAGCAATGTGATGCTTTTTCTTCAAAAACAACCCCTGATGACGCACAAAAAATTCTGGTGTCACAAGAATGACATCTATTTTTTCTGCCTCAAGGCCTTGGAGCACCAATGCTTTTTCATTTTCTGATAAATCGCCATTGCCAATTTCAACCGTCATGCCGAGAGGCATCAGATGATTTGTTAAAGACAGATACTGATCGCGTATCAATGCCTTAAGAGGGGAAATCACCACAGTCATTTTATTTTCTTTGCAAGCAAAAACACTCGCACTGAGCTGGTAAATCAGTGATTTGCCACGGCCTGTCGGCATCAAAATGGCAGTGTCTCGCTGCTGGTCAATGATGGAATGAATGGCCTTTTCTTGAATTGGCAATAGGGTCCCCTCATCCCCTAAGAAATGTTCTGTTAGCATTGGTAAAAGTTCTTCTTTTTCCAATACTGACAACTGACGACGTTCTTCTTGCTCAAGAGAAAGTGTCGCATCATGGGCCTCATTATACACCAATATATTCAACCCACGTGTTTGGTCTCCTTCACCAGTGATGGCTTCTACCCTCCCAGAGAGGGTGCCACCGACATCCATCAACGGGGCAAATTGCGCAGCAATACGTCTTGAGAGGTAGCCACACATTTCGCCATTTTGGCGATAACAAGCAATCGCATTGACATCGGCACTGTTTTGGTATTCCCGCATAAACACAAGGGGCTCGCCCACACGCATCATAGCAATCACATCTTGACGATTGCCATAGGTTACGCCACGCAGCTTTGTATGAAAGGTGGTTTGATTGGTCATCCCTGTTTGAGAAGCATCGAGATAATTATTGCCACTATCCATAAAGGTCGCCGACAATGTCGATTCAACTGTGCGATAAGAGGGTTGAATTTGGCGAATATGTAGCTGCAGTTGGCAATTTCCTCTAAAGCAATTTTCTGTCAGTTGAAAGGCAAAGTCATAGCGATGTCCTTCTTTAAAAGGATAATTGGCTTTAGAAAATGCAATGCCTTGAATACTTTCTTCGTTTGCTGCATGAAAAGTCAGTCGCAGATGTTCTTGCTGCTTGCCAATCACCATTGTTTCGAACTGACTTTGTCCCATCATCCCAAATACTGGCTGAGGGTTTTGTTCTCCACAAGGCTCCAATAGCTGCAAGCCATCGTAAAGGGCCTCATTGATGTCTTTGAATTTCAGAATGTCATCAATCCAATATTCATCGACAATATCGCCATTTGAAACATGATTTGCCACGGTCTCGTCCATAAAGGATTGAAAATCAGCCAAGGCTTCCCCACGGATAGAAAGTCCTGCTGCCATGGCATGCCCCCCAAACTGTTCCAAATAAGGGGCCGCCTTTTGCAAGGCTTCAAACAGATGAAAGCCTGCCACACTCCGTGCAGAGCCACTATAAACATCTGGATTTTCTGTTGTATTGGTAAGCACAATGGCTGGGCAATGAAATTGTTCAACCAGTCGAGATGCAGCCAAGCCCAATACACCCTTGTGCCAATTTTCCCCGCAGGCAATGGCACAATGCACACGCCCAGCGTGGTTTTCAAATTGCTTGACTGCAGTCTCTACCGTCTTCTTCTCAATCTCTTTTCGTGTTTCATTTGCTTGAGACACTTTTATGGCTAAGGATTCTGCCTGACGGCCATCGTCAGACAACAGTGCCAAGGCATTTTCTGTTTCATCAATGCGCCCACAAGCATTGATACAAGGCGCAATCCGAAAACCAATGTCAGTGGCGGTAATCTGATTTTTTAATTGACTCACCTCGCACAAGGCTTTCAACCCTGGACGCTGGCCATCGTTTAGAACCTTCAGCCCTTCACGTACCAAAATGCGGTTGTCTGCACGCAAGGGCATCATATCAGCAACTGTTGCGACTGCCACCAAATCCAACACCCCTCGTCGATGGGTGTCATCATACAAAGAAGGGGCCAAACGAATTAACAACCCCATCGCCAAAAAATAGGCCGTGCCACATCCACAAAGATTCTTATAGGCTGCTTGTGGCTCTGGTGCCAATAGTGGATTGACGATGATACAAGGCGGCAACTGTTCAGGGAGTTGGTGATGGTCTGTTACCACGAAGGTCATGCCTTTTTCTTGGAAGGCTTCTACAAGAGCGGCGGAAGCAATCCCATTGTCCACTGTAATAATGAAACGCACCCCATCATCATAGAGCTTTTCAAGAGCCGTGGCATTCATGCCATACCCTTCTTTAAAGCGACTTGGGATGTAAATATCAACAGGATAGTCTAGCCAAGAAAAAACTTCCTTCATCAACGTAGAGGAGCAGATGCCATCCACATCGTAGTCCCCATAAATCACGATTTTTTCTTTCTTTTGCATCGCCTTTTCAATGCACTCTACTGCTGCGCCAAGATTTGGCATCTGAAAGGGACGACTCAAATCATCAAGCTGAGAGAACAGGAATTGTCGTATGCTCTCTGGGGTATCAAATCCACGTTGCACCATAATTTTCATTAATGGCAGGGGTAAGCTCAGCGTCTCAGAAAGCTTTGACGCTAAGGCTTCATTGGTTTTTCTAATGCGCCATGTTTTCATAAGACGCCTCCTTTTTTAGATATTCAACAGAATGAGCACCAATCCAAAAATGATATATAAAAGTATCATCAAAATGCCATAATAAATCAAGCCTTTTTTGATGCCATACCGATTGATGTAGCTTTGGATTTTCTCATGAACGACGTTTGTTTTATAGCTAACATTTAAAATCACTAAATTACGAATACCAATACCAATCGTCATCACACCTAAATAAATCAACAGCCCTTCTGTGCTTAATACATGAAAGGCTGCCAATAGCAACCATCCAATGGCTGCTAAGAGATAGAGTGGTTTGAAAATTTTATTGATCATATCCATATTTTTTCTCCAATAAAAAAGCATGGCAACTTATCATTGACCACGATTTGTTACCATGCTTTATCTTATATGATTACGAGTCTAATTCAACAATCAACTCGCCAGCTTCAACGCGTGCGCCAACTTCGACTAATATGCGTTCAACCTTGCCATCGCGAGGACTTAATACATTTGTTTCCATTTTCATCGCTTCTAAAATCAACAATGGTTGATTTTCTTTGATTTCTTCGCCTTCTTTTACCAATACCTTGATTACAGTACCAGGAATATTTGCCCCAACATGTGCTGGGTTAGCTTGGTCTGCCATTGGCTTGCGAACAATTGTCATTGATTTTGCAGCCGCTTCATTTGGTACTTTCACAGAACGGAAGCTACCGTTGACCTCAAAGGATACAGCAGAGTTTCCTTCTTCATCCGCTTCTTTGATTTCTAACAAACGGACATTCATGATTTTACCTTCTTCAAGGGCAACATCACCAGTTTCACCTTCGTTCAAGCCATAGAAGAAGATGTCACTACTCATCATGTTGAGTGGGCCTTGGGTATCCAACCCTTTGATGTATTCTTCATACATACGTGGATACATGATGTAGCTCAATGCTTCACGGCGGCCTGCGTCAATGCCTAAATCCTTATGAAGTTTTTCCTTCACAGCTTCGAAATCTTCTGCTGGCAACAATTCACCAGGACGGCAGGTTAAAGGTTCACGGTCTTTCAAGACGGTTTTTTGTAATTCTTCTGGGAATCCGCCTTCTGGTTGACCCATCATGCCTTCAAAGTAAGAAACGATGGAATCTGGGAAGTCCATATTTTTCCCTTTTTCATTGATATTTTCTGGGGTGAGTTGGTTTTGAACCATAAAGATTGCCATGTCGCCAACTGCTTTAGAAGATGGGGTAACCTTCACAATATCGCCAAGCATGTCATTAACGACGCTGTACATTTCCTTCACTTCTTCAAATTGATGGCCAAGACCAAAGCTTTCTACTTGAGGCTTCAAGTTAGAATATTGTCCACCAGGAATTTCATATTTGTAAATTTCAGCAGAACCAGCACGTAAGCCAGATTCAAATTGATAGTAGTATTTACGAATATCTGCCCAATAATCGGAGATTTTTTGTAAATCATCCAAATCAAGGCCAGTGTCTCTCTTGGTGTTAACAAGTGCTGCCACGAGAGAGTTCAAGGCAGGTTGACTGGTCAAACCAGCAATGCCATTGAAGGCCATATCCACTACATCGACGCCAGCTTGAGCAGCCATCAACATGCTTGCTACGCCATTGCCTGTAGAGTCATGGGTATGCAAATGAATTGGAATGCTGATTTTTTCTTTCAAGGTAGAAACCAATTCATACGCAGCAGTTGGTTTCAACAATGCACTCATGTCCTTAATGCCTAAGAAGTGGCAACCTTGTTTTTCCAATTCTTGTGCAAGACGAACATAGTAGTCCATATTATATTTCTTGCGTGCCTTATCAGTGATATCCCCTGTATAGCACAAGCAACCTTCAACAATTTTATTTTGGTTGAGGGCTTCATCGATAGAAATTTCCATGCCCTTGAGCCAGTTGAGGGAGTCAAAGATACGGAAAATATCCATGCCACTTGCAGCAGATTCACGAATAAATTCACGAATAACATTGTCTGGATAGTTCTTATACCCAACAGCATTTGCCCCTCTAAAGAGCATTTGGAAGAGTACATTTGGAATCAATTGACGCAATTGGTCAAGACGTTCCCATGGGGATTCCTTCAAGAAACGATAGCTGGTATCGAAGGTCGCACCGCCCCACATTTCAAGAGAGAATAAGTTTTTACCAGCCACAGCATAAGCTGGTGCAATGCGTGTCATATCAACAGTACGCATACGTGTAGCCAACAAAGACTGTTGTGCGTCACGCATTGAGGTATCTGTAATTAATAATTTATCTTGTGCCAAAGCCCAATCTGCAACTGCCTTAGGCCCTTTTTCGTCTAATAATTGTTTGGTGCCACGTAGGAGCAATGGTTTTTCAAATTCTGGCACTGTTGGGGTGTCAAACACAGGCTTGTTGCCTTTGATTTCATTAACAGCCTTGTTTGCCAAGTAGGTCAAAATTTTAATTTCTACGTTGTCACTCTTGCGAATATCAAACAACTCAGGTGTACGTGCAATAAAGCCAGTATCGCATTGACCTTTTCTAAATTCTTCGTGGTTCAATACATTGATCAAGAAGCCAATGTTGGTTTTAACACCTTTGATTTTCATTTCACGAAGGGCACGAATACCACGATTGATGGTGCCTTCATAGGTGAGTCCATAAGCGATTACTTTTACTAATAAGCTGTCATAAAAAGGACTAATCTTAGAGCCAAGGTAAGCATTCCCACTGTCTAAGCGAATCCCATTACCGGAGCTAGAGCGATAAACATCGATGGTACCAGTATCTGGTGCAAAGTTATTTGCAGGGTCCTCTGTTGTTACACGACATTGGATGGCATACCCACGCATGGTGATGGATTCTTGGTTAGGAATGCCAATTTCTGGAGAATGAAGTGGGTAACCTTGAGCAACCAATAATTGTGATTGTACGATGTCAATCCCAGTCACCAATTCAGTCACGCAGTGTTCTACCTGAATACGAGGATTCATTTCAATAAAGTAATGCTTGCCATCGCCATCCAAGAGGAATTCAACAGTACCAGCACTGCGGTAATTTACAGCAGCTGCAATCTTAAGGGCGTCTGCACAGATTGCTTGACGTTGTTCATCTGTTAAAACGATGGATGGGGCAAATTCAACAACCTTTTGATGGCGACGTTGAATGGAGCAGTCACGTTCAAACAAATGAACAAGATTGCCTTCGCTGTCACCAAGCACCTGTACTTCAATGTGTTTTGGTTGAGAAATATATTTTTCAACAAAGACATCATCAATACCGAAGGCTTTTTTTGCTTCGCTACGTGCACTGTTGTATTCAGCTTCCATGTCGCTTTCAGTGCGTACAATACGCATCCCACGACCGCCGCCACCTGCACTTGCCTTTAAAATAACAGGATAGCCACAAACATTTGCATATTCTCTTGCTTCTTCAAGATTGAGGGCAGGCTTTTCAACCCCTGGAATTGTAGGCACACCTACTTTAATTGCTACTTTTTTAGATTGGATTTTATCCCCTAATTCACGTAGCATGTGATGCGTTGGTCCAATAAATTCAATCCCTGCATGTTCACATGCTTCAGCAAAATCAGGATTTTCAGATAAAAATCCGTAGCCTGGATGAATCGCATCTACCCCTTTAGCTTTAGCTAAGCTAATAATTTCACCGATACCTAAATAAGCATCAATAGGTGCCTTGCCTTTACCAATTAAGTAAGACTCATCAGCTACAGTACGATACAAAGAGTTTTTGTCTTCTTCAGAATAAATCGCAATACTTTTTATGCCAAGTTCCTTGCAAGCACGGAACACACGAATAGCAATTTCGCCTCGGTTTGCCACCAAAACGGATTTAATTTCCTTCATTAAGATTACCCCCTTAATCTTCACCTTCGATATCCAAAGTAACACTATTGCTTTTATACAACAGCCCTTTGGTGTGTAACATCAATTATATAGTTATTAAACAATCTATGCATTACTTTTTGCCATAAAATTTCTTTTTAGTCACATTATTTTACTCATATAACCCTCTTCTTTCATGCTCAAGAAGTTATTTGTGTGTATTTTTCCAATAATAATGTGATCTAATAAAGGAATTTCCAACAATGCGCCTGTTTCTTGAATGCGTTTTGTAACAGCACAGTCCGCACTACTTGGTGTGATGTCTCCGCTTGGATGATTATGCCCCACAATAATGGCATGGGCATTTAATTGAACCGCTTCTCTAAAAATATCTCGCATATGAACCATAGAAGCATTCAACGTGCCAACAAATATTTCCTTATTATCAATTACCATATGCTTCGTGTCTAAATACGCCACATGAAAGGTTTCCTGTTGGCTATTTGACATGGCATGACGGAAAACACTCGCTGCAATGTCGGGCGAGGTAATCTTTGGCCGAGTATAGGACACCTTTGTTTCCATTAGTCGGCGACTGATCTCAACCGCTGCCAAGAGGGTGCAGGCCTTGCCTTGACCAATGCCTCGAATCGCACAAAGCGCTTCTTTGTTGGTATGAAGCATGCCTTCTAAGCCATTACATTGCACCAATACCTCTTTTGCCAGCTCTAGCACATCGCATTCTGCAGTTCCTGTTTGCAACAAGATGGCCAACAGCTCATAGTTGCTCAAGCTTTTTGCTGAATCATAAAGCAGTCTTTCGCGCGGACGCATCTCCACTGGACATTCAGAAATTTTTGTTTTCTGCCCTTTCATTGTTATTCGCCTCACATTCTTGTAAAAGCTTTTCCAACAACGTGACTGGCAATCCTACCACGTTATCAAAATCTCCTTCAAAAGATGCAACAAGCTTCCCTCCTTCGCCTTGTATGCCATAAGCACCCGCCTTGTCCATCGGTTCACCCGTGGCGATATAGGCTTCTATTTCTGCTTTTGATAATTTTTTAAAATAAACCTGTGTCACTTCATGCGCTGTTAAAATCAGTTGATTGGTCTCGCAAACAACCGCCACCGCTGTATACACTTGATGGGCCACACCACTCAATCGAGAAAGCATGGCGTTGGCCTCTGCTTCGTCACAGGGCTTTCCTAGCACCTCTCCCTCCAGGGCAACAATCGTATCTGCCCCAATAACAACAGCATCAGGGTACGCCTTAGAAACAGAGCTTGCTTTTTCAAGCGCCAATTTTTCTAAAGCCTTTCCCAAGGGAAGGGCCGTTGACAGCACCTCTTCCTCCAAAGAAGGCGCAATCACTTGAAAGCTGGGCACAATTTTTTCTAAAAGTATTTTTCTACGTGGTGAGGTTGAGGCTAAAACAATTTCTTTCGTCATTTCTAAAATCTCCTATACTTATAAAAAAAGCCTTTGTTTAAAAACAAAGGCTTCTTGCACACATGAAACAGACCCCTATTCTAAGGCGTCTTTATTTTTTATACTATAACTCAATACTTCCAAATTGACCGTCAAGTCTACTTGACGAATTTCAATGCTAGAACAAACAGACAATGGAGAAGGCGAAAAATTCATAATCCCCTTGATGTTTGTTTGGCATAACAAATCTGCCACATCTTGTGCTGCTGTCGCTGGAATTGCCATGACAACAATTTCCACATTGTTTTCTGTAATATAGTCTACTAATTTGGTAATCGGAAAAATTTGAATACCATTGAGCTTCATGCCGATTTTATTAACATCGTTATCAAAAACAGCTTGAATTCTAAATCCACTTTTCTTGAATCCAGAATAATGGGTTAATGCAGAGCCTAAATTACCAGCACCAATTAAGACCATATTCCACTCATGATCAACACCGAGAATATTTTTTAGGACACCATTTAAATGCGATACATTATAACCCACTCCACGTGTACCAAAATCCCCAAAATATGCTAAATCTTTTCGTACCTGTGCAGGGGTTCCTTGAATCCCTCTTGCAATTTCTACTGAAGAGACATTGGAGACCTCTTGTTCTTCCAATTTATCTAGAAATCGTGAATAAAGGGACAAGCGAGTGATGGTTGCTTCTGGAATACTCTGTATTTTCATGAAACGAACTCCCCTTTTTTAACACTTCCTATATAGAAATATCATACCTAAATATATGCATTTACGCAAGGTTCAACACAAAAAAGTCTAGCAAAAAGCGATTCTGTCAACTTTCTGTTGTCAGGGGCAATATTTTATTTGAATTTTAATTTTTATCACAAATAGCTGTGATAAGATTGTTCTTTTTTTCTCAAATCATTTTTAGGACTTTTGCGTATGAATGTGGTTTTAAAAAACTTTTAATTGTGGTAAAATATCTCTAGTTGTCTTTATGTAACAATACGTTCATAACTTTAGAATATTTCTTGAAAAAATAACTCAATTAAAAGGGGAAATGACTATGCAAATCGCTGAAAATGTTTATTCTGTTGGTGTTTTAAACCCGACAATGCGTATCTTCGACATTATCATGAGAACCAAATTTGGGACTTCTTATAATGCTTATCTTGTAAAGGGTACTGAAAAAACAGCATTGATCGAAGGCGCTCACAAAGGTTTTTTTGAGACTTTTGCAAAAAACATCACTGAAGTGACTGATTTTGCAAACATTGATTATCTTATTGTAAACCACACAGAACCAGACCATTCTGGCGCTATTCGTTTCTTATTAGAACAAAATCCAGACTTGTTGGTATATGGTACTGCTGCTTGCTTGAAAAACCTCGACAACATCTGCCGCATTCCTTTCAACCGTGTAACAGTGAAAGATGGCGATACCCTTGATCTTGGTGGAAAAACCTTTACCTTCTGCGTAAGCCCTAACATTCACTGGCCAGATACCATGATGACTTATCTCAATGAAGATAAAATCTTATTCTCTTGCGATTTCTTAGGGGCACACATCGCTGAACCAACCATGTTCTTACATTCCGCTTATCGCAAAGACTATTACGAAACTGAATTTGAAAATTATTATTATGCTATTATGCATCCATTTGCTAAATTCGTTCTTCGTGCATTGGACCGCATCAAAGACTTAGACATCAAAATGGTATGTCCTAGCCACGGCCCAATCCTAGTGGATGATGAAATCACTGCTGCAAAAGAAAAATATCGCACCTGGGCAACCCCACAAGCGCGCGAAAAGAAAGCCGTTGCTATTTATTATGTTTCTGCTTACGGCTACACTCGCGAATTGTGCAACTACCTTTCCGACAAATTGGCTGCAAAGAACATCGATGTAAAAGCTTTTGATGTTATTCATACTGATGCAGAGACCATTGCCGAAAATCTTGAAGCAGATTGCCTTGTTTTTGGGTCTCCAACCATCAACCGTGCAGCGCTCAAACCAGTGCTTGATGTGATTTCTTCTATTGATGCTGTGACTGCTGCTGGCAAGCCTTATGCAACCCTTGGTTGCTTCGGCTGGAGTGGTGAAGCATGTGGTCAATTAAACGACCGCCTCAATGGCATCAAAATGAAACAAGTTGGCGAAAGCATTCGTTCACAATTTGCACCAACTGATGAAGTATTTGCTCAATTAGATGCACTTGCAGAACAAATCGCTGAAACCATCGCTTAAGTTATTCCAAAAACATCCTAGCCGATGGCTAGGATGTTTTTTATTGAATTGATTTATCTATCCATTTTCGATATAGTAATACACATAAACCATTCCAACTGGAGGAACTTATCAATGACACAAAATGTATTTGATGTGCTTCAAGAGCGCGGTTTTATTGAACAAGCAACACATCTTGATGAAATTCGTGAATTATTAGGAAAAGAAAAGGTAACCTTTTATATTGGCTTTGACCCAACAGCCGACAGCCTGCATGTTGGTCATTATATTCAATTCATGGTCATGATGCACATGCAAAAATTTGGCCATCGTCCAATTTTTATGGCTGGTGGCGGCACTGGTATGGTTGGCGACCCATCTGGACGCACTGACATGAGAAAAGTTATGACCGTCGAACAAATTGACAGCAACGTGGAACGCTTTAAAGAGCAAGCAAAACGTTTTATTGATTTTTCTGATGGCAAAGCCCTCATGCTTAACAACGCCGATTGGCTAAGAAAATTAAACTATATTGACTTTCTCCGTGAAGTAGGCGCACATTTCTCTGTCAACCGCATGCTCACCGCAGAATGCTTCAAATCTCGTATGGAACGTGGATTGTCCTTCATCGAATTCAACTATATGATCATGCAATCCTACGACTTCCTACACCTCTATAGAGAATACGGTTGCAAGCTTGAATTTGGTGGCAACGACCAATGGAGCAACATCATTGGCGGGGTGGAACTCGTCCGCCGTGTCGAAGGTGGCGAAGCCTACGGCTTGACCTTTAAGCTTCTCACCAATAGCGAAGGAAAGAAAATGGGCAAAACTGCAAATGGTGCTGTTTGGCTCGATGCAGACCGCATGTCCCCATACGATTTCTATCAATATTGGCGCAATGTCGATGATAAAGATGTTGAAAACTGCTTGTCCCTTCTCACCTTCTTGCCAATGGATGAAGTCCATCGTTTGGCAAGCCTAGAAGGTGCAGAAATCAACACCGCGAAAGAAGTATTGGCATTTGAAGTGACCAAAAATGTCCATGGCGAAGAAGCAGCACAACAAGCCCAACAAGCGGCACGTGCTCTTTTTGCAGGTGGTGGACAAGAAGGTTCTATTCCTACAACAGACATGACTGCCAGCGATTTTGAAGGTGAAGGCATTGGCCTCCTCACCCTTTTAAAAGATCTTGGATTAACCACCTCCATCAGTGAAGGCCGCCGTTTGGTAGAGCAAGGTGGCATCACCTTAAATGAAAATCAAATTAAAGACGTACACTGCCATGTTACCCTTGCAAATTTTGAAGACAACCAACTAAAAATTCGTAAAGGTAAAAAGAAATTCCATATTGTTCAACTTGGATAATAAAAAAAGAGCGCTCCTTTAGGAGCGCTCAGTTAGGGACTAGCGAAAACAAAGTTTAACTGATGACCTTTAAGCGGTAAAGAAAGAAATAACGACCATACAAGAGTAGAGATGCTCCTGTGTGGTCGTTTTCTTGTGCCTAATCATCATTCACAGTATTCGGTTCATTAGTGGTAAATGAACCACCAATACCAAAGAACTGCTCAAAGAATGATTTAAACTTTTCAATAACACCTTGCTTCTTAGTCGTTCTGTCGCCACCACCGAAACGAGAGATAGGAAGGACTGCCCTGCGAATAGTCCTATCCAATTTAATTTCCAGTGCAGTTAAATATTCCGACGAATATGGTAGTATAAATATAGGATCAGAAAAAGGGTATATATACATCGAAAACACTTATGAGAATAAAAGTAGTATCGATATAGATAAAATCTTTGACGTAAACTTTGATCTTAGCAAGAAGAATAGCAATGGACTGGGGCGCTATATCGTTAGTAGTCTTCTTAAAAACTACAAGATTAAGTATAGAGCAACCCAAGGTGATTCAAGTTTTAAATTTGAAATAGCGTTAAATAGATAAGGAGCAAAAATGTTTATATTAGAATTATACCAAGATGGAATGAGCACAGAGCTAGGACTATTTGACACCATAGAAGAAGGAAGAAAATTTGTATCTCAACTTAAAGGATACAAATTTGAAGAAATAGACGGATTTGAATACGAAACTATAAAGCTAGATTCAATCTCAGACTACATGGAACTAGAAATAAATGGCAACATAGTACCACTAACTAAGTTTATGTTTACAGGAGATGGCGATGTAGAAGTATATTGGAAAGAAATTCCAAACCTATCTAAAAAAGGAAAAGGAATCGTAGAAGGTGCAACTAGAGTGGATGCCTACACAGTAGCGAATTCAGATTTAAGAGAATATATCGAAGCGAGAGAAAATAATTATTTAGAAGTAAAGAAAAATCTAGAAAAGAAAGGCTACCAAGTAGAAAGAGCCTACTTCGGATCAGAAGACGGAGAAGCAATCCTATTTAGAAAAAAAGATTCAGAAGATTGGCACTTCTTAACCCATATGGATCCAGAATTCACAGAAGAATTTGATTTAGATGAATGTTTAGAAATGGTAGAAGAAGATAATTAAATTGAAAGCTAAAAGCCACCACTCGGTGGTTTTTTTATTTCTAAATTATATTTTTTCAAAATAAAAACACTTAAGATTTTACCTAAGTGCTTTAAGTGAATATATCCCAATTAATATAAAACTTCCATAAATTATTATCCCTGTACTGCTTAAACCCAGTTCCGCAAGCTGGATCTAAGACTCTCACTACTTTGATACAATTTAATTCTTAATTTTTTAACACATAAAGC
>CAMYDW010000002.1 GCA_947254645.1 uncultured Peptococcaceae bacterium | reverse complement strand
CTCACCCTTTCTTGTCAACAGCTTTTTTAACTTTTTTCAAAAAGTTTTTTAAGCTATTTTTTGAAGAATGGCTCTCTGTAGAGGTTTTCCTCGTACAGGAGAAGTATTACGGTATATAACTATACCAGCACCTCCTTCTTTTTGCAAGCCTTTTTTCATTTTATTTCAAAAAAGTGAAAAAAAGCCGTCGCAACACTGTCGCAACGGCTCTATTGGCTATTTTTTGTAAATGCTTGGTGGTTTTCTACTGTCCAATTCTTCTAATATATGATTGATTTCTTCTCGATCTTCTTTAATGGCATCCAGTTCTTTTCTATAAATCTCTGCTGCCTTTGTAAGGATAGACTCTGATTTTTTAAGAGAAGCAAGCACGGTTTGTTCGGCACGCTCCCAATAGCCTTGATAATCATCCTCTGCTTTTTCCAAATACTTGCTGAGAATTTCCACACTGCGTTGGCGTGATACCGTTAGCTCGCTGCGTGCTTCATTGAGTTTTTTGGAGCTTTCTTCTTTAGCAGTAGACATACGCACATTGATTTGCTCATCTGCGGCGTCAAATTTTTCCTTAATTTCCCCTTCTGCTTCTGCAAGAAGTTGTGCGGAGAGGGTTTTTGCATCGTTTATAATGAGGTCCGCTTGCTTCATGGCCTCTGAAATAATGGTGTGAGAGCGTTCTCTGGCACGTTCCAAGGGACGATAGGCCTCTCCTACACTATTGATAGAAATAAGATCGTCAATCAGCGTATCGTCTGCTGCACAATCCAAGTAAGAAGCATCTACATCGCAAACAGCTGTCAATGACTGAATAAGGGTCAGTGTCGCATCTCTTGGCACAAGAACCTCATTTTTATGAAGCATTGGTGATTTGCCATTCAATAATAAGGACTCTAATTGATGGAGCTCATCACAAATAGAGCGTGGCGGCTCTTGAACAGCAAGGGCTTCTGCCAATTCTTCCTCTGCAAGGGCTTCACGTGCTTTGCGTTTGGCTTCTTTATCATCCTTGGTCACCACATCACGAATATCATCTGCGGTGGTTTGTTCATCCTTTTCTACTGCTTCAGCTGAATTTTCATCTGCCACTGTCTCGTTTTCTTCTATAGAAGGGGTTGGGTCTTTTTGCAAAAATCTCGGCTTACGGATGCGTTTTGCTGCTGGAAGGATTTTTTCCTTGGCAGCAGCTGTTTCCACTTCTTCCTCTAAAGTAGGGGCTTTCGTTGGTGCCGCTAAGGCTGTTTCCTCATGCAATTCTTTGACAGCTTCGGTGAATTTGCCCTTGGCTTCTTCACGCACCTCATCAAATACCCCTTTGCGTGGTGCTGGGGTTGGCGTTGGAGTTCTTGCTTGAGGCTCTTCTGCGGCAGTCTCTTCTTCAAGGGCTTCTAACGCTTCCTCCTCCTTTGCCATTTCTACATAATCGCTAACCTTTGCATCGAGGTCTACGCCTTCAGCAAAAGGCGCCCCTTCTTCAAGGTTGATTTCCTCTGGTGTGATATCGTCACGTGTGACGTTGAGGACATTCAATACGTTATAATCATTATTCTTCGATTCGGAGAAATATCTTCTATTATCAGGCATTGCGCACGCCTCCTATCCATTCTCATTCATTTCATTATAACTTGTGGCAGTTTCTTTGTCCATGCGAAACAAGGCAACAAAAAAAGCGTAGCAGAAAACCACTACGCTTGATAACTATTTATTGTCTTCTGTATATACTTCAATGGCACGCAACAAGAATTTTCCCCACGCTCGTATTTCATAGAGGACGATGGCCCCAAGATAAATCAGAACTCCTGTCGCCGATCCTATGAACACTGTCCCATCATTAAATGGCGAGAACCACGCAAAGAACCATCCTACCAAAGGTGTTGCCAACAACCAAAGGTATACCAACGCTGACGGTCTTCCATCATTATGCACAAAAAACCCTCCTCTCGTTTCATCAAACACATTTTACCAAATATCATGATTAATTTGATTCATCGTTATTATATTTATAGCAGGATTAAATGAAAAACCTAAATCACCCGACAGATTAAAACTTATACTTGGATTCAGTGCAATTCTTGAGTGACCATAGGCAGACAAAGTGAGAATAGACTGAGGAGCCGCAACGCCTGTAATATCAACAAACATTTTGCCATTTTTACCCCATTGAGGACCTGTAGAAGTATAATGGTTCATAGGGAAAGTCATACTTACACCCGCATTTGGATATCTTAAAACGGGGTATCGAACAACAACAGGATTGCCCCAGTTATTTTCATCAACATAAGTGACAATTCCCGTAGAAGCACTACTTGCACTATAACTATTAACAAAAGAAGAACCAATGCAATCTGTAAAGCGGCTGTGCGGGCGAGCAGACCATGCCCAAAAAACAGAATAAGTTGCATGCAAAGAATTTCTATCATAAAAGCCTGTTTCTGCCCACATACTAAGTGATGCCGATAATGCCATTATAATATCTTCTGGCAAATCAGAAAGCGTTGTATTAGTCCAAGTTTCAGGATTTTTCACATAAGCTATTTGCTCATCACTTAAACCCATTATTTTCAATTCATTTTCATCTAACTGAGCATGTTCCTTTAAATTTTCATAAATATCTTCATCTTTGATGGCTTTAAATTCATTAATCATTTCATGACTATACCCTTTAGCCTTTAACTCATAAGAAGAGTTTTCTCTTATTTCTTTGAGCACTTCATATTCATTCACAGAAATACTACCTGGCATCTTCATAATTTCTTCATAAGATTTTGTCTCGTTATTTTCAGGAGATACAATAATCCCTTCCGCTGCACTTAAATTTCCAACAAATCCTAATGATAAAAGACCCACCACAAGTGTTGTTGCCATAAATTTTTTAAACATTTTTATGCTTCTTTCTGTAAAAATATTTCAATCGGATAAAAACGAGATTACAAATTATATAGATATGCCTCCTTTTTTTATTTATATGTATCATTATTTTTTCTTATGATATCATTCCTTGTTTTTTTTTTCTAGTTTTTTTTATGATTAAAAAAAAGAGAACACCCGGGTGTTCTCTTAATCGGCATTATTCACACTATGAGAGCCATCTGCATCACTGGCATTGGCAGAGTTCTCCATCATGGTGCGTATTTCAAAAGGCTTCTTTTTGTTTTCTGCAATGATACGCAGCTTTACATCAATTTTTTCTGGCTTTTTCCCTGAGAAAAGTTGATAAGTGGCTCCTGCTGAGAAAATATTCATCAGCGCCTTGTCGGTCACACGATTGAGGTAGCCTGCCTTATCTACCACAACATTAAAGGTCGTCATGCTTTCATTATAGGTAATCTTTTTGATGAATATCGCAGAAGGAT
Source organism: uncultured Peptococcaceae bacterium (assembly GCA_947254645.1). Lineage (GTDB taxonomy): Bacteria > Bacillota > Peptococcia > Peptococcales > Peptococcaceae > UMGS1590. The sequence continues at coordinate 153,559 of CAMYDW010000002.1, read as the reverse complement.
CTTCAGAATGCACATAGGCATTGATGCTTTCATCCATCTGTCCTTTCAAGCCAAATAACACCGCATTGTTTTTTTCTCGTGTCATATGATAAATCACAGTGTCATTTTTCTGATCAATCACCGCTTCCATGCCTTGATTGGCACTGTCGTTGATGATTTCTTCATCGGTTTTATCATCTGCCAAATCTCTCGGCACAGTGATAACGACTTCCTCGCCTTCTGTTTTTTCTTCTTGCCCACAACCTGCTAGCAACGTTAATTGCATTGCAAGGAGGAGTATTGCGATTAATTTTTTCATGCCCTTTCTCCTTTATCATTTGCAAGAATTTCATTGCATAAAAAAAGCCACCCAACGGTAGCTTCTTCTATTTAAAAACTTACGCCATTTTGTTGTAAGCTTTCATAATTCTAGATTTTTTGTTTGCGACATTGTTCTTATGAAGCAATCCCTTGGAACCAGCTTGGTCAATTTTCTTAACAGCAACTGCCATTGCTTCAGCAGCTTGTTCTTTATTTCCACCTTCAACTGCTTTGTCAAAATTCTTAATAGCAGTACGAACAGCGCTCATAGCGCTGGCATTACGAAGGTTGCGAACGCGGTTAGTCTTAGCACGTTTCTTTGCAGACTTGATATTTGCCAATGCGAACACCTCCCTTTGTCGAATGATAGCTCTCTACAGAGCAATTTAACACGGACTATCATACCACGTCAAGAAGCGAATTGCAAGATTTTAGTATCACATTCGATATATTTCTTTCATATATAGACCGATGCGCGCCTCTGACTTTGCCAGCATTCCTTATGAACCTTTCTGAGCTGCTATCTTCTGTTTTATATCAGTACTAGTATTTTTCAGCTTTTATGATTTTTATGCTATTTATTATTGATTTTTAGGCTTTTCATTGTTATACTACAGTCAATCATTTATAGGAGGTCTCAACCTTATGGAAAATTACGGCGTTTACTTACCTCAATATACCATCGGCGATGGAAACGTATATGAAGCAATTCCTACTGTCTGCAAAAGCTACGGCAAAACCGCTTGTGTCATTGGCGGGGAAACAGCCCTCAAAAAAGCTGGCGACGCCATTAAAGCTGGTGCTGGCGATGCCATCACCCTCACTGGATTCATTCCTTATGGCGGCGATTCTTGCGAATGCAACATCGAAGCCCTCTATCAGAATGAAACCGTTCGTGAAGCAGATATGATTTTTGCTGTCGGTGGCGGTCGTGCAGTAGATACCTGCAAAGTGGTTGGGGACCGACTTGATAAGCCTGTCTTTACCTTTCCAACCATCGCTTCCAACTGTGCCCCTATCACCAAGGTGTGCGTGGTCTATCACGATGATCACTCCATGAAAGGCTTGTACTGGGCACAGCGTCCCCCTATCCATACCTTTATCAATACCAAAATCATTGGTGAAGCGCCAATCGAATACCTCTGGGCCGGTATTGGCGATGCCCTCTCCAAACAATACGAAAGCACCTTTAAGGCGCGCGGCAAAGCCCTCAATCACTCCAACCGCCTTGGGGTAGATATTGCAAGCCACTGTGCCGCCGACCTACTCAAGCATGGCAAGAAAGCCCTTTCTGATTGCAAAGCAGGCATTGTGGGCGACGACCTCGCATTGGTCATCCTCACCATCATCATCAACACTGGGCTTGTCTCTGTATTGGTAGACAATGTCTACAACAGTGCTTTGGCACACTCCTTCTATTATGGCTGCACCCACTTCCCACACATTGAAAAAAATCATTTGCATGGGGAATTGGTTGCTTATGGCATCCTCCTCTTGTTGGCAATGGATGAGCAAACAGAAGCCTTTGAAGAAGTATATGCCTTCAATCAATCAATCAATCTACCGACTTCCTACACACAAGTCGAATTGGCGCCAGAACACTTCGATGAATTGATTGCAGCGACCCTTGCCACTGGGGATGTGGTAGATTCTCCTTATGAAATCACCAAAGAACGTATTCTTAAAGCTTTCGATGTCATCGAAAGCTATCAAAAATAATAAAAAAAGTGCACCAGCCTAAGGCTTGTGCACTTTTTTTATTGACGCGTCTTACTAACGTCCTTCCAGACAATGCCGATAAATACCGACAGAATAACCAAGGATGCCAAAATAGCTTCCAAACTGAGGATAAAATTCTTTAAGCCATTCCTTCACGCCATTTCCTCCAATATAAAAATAGAGCATCTCACTTTCGCGAGATGCTCTTCGATCATCGTATTAGTCATCAAGTGGTTTAAAAGCTTTTTTATTCGCCCCACATAATGGGCATTTCCAGGTATCTGGAAGATCCTCAAAAGAAGTGCCTTTTTCAATACCGCCTTTTCTATCTCCTTTGGTAGGCATATACATATACCCACAGGTTGCCATTTGGCATTGATAAATTCTCATGTCTTTTTCTTCGCTCATTTTTGTCATCCTCCTATTTTTTTATCATTTAAAAAGCTGCTGCCAACGAAAGAAAATATGGTAATAAAAGCCCTACACTAATCATCAATACAAGAAGAATGAGTGCCACTCTTTTCAGAGTACTTTGCTTTCTCATTGTCCTGCTCCTCCTTCACGAAGATAACGCTCTACATCACTCATAACGATGCCCGCATCACCAACGGCAGTAGATACTTGACGAATATGCTTTTGACGTACATCACCAATGGCATAAACGCCTGGGATGTTGGTTGCCATTTCTCCGTTAGTAATAATATAACCTTGTTTATCTTTTTCTAAAACAGCTGGCAACATTTCTGTATTTGGCAAATAGCCTACAAAAACAAAGCAGCCATCAAAATGCCAAACTTTTTCTTCACCTGTTTTTACATTTTTGGTGCTCACTGTGGAAAGCTTTTCAGCGCCATCAATAGCAGTAACCACGGTGTCCCATACAAAGGTGATTTTATCGTTGGCAAAAGCCACTTCTTGACTGCGTTTATTCGCACGCAATTCATCACGACGGTGGAAAACAGTCACGCTGTTGCACATATTGGCAAGGTAAACAGCATCTTCAACAGCCACATCCCCGCCACCAACGACACATACATCTTTATCTCTAAAGAAGAAGCCATCGCAGGTGCCGCAATAGGATACCCCTTTGCCACGGAACTTGTCTTCATTTGGCACACCCAAAGGACGTGGGCGACCACCTGTTGCAATGATGACGGTACGCGCTTCAAAGGCCTTTTCACCAGTGCCATCATCGGCATAGATTTTTTTCACAGGGCCTTCCAATTCTAGGGAAATCACTTTGCCAAAGACAGATTCTACACCAAAGGAAAGGGCATGCTCATAAAATTTCATACTCAATTCAGAGCCATTGATCCCTTGTGGATAGCCAGGAAAGTTTTCAATACTATCGGTGGTTGCTAACTGACCACCTGGCACACTCATTTCAAACATTACTACGCTATAACCTGCACGGCGTGCATAAATACTTGCTGTCATACCAGCAGGGCCAGCGCCAATAATTGCCACATCAAACATGATTATTCCTCCTAAATTTAAATTCCAAAGACGCCAGTGACAGGAGTCGAACCTGCGGCCAATGGTTTAGGAAACCACTGCTCTATCCTCTGAGCTACACCGGCACACAATCTGCCACATTTTCAAGACGCAGCAAAGAAACATAGTTACACCAACAGATGTAATTATGTTTCTTTATCGGCGGCGAATACTTTCAAAGGGTATCACGCCAGCTGCCAATAACTGCATTTCATTGTATAATCTGTTAAAGAAAAGACGTGCTTGCTGCCAATGGGTACGAATATATACCATTTCGTCATCCTCTAAGGCACCCTTTGCCATGCTTTCACGAATGGTATTCAGTTCCCCACGGTCATAAATAACCCCATCTAAAAATTGATAGGTCGACAACACTGTCTCTTCATCTAATAGCTTTTGCCACTCTACTTCAATCAGCTTCGTCAACAGCCAATAAGAGGTGAAAGAAAAGCAAACAGGCAAACTTGTTTCTAAATTAAAGGCACAGATTTTTTTCTCATGTACACAAATTGCTTCAAGATTGGCCAGTGTTTTTTCCTTGCTTTCGAGGACTACTTCCTCTTCCACTTCACCTGCACGCAAGCATTGATTAAATGTTTGAAGCATCGCTTCTGTTTCCTCACGATAACTTGGTTCATCGGTGGCTTCTAAATAGGATTGCAGTGAAAAGCTTGTTGCAGCTGCTGCAGTCATCCAAAAACTGGTTTCTGAGTCAAATAAACTGCGGATTTGAATTTGTTCCTTGTCTTTGACCGCTGCTTCTAGCCGCTCTAACATCGGCATAAACATCTTTTATCACACCCTTTACTTCATATAGACCACTTACCCAGGGCTTTTATTTATTAAACCGATAAATTAGCACAGGCAAATAAAAAAATGCGTCCTCTTAAGGGTTTCCCTATCAACAGGACGCACTTTTAAAATTTTAAGGCTAATCGTGGACTATTCGTCGCAAACAACAGTAAAGCCATACTTAGAAGCAACTTCTTTTGCGTTTTGACATCCCTCTGCAACTTCGATTGCTTCTTCTACTCTGTCTTCATCGCAGACAATAGTATACCCATATTTAGAAGCAACTCTTTTCGCGTTTTGACAACCGTCATCTCTTGTACTCATTATGACAGCCTCCCTTCTTACTACTTTTATTTTATTATACCCCCTCCATTCTGACAAGTGTATATCCTTTAATAATTCCCATTTTTACCTCATTTATAGCAATAAAAAAGAACCCTTTAAAAGGGTTCTTTTTATTTCATTATACTGGAAGAACAGCGCCTTTGTAGTTTTCTTCAATGTATTTCTTAGCACTTTCACTTGTCAATACTTTGATGATTTCTTTGGTTTTTTCGCTGGCTTCTTCGCCTTTACGCACTGCAATGATGTTGGCATAGGTTTGTGCTGCCAAGCTGTCCTTTGCTTCTACCACAAGGGCATCGGCAATTTTAAGACCTGCAGCAATGGCATAGTTGCCGTTGACCACTGCCAAATCAACATCCCCTAAGGAACGTGGAATTTGTGCTGCTTCTAATTCTACAATTTCAACCTTCTTTGGATTTTCTGCAATGTCCTTCACTGTTGCATTGATGCCAGCACCTTCTTTTAATTTGATGATGCCATTTTCTTGCAACAAGAGCAAGGCACGTGCTTCATTGGAGGTATCATTTGGCACAGCAATTTTTGCGCCTTCTTTGATAGCATCGAGGCTTTTCATTTTTTCAGAGAAAATACCCATTGGCTCATAGTGAACAGGGGTTGCACTGACAAGCTCGGTTTTGTTTTCTTTATTGAAGTCTTCCAAATAAGGAAGATGTTGGAAATAGTTTGCATCAATTTCGCCATCAGACAAGGATTTGTTTGGCAATACATAATCAGAGAAGGAAACCACTTCTAAGGTGTAACCATCTTTTTTGAAGTCCTCTTTGAAGTGATTCAAAATTTCTTCATGTGGAGATGGGCTTGCACCAATCTTAATCACTTTGGCATCGCTGGATTTTTCAGCCGCTGCGCTGCCTTCTTGTTTGTTTCCATTTGCTCCACAACCAGCCAATAAACCAAGAGCCAAGGTTGCGATAAGAGCGGTTGCAATCATTTTTTTGTTTTTCATTGAAAAACCTCCTTATACGCTTTTTTAATTATTAATACGTTTATCAGTGTGGCGCACCACACGTGTGCCAATGGCTTGGATAATTTGTACCAACACCACCAACAAAACAACTGTCACAAGCATGATACCGTACTCATAACGATTATACCCATAACGGATGGCAATATCCCCAAGACCTCGCCCACCGACAAAACCAGCCATTGCTGAATAGCCAAGAATGGTGGTTGCAGAAACCAACGCCCCATTAATCAAGGATGGTTTTGCTTCTGGCAACAAGACCTTGAGCACAATTTGCATATTGCTTGCACCCATGGATTGGGCTGCTTCAATCACCCCTGCATCAATTTCAAGCAGGGATTGCTCTACCATGCGAGCCACAAAAGGTGCGGCTGATACCACCAATGCCACAATCGCTGCATTGGTCCCAATGGTAGACCCTACCACCAGCTTGGTGAAGGGTTGAATGGTAATCATCAAAATCAGGAAAGGCACCGAACGCAATAAATTGACAATGGAGCCTACCACCCAGTTGAAAGTGGGCATTGGACGAATGCCATTTTTGCCAGTGATGACCAAGAGCACCCCAAGAGGGGTCCCAATAAGATAGGACAACACGGTGGTCGCCACTGTCATGTACAAGGTTTCCAGCGTGCCTTGCCAAAGCATATCTACTGTTGCTGCATCAAACATTTGGCACCTCCTCTGTCAACAATCCTTTTTGTGCCACATATTCACGCACACGCTCTGCGTCTGTGGTATTTTTTACTTGAATGACCATGTCACCATAGGTTTCGCCGTTGATTGGCTTGAGGTTGGCGTGAATAATATTCACTGCCAAGCCAAGTTCCAAAATCATATTGGAAACGACAGGCTCGATGGCTTCTCCACCATTAAAGATGAGGCGCAAAAGCTTGCCATCCACTGCACGATAAACACTTGGTTCTTCTTTTTCACGATAAACCAAACGGCGTGCCGCATCTGTTTTTGGATGGGCAAAAATATCATGCACGGTGCCAAATTCAGCAATTTGATGGTCGGCAATGATGGCCACACGTTGACAAATTTCCTCAATGACACTCATTTCATGGGTAATCATGATAATGGTGATGCCCATATCCTCGCTCAAGGACTTCAACAAGCCGAGAATAGAAGCGGTGGTTTGTGGGTCAAGGGCAGAGGTGGCTTCGTCACACAACAAGACCTTTGGATTGGTTGCCAAGGCACGTGCAATCGCCACACGTTGCTTTTGCCCACCAGAAAGCTGCACTGGATAGGCATTGGCACGTTCAGAAAGCCCTACCACTTCCAAAAGCTCTTCGGCACGTTTTTTGGCCTCAGCCTTTGGTACCCCAGAAATCTCTAGGGGGAAGCAGATGTTTTCCAAAGCAGTGCGTTGCATCAGTAGGTTGAATTGTTGGAAAATCATCCCCATTTGCTTACGCAGGGCACGCAAATCTTTGTCTGAAAGTGCCCCTAAGTCGTGGCCATCAAAAACAATGCCACCACCTGTTGGTTTTTCTAAAAAGTTGATACAGCGTACCAAGGTACTTTTTCCAGCACCTGATAAGCCGATGATACCAAAAATTTCTCCTTGATTGATTTCAAGGTTGATGCCCTCCAGGGCGGTGACATCGTGTCCTTTGACACGAAACACTTTATTTAAATCGTAAATCTTTATCAGCGTGTTTCCTTCTGACATACCATTGTCACTCCTATTATTTATTGCGCCCTCTTGGAATAAGGCTTGTCAAGTCGTATGGCGTTTCTTGGTAAACCACGTGATTCAACCAATTTGAGAAAAACAAATTGGCATGACCACGCCATTGAACGATTGGCTCTAGATGTGGATCATTTTCTGGGAAGTAGTTTTCAGGAAAAGGTACATTATCCATCTCCTTTGCCATATCACGTTCATACTCTTCCCAAAGGGTCAACGGGTCGTACTCCAAATGTCCAGATACAAAATAGTGGCGTTGGTCAATGGTGGTCGTTAAGAGCGGACCTGCCACATCCGATTGGGCAAGGATTTTCAAATCCTCATTGCTACTGATGTCTGACGCCAAATTTTCTGTATGTCTGGATTGTGGTGCAAAAAATACATCATCAAAGCCACGTGTGATATCGCGGTTGCGAATCAAGCGATGTGGATAGACCCCAAATAGCTTTTTATCCAAGGGCACTTTTTTAATGCCATAATAGTAGTATAACGCAGCTTGACTGGCCCAGCAAATAAAAACAGTCGAAAAAACATTCCTATTGCAAAAATCAAATACCTCACTCAATTCTTGCCAATAATCCACCTTTTCAAAGTCAAGCATTTCTACTGGCGCCCCTGTGACAATAAAGCCATCGTAGCGCTTTTCACGCACCTCATCAAAGGTTTTGTAAAACTTCAAAAGATGGTCTTGAGAGGTATTTTTGCTTTCATGATGTGCCGGCATAATCAAATCAACGTCTAATTGCAAAGGGGTATTAGACAACAATCGCAAAAGCTGCGTTTCTGCGACTATTTTTTTGGGCATGAGATTAAAAACGCCAATGCGCAAGGGACGGATATCCTGTGTTTTTGCACGTTCTTCGTGCATCACCGAAATATATTCACTACTAAGTATCTCTGTTGCTGGTAAATCTTTTGGTATAATGACAGGCACTGCACACTCTCCTCAAAAATTAGATAGATGCGAGGGCTTGATCGATATCGGCCAAGATGTCTTCGATGTTTTCAATCCCTACATTAAAACGAATTAGGTTTGGTTTTACCCCTGCTGCTTCTAAATCAGCATCGCTGAGCTGACGATGAGTGGTGCTGGCAGGATGAATCATGTGACTGCGCAAGTCCCCCACGTGGGTCACCAAGGTCGCAAGCTTCATGTTATCAATCACGGCTTTAGCTGCAGCAGCGCCCCCTTTTGGCCCAAAGGACACGACCCCAGAGCAGCCATTTGGCAAATATTTTTCTGCCAAGGCATGACTTGGGTTGTTTTCAAGCCCTGGATAATTGACCCATTCTACTTTTGGATGGTTTGCAAGATATTCTGCGACAATTTGAGCATTTTCGCTATGACGTTCCATGCGCAAAGCCAGGGTTTCAATGCCAAGATTGATGAGGAAGGCATTCATTGGGGCCATGGTTGCACCGATGTCACGCAAGAGCCCTGCACGTGCTTTGGCGATATAGGCGGCTGGTCCAAAGGCTTCTGTGTACACAAGGCCATGATAGTCATGGTCTGGCGTGGTCAATTCAGGGTATTTTCCATTGTCCCAGTTGAAGTTCCCACCATCAATAATCACCCCGCCAACACTGGTGGCATGGCCATCAAGATATTTGGTGGCAGAATGCACGACAATATTGGCACCATGCTTGAGCGGCTGGCAAAGCATTGGGGTTGGGAAGGTGTTGTCTACAATCAACGGTACATCGGCAAATTGTGCCAATGCACTCACCTTTTCAAAATCCAATACTTCAAGGGCTGGGTTGCCTAAAACCTCTGCAAAAATGCAACGGGTTTCTGGGCGAACATAGGTCTTTAATTCTTCCAAGCTTAGGTCTGGCTCTACAAAAGTCACCTCAATACCAAAACGTGGCAATTGGCTGCCGAGCAAGGTATGGGTGCCACCATAAAGATTGCTGAGTGCAATAATGTGTTGACCTGCACGTGTGATATTGATAATAGAGAACAAGGTTGCTGCTTGTCCAGAAGCAGTGGTCAAGGCTGCCACGCCACCTTCCAAAAGCGCCACCTTTTCTTCCAGCCATGACAAGGATGGATTGCCAAGACGTGTGTACATAAAAGAACCGTCCTTCAAATCGAAAACATCTGCCAAGTCATCGGCTTTATCGTATTTGTAGGTGGTAGATTGTACAATCGGCATCGTACGTGCCTCGGTATTTCCTGGAATATATCCACCTTGTACACAGCGTGTACCTAGTTGTGTTGCTTTGAGTTCTTCATTATTCATGACAATTCCTCCTTAAAAATTTTTGGGTAAAAAAATAACCACTTCCTCTAGCAGGAAATGGCTTCTTTTCTTACAGTAGTCACTTATCTGCCAGACATTGTCTGCTGGAATTAGCACATTACCTTCATAGGCTGTTGCCGGGTTTCACAGGGCCAGTCCCTCCACCGCTCTTGATAAATGTTATTGAATTGAATGCTATTATAGGGGATAATAGATTCTTTGTAAAGGAAAAGTTTAAACTTTTTTCATTTTAAAGGATAGGTGTCGCCAAATTTTTAATATCCACCACATCTTAACAAACACAGCCTCACAGATTGAGTGAAATAGTGCTATAATAAGAACTCTAAAAAAAGAGAAATGATGATTGCTCATCAAGCTCTTATATTTTATAAAAATATTCATTTAATTATATAACGATTAATAATGCGATTGTCGTCACTTTTTTGATATAATCATATTATCGAAATAGTTCAAAAATTCGCATAACTTTAAAAGGGGACCTTTGGTATGGAAGACTTAAAACATATTCGACCCGTCTGGGCTGAAATTGATTTAGATGCTTTTTCGTTTACAATGCAAGCGATCCGTAAACGAATTGGCGATACCCCGCAAATTGCTGCAGTCGTAAAGGCAGATGCCTACGGACACGGCGCCACACATATTGTACCCACTTTAATAGAAAACGGCGCCACTTACTTGGCTGTTGCCATGCTTGATGAAGCCATTGAGTTGCGACAAGCAGGCTTTCATGATGTTTCTATACTTATCTTAGGGTATACAGAGCCGTGGCGTGCCAAAGAGCTCATAGAATATGACATTGACCAAACCATCTACACCTACGACTTGGCCAAGGCCATGTCTGATGAGGCAGTGGCCCAAAACAAGGTGGCACATTGCCATATCAAAGCCGATACTGGCATGGGGCGCATTGGCTTCTTGCCAACCCCAGAAAGCCTTGACCTGATTGAAGACATTTTACGCCTTCCTGGGATTGAATTTACAGGCTTATTCACCCATTTTGCCACTGCTGATGAAGCCGACAAAGCCTACACCCATTATCAATGGCAAAATTACCTGTTTTTCCTTGAGGGCTTACAGACACGTGGCTTTATTCCAAAGATTCGCCACTGTGGCAATAGTGGTGTCATTGTCGACCATCCAGAGTATTTTCTCGATATGGTGCGCCCAGGCATTTTGCTCTATGGCTGCTATCCTAGCAAGGAAACCCACAATGAAAACATTGTTGTGCGACCATCATTGCGCTTAAAATGTCGTGTCACCAATGTCAAAAAAGAAAAGGTCGGCAGCTGCATCAGCTATGGCTGTCATTACACCACAACAGAAGAGGGAGAAATCATTGCCACCCTACCCCTTGGCTATGCAGATGGGTTTCATCGCTTGTTGACCAACGGTTGTGAGGTCCTCATTCATGGGCAGCGTGCGAAGGTGGTTGGCAACATCTGCATGGACCAATGCATGATCAATGTCTCCCATATTGAAAACGTTGCCATTGGCGATGAGGTTGTCATCATCGGCGAACAAGGGACAGATGAAATCACCGTTGAAGAAGTGGCCCAACACGTCCCTACCATCGCCCATGAAATTTACTGTGGCTTGTCTCGCCGTGTGCCAAGAGTCTACTACAAAGATGGCAAGGTTATAGATATTTACCATCCCCTCTACCAATAGAACAAAAAAACACAACAGCAAAAGCTGTTGTGTTTTTTAATTTGTATAGCATTCTACAGCAATGCCCGCAAGCATTGCCACCATGCCACCGACAACAACACCACCAGCAGTAGACCCTACCAGATTGATACAGAGGGGCACAATGAAAAACAATCCCATGAAAAATCCCAATCCAAGACCATCAAGGATTTTTTTCTTGGTGGTTTTTGGTTTCTTTTCTGCGCCTTTATTTTTCGACATAGCCTTCTTCTCTGCGCTTTTCTTCTAGCATGGCATTGGCTTCATTTGGCATGAGCACTGCTTCGCTACTTCCTAAGAAAGCAGCCCGTTCCTCTGGCGTCATCTTTTCTAAGCGACGTTGACGTTCAAAATAGCGCCAAAAAAATACACCCATCGCTACAAATAACACCCCAAAAACAAAAGCAAGCACACTGCGGCTTTGAATGGCGGTAATCATCATCAGCATCGCCAAGGCGAAATCAACAACGGCTGTTCCTAGATTGATGAATTTTTTTTGAATTTTATATTCCATGGTTTTCACTCCTCGACAAGGAATCATATAAACCTTGTCATTTTATGGTATACTTTTATTATACCAGTTTATTGATGTTTCGACCATCTTTTATCCAGAAACATCACGAAAGGAGTTTTTTTATGTCTTATGAATACACCTGTCCCAGCATTTGGAAAGATGCCTCTGCGGAAGATCTCCAAGCCATTTTTGACTATGGCGACCGCTACAAAGCATTTTTAGATGATAGCAAAACCGAACGTGAATGTGCTAAAACCATCATTGCTCAAGCCCAAAAGGCTGGCTTTGTGGATATAGAAAGCATTCTTGCCCAAGGTCAAATGCCACCAGCCGGCACCAGGATTTACTACAACCACAAAAACAAAGCGGTGGTGCTTTTGGTGGTTGGCGAAAAGTCCCTCGACCAAGGCTTGCACATTGTTGGCAGCCATATTGATGCCCCTCGTCTTGATTTAAAGGCCCATCCCCTTTATGAAGATGGTGAGCTTGCCCTCCTCAAGACCCACTACTACGGTGGCATCAAAAAATACCAATGGACTTGTATGCCCCTCTCCTTGCATGGCCTTGCCTATACTCAAGATGGCACCCCAGTAGAAATCCATCTTGGTGACGATGAAGGGGATCCCGTACTATTTATCAGCGACCTTTTGCCGCATCTAGGCAAATCTCAAAATGAGAAAACCCTTGCCACTGCCATCACTGGCGAGCAGCTCAATGCGATTATCGGCCACATGCCCCTTCAAGAGGGCGATGAAAAATCACCAATCAAGGCAAACATCTTACGTCTTATCAAGGAAAAATACGACCTCATCGAGGAAGACTTGCTCTTGGCTGAATTAGAGCTGGTGCCTGCACAAAAGGCCGTTGATGTCGGTCTTGACCGCTCCTTGATTGGTGCCCATGGACACGATGACCGTTCCTGCACCTATGCAGCATTAGAAGCGCTCCTCACCATGAAAACACCGACCTATGGCGCAGTGGGCCTTTTTGTTGATAAGGAAGAAATCGGCTCTGTGGGCAATACCTCTATGAATGCTCGTTTCTTTGAAAATATGCTTGCAGAGCTCTTTGCCCTCTCTGCCCATGACAGTGAGCTGATGGTACGTCGTACCATCGCCAAAAGCCATGTCCTCTCTGCAGATGTGACCGCTGCCCTCGACCCTACCTTCCCAGAGGTCATGGATGCGAAAAACACCGCCTTTTTAGGCAAGGGGGTCACGATTTGCAAATTTACTGGTTCCCGTGGCAAAAGCGGCTCCAATGATGCCAATGCCGAATTTTTACAAGGCCTGCGCCGTCTCTTTGCCAACCGCAACGTGCCATGGCAAACAGGCGAGCTTGGCAAAATTGACGAAGGTGGCGGTGGCACCATCGCCTATATCCTCGCCGACCGAGGTGCAGAAGTCGTGGATTGCGGCGTGCCAATGCTCTCCATGCATGCCCCTCTCGAGCTTGTCAGCAAGGCAGATGTCTACATGACCATGCGTGCCTACTTGGCCTTCTTAGAAGAAAGTCTATAATATAAAAAGCTCGCCTTTGTTTTTAACAAAGGCGAGCTTTTATTTTATGAAGGTGATTTCTAAGTCAATGCTTAGGCAGATTTTTTGCCAGTGATACGATCCTTGAAGGTATCCACGATGACTGCAATCGCATTGTCCCCAGAAACGTTACAAGCGGTACCAAAGCTGTCTTGGGTGAGGTAGAGGGCAATCATCAAGGTTGCCAAAGCCCCTTCCACCGGAATGCCAATCATTGGCAAGAAGGAAAGCGCACTCATAATTGCACCACCTGGTGCCCCTGGTGCAGCAATCATAACCACGCCAAGAGTCAAGATGAATGGCATCATCAAGCCAAAGCTATGTGGCATATTGCTCATCATCAATACCCCTGTTGCACAAGAAACGATGGTCATAGTACTACCAGCCAAGTGGATGGTTGCGCAAAGCGGTACAACAAATTCACGAATACTCTTGCTGACACCGTTCTTTTCAGCACAGCTTACGTTAATCGGAATGGTCATTGCAGAGGATTGGGTACCAACTGCAGTCACATAGCCTGGAATTTGGTTCTTCAAATAGAAGAATGGGCTTTTCTTGGAAACGCCCCCAGCCACACCGAAAAGAAAGAGCAAGTAAACAATGTGTAAGCACAAAATAACCACGTACACTTTCCAGAATACGCGCAACACGCTCCATACTTCACCGGTATAGCTCATTTTTGCAAAGGTAATCCCGATATAAAACGGCAATAATGGAATGATGGTTTTAGCAAGGGTAAGGTTGATGATTTCTTGGAAGCCATCAAACAATTTCATCATCATTTCACCAATTTCTTGGTGGTTTTTGCTGCTACGAAGGGCAACAATCCCAATCCCAAAAATAAATGCCAAGACAATCGCAGTGGTCACACTGAATGCTGGGTCAAGCACGAACTTTAAGTATGGGTCCAAAGACGCAGTGGCAGTTTCCTTAAAATTATCAATAATATCGCTGGTAATAAACGCTGGGAAAAGAGCAGAGTCTACTGCATAAGCAAAGCTCCCAGCCAATAAGGTAGAACAATAGGCAATCGCTACGGTTACCCCCAACAAACGCCCAGCACCGCCGCTGCTCAAATGACTAATCCCAGCAGCAACAAAACTCACAATCATCAATGGAATAATAAAGCTCAAGTAGCTCCCAAAAATACTAGCTACTGTCACCAAAGCACGAATAATTCCTTCTGGCAAGACCAGCCCCAAACCAAGACCGACAGCGATCCCGATAAGGAGTCTAGTGACTAAACCAATTTTTTTCTTTTCTGAACTCACTAAGGTTTTCCCCCTTCAAATTTTTTCCGTCCTAATCATACCCAATTCCAAGTAAATTTGCAAGCGTATGACGGATATTTGTTCACTATTCGTGCACTCTATATGGATAGACATTTTTTTGAAAGCTGATAAAATAGAACTATTAAAACTAGAGGAGGATAACAATGTTCGGAAATGATGTATTGGTTGTGATTGATATGCAAAATGATTTTATCAATGGCAGCCTCGGAACCAAAGAAGCCCAAGCCATTGTGCCAACAGTGTGCGAGGTCATCAAAGCACACCAAGGACAAATTTATTACACTCAAGATACCCACCACGATGATTATTTTGAAACCCAAGAGGGGCATTATCTCCCTGTGGCCCATTGCCAAAAAGACAGCGATGGTTGGCAGCTTCATCCAGAGGTAGGCGCCCTTTTGAAACGCAAAATGGCACGAAAGTTTGAAAAGAACGGGTTTGGCTCTCTTGCCTTGGCAGAAACCTTGCAGATGAGCCATGCAGACCAACCAATGACTTCTATCACCCTCGTTGGGCTATGCACAGATATTTGTGTCATCGCCAATGCCATGCTCATCAAATCCGCCTTGCCTAATGTGCCCCTTTATATCCGTGCAGATGCCTGTGCAGGGGTGACCCCTGAAAGCCACCAAACAGCCCTATCCGCCATGGAAATGTGTCAGATGGCGATATGTCATGGTTGAAACTGTCACCCACACCCTCCAGCCTTGGGCAGATGAAGGGTCACAGGTGCTCATCCTTGGCACCATGCCTTCTCCCAAATCTCGAGAAAAAGACATGTACTATGGTCATCCGCAAAACCGTTTTTGGCGCACCCTTGCACGCCTCTTTGATGAAGCAGTGCCAGAAGACCGAGACGCATGCCAGTCCTTTGCCCTTGCCCACCACATCGCTCTGTGGGATGTTTTAGCCAAATGTGATATCAACGGCGCTGCAGATGCCAGCATTCGCCATCCCATTGCCAATGATGTCGCCAGCTTGCTTGCACAGGCGCCTATTCACACCATCTTCACCACAGGCAAAAAAGCCAACGACCTGTACAACAAGCTGCTCCTTCCCATCACCCACATCGAAGCCATCCCTCTGCCATCAACCTCTGCTGCCAATCGTGCACGCTGGCCGGATGAAGCCTTGGTCGATGCCTATCAAGTCATCAGAACACGCCTAGAGGAGGGGCCAATACATGAATCTTTTTGACCCAGGCACCCCTACCCCAGAAGAAGCCGTCACCATCCTTAGTGAAACCGATACCATGCGCATAGAACGCATTGTCAGTTGGCATCATACCACTCCCAAAAACGACTGGTATGACCAAGACGAGGACGAATGGGTCACTCTTTTAGAAGGCACTGCCACCTTGGCCTATGAAGATGGCACAGCAGTGCCCCTTGCCAAAGGCGACACCCTCTTTTTCCCTGCCCATGTGCGTCACCAAGTGACCGCCACCTCTGCGCCAGCCATTTGGCTCTGCGTCTTTGCCAAAGTGCTCAGAAAGGAGCCGCATCAATGACCCTTTTTTATGGCTTAGTGGCATGGCATGTCGGTATATCTAACTGCAATAGGTATGCTTGAATCATCCTTCCACGCCTTTTGCACCACTTATCATCGTACAAATTTAAAAATTAAAAAAGCGATTGCTCCTTAAGAAGCAATCGCTTTTTCTTGTCTGATTATAAGGTGCCAAAGATGCGGTCGCCAGCATCGCCCAGGCCTGGAACGATGTAAGCGTCATCATTTAAGATGGCATCGCGTTGGGCAATGTAGATGTCTACATCAGGATGGCTTTCCTGCAAGGTCTTAATGCCTTGGTCAGCAGCCAATAAGCCAACGAATTTAATATTTTTTGCACCGCTTTTCTTTAGGAAGTCTACAGCGTCTTTTGCTGAACCACCTGTTGCCAACATTGGGTCAACAACAATGCAGATGGCTTCTTCGATGCCCTTTGGCATTTTGTAGTAATAGGCTTCTGGGATGTGGGTTTCTTCGTCACGTGCCATGCCGATGTGCCCCACCTTTGCTTCAGGCAAAAGGGTTTGGAAGCCTTCTACCATGCCGAGCCCTGCTCTTAAAATTGGTACAATCACAATTTTATCTTCTTCTACACGTTCGCAATGTGCTGTTGCAATTGGTGTTTCAATGTCGATTGGATAGGTTTCTAAATCATTGGTAACCTCATAGGCCATCAACAACGCCAGTTCTTTTACCACCGTACGGAATTGAGAACAAGGTGTATTTTTGTCACGTAAATAAGAAATTTTGTGACGAATCAGTGGGTGGTCAAAGATATGCACTTTCCCCATAATTAACAAACTCCTTTTTTATTCATATAATGGATATTTTTTGGTCAATTCAGCAACCATTGCTGTTGCCTTTTCTGGGTCCTTATCAACCAATACTGCTTTGATGGCATCTGCAATCACTTTCATGTCTGCTTCCTTCATGCCACGAGTGGTGACTGCTGGGGTGCCAAGACGGATGCCGCTGGTCACAGTTGGCTTTTCAGTATCAAATGGAATGCCATTTTTGTTGCAGGTAATGTTGCAATCATCCAATGCGGTTTCTGCTTCGTGTCCTGTTAAGCCGATGGATTTCACATCTACCAAGAGCAAATGGTTGTCGGTGCCACCACTGACCAAACGGAATCCATTATCGGTCAAAGCAGTTGCCAATGCTTGGGCATTGTCGAGCACTTGTTGGATGTAGGTTTTAAAGGATGGTTGAAGGGCTTCTCCGAGTGCCACTGCCTTTGCTGCAATCACGTGCATGAGTGGGCCACCTTGGGTGCCTGGGAATACGGCTTTATCCACTGCTTTTGCGTATTCTTCACGGCAGAGAATCATCCCGCCACGTGGGCCACGCAAGGTTTTGTGGGTGGTGGTGGTAACAACATCTGCATATTCTACTGGGTTCATGTGAAGACCTGCTGCGACAATCCCAGAGATGTGTGCCATGTCTACCATCATCATAGCACCACATTTATCGCAAATTTCACGAATGCGTTTGAAGTCGATGGCACGAGAGTATGCACTTGCACCACTCACGATGAGCTTTGGTTTTTCTTCCATGGCAATGCGTTCGAGTTCATCATAGTTAATGGTTTCGGTGTCTGCATCTACGCCATAATCACAGAAATCATAGAGCTTGCCACTAAAGTTGACCTTGCTGCCGTGGGTCAAGTGGCCGCCATGGGAAAGGTTCATCCCTAAAATCTTATCTCCTGGTTGAAGAAGTGCCATATAAGCGGCATAGTTTGCTTGCGCCCCACTGTGTGGTTGTACATTGGCATGCTCTGCACCAAAAAGTTCCTTTGCACGGTCACGTGCAATGTTTTCAACGATGTCTACATTTTCACATCCACCATAGTAACGATGTGCTGGGTAGCCTTCCGCATATTTGTTGGTCATGCAAGAGCCTTGGGCAGCCATCACTGCTTGACTGGTAAAGTTTTCAGAAGCAATCAATTCGATTTTATCACGTTGACGGCCAAGCTCTTTTTCAATTGCTGCAGCAACTTCTGCATCAACTGGCAAAACATATTCATCAATATAGTTCATGTCTTTGTCCCTCTTTCAATAATCTTCTCTCTATTATATGCCAAAATCGTTAAAAATGGCAAAGAAATCAGTCTCACGCTGTGTATTTTTTATAAAAAAACATAATAATAACCCTTTGAATACTCAAAGGGTTATTATCAAATAAATTATTTTCCAAATAAAGATTTTAATTTAGCACCAAAGCCTTGCTTTTTGCCCAAAAGCTTGTTGACTTCGGTACGATAGATGGCTGCATCTAATGCCCCTGGGAGTGCTTCTTGATAGGTCCCGTTTTTCATAATAACAGTTTGTGGTACCC
Organism: uncultured Peptococcaceae bacterium; assembly: GCA_947254645.1. Taxonomy (GTDB): domain Bacteria; phylum Bacillota; class Peptococcia; order Peptococcales; family Peptococcaceae; genus UMGS1590. Next base: position 135,079 of record CAMYDW010000002.1, on the reverse strand, counting down.
CTACCAATTGCCAACCCTTGAAGATGTCACGGGCTTCAGGATCATTGATTTCCATGTTATAAAAATGAATCGCATCGGATCCAGTATATTCATCAGCAATTTTTTCTAGCGTTGGTTTTAGACGTTCACAAATTTGGCAGTTTTGCTTTGTAAAAGTAATGAAACAATTTTCTTGTCTTCCTACAACCTTTTCATATTCTGCTCTGTCTAAACGTTTTAATTCCACAAATATCAGCTCCTCACTAGCTATCACAGTATTTTTCATTGTCTATATTAGCATTCATAGAGCACCTTGACAAGCATTAAAGCTTGACTCTCATGCATGCTTATCTTGCAAGTGGCCCCCAGTTGATAGGAGCGCTCTTAAATCCTCCAAGGTGTTCAACGTTGACGATGCACGACGCCACTCTGCAGCATGGGGCAGGCCCTTGACATACCAACCAATTTGCTTGCGCATTTCTCGCATCGCAATGCTCTCTCCCTTATACTTACACGCTAAAGTGGCATGCTCTAACATCACTTGTGCTTTTTCTTCAAATTTTTTTACTTCTGGCAGCGCTTTTCCCTGCCAATCTGCAAGAAGCGCTTCAAAGAGCCATGGATTGCCAAGAGCACCTCGGCCAATGAGCACACCTTTGGCACCAGTAGCTTCTAAAATGCCTCGTGCACTGGCCACATCCACTACATCGCCATTGGCCAACACAGGGATATCCACTGCCTTCACCACATCGCCAATGACTTGCCAGTTGGCCTCACCGCTATAATATTGAGCACGTGTGCGGCCATGCACGGCCAAAAGCGCTGCCCCTGCAGCTTCTAAGCCTTTGGCAAAATCAGTGATGTGGGGATCAATGGCATCCCAGCCAATACGAATTTTTACTGTCACGGGGACATCCACTGCCTTGGTCATCGCACGAATAATATCCCATGCCACTTCTGGTGTTTTTAAGAGCCCTGAGCCTTCCCCATGATTTGCCACCTTTGGCACAGGACATCCCATATTCACATCAAGGGCTTTGGCGCCTTTTGCCACTGCAAGCTTGGCGCCCTCTGCCATGACTTCTGGCTCTGAACCAAAAAGCTGCACAATAATAGGGGCTTCTTCATCGGTAAGGTCAAAGAGCTCATAGGTTTTTTTGTTATCATAGAGCAGTGCCTTGGCACTGACCATTTCTGTATATTGTAAGCCACAGCCATACTTGCGACACAAAAGACGCATGGCTTTATCGGTCACACCTGCCATCGGCGCAAGACCATAAGGGTTTGTTGAAAAATCGTAAAAAATGTTCAATCCCTCCAAATATTTACTTTAAAAATATTTCATTATTTTTTTGACATTTATTATTTTTTTTATATTATTAATATTATACTAATATATTGTCAATGATACATTTTTTAAAGATTTATCAAATAAAACTTTTGAAGATGCAAAATTAGAAAACGAAGCAAAAATATTAACTGACGAATCAGATGAACCACTAATTAAAGACGCCATAGAATCTGAAAATTTAACCTTAAATCAAGCACTAGCTCTAACAAGATTTAATTCAGGCAGTTTCGATAATGGGGTTATTTTAGACCAAGTTTATTATAACCTTTGGAACTATTCCAGTAAACGATATAATTGTTCCGTAAATCTTACTTCAATGGATTCATATATAAATGTATGGATTGAAAACAAAGGCAATACCCTCATTCGTGCTTATACCCAAGCAAAGTCTGGGGCTCATATGTCCACTAAAATGATACAGCCTGGACAAGGTCAATTATTAAAAATTACCGCAAGTGATATGGCTTATTATGGAGACGCTTATTTCGACGGATTCCATATCCTATCCTACTATGTTAAGGCTGAACCTGCTAATAGTGGACCAATTTCTTTACGTGTAAGAATAAAATACTATAGTAATTAGAGAAAGGAGTCGTATCATGAAAGGATATAGCTGGTTTAAAGGGTTTCGACATATGCTCAGCCTTCAGAAAAAAGATAAATCACTCATGAACAACGCCCCTTGGGCAGGATTGTACGACCGTACCGGCAAGGTAGAAAAGCTAGTCAATACCTACCAGCTGGACAAAAAGAAAGATAACAAATAATAAAAATATCATCTAAACATAAAATTACAAATGCACATCATTCGATAAAAAACGTTGTATAAATTTTTTATACAACGTTTTTTATTCTTTTGGTGTAGAGGTGAACCATCCCCACAATGCAATCCCAATCATCGTGCCAAAAAATAGCACTTGCCACAATGCAGATTCTGGGAAGTGTGTTGGAATCACGCCTAGAGATGGATGCGCAAGGGTAATGACCGCCAATTTAATACCCACCCAGCCGACCAATAGAAAGGCCGCTTTTTCAAGCTTAGGACGCTTGTCGAGAAGGGTGACAAATAAGGTCGCTGCAAAACGCATGATGATAACCCCGCATAAGCCACCACCAAGTACCACCAAGAATTGACCAGCATCCATCCCACCGATATGGCCGAGGCCAGTCTTTGGCAGGGCGAGAGCAATCGCCACTGCTGCCAAAATAGAATCCACTGCAAAGGCGATATCGGCAATTTCCACCTTGGCCACTGTGGCCCAGAAATGCTTTTTACTAACAAGGTATTGTCGATCGTCTTCTGCTAGCGCATCTAAAGAGCTTTGATGATGACTTTCTGCCATCTTGGCATTATATTCTTTGAGATTTTTGCCCGCCATAAAAATCAGATAGGCGGCGCCAATCGCCTGTGCTTCCCATACATTTGCCAAGAAGGAAATCGCAAAAAGGGCAGTAAAACGCAACACCACGGCCCCTACAAGCCCATAAAAAAGGGCTTTTGGACGCATTTGTGGTGCCAAAGGGCGTACCATCACTGCTAAAACAAGGGCATTATCTGCCGATAAAATCCCCTCCATAAAAATCAACATCGCAAAAACCAATAAATAACGTATCACAAGTGCTGCATCGACATTGTGTGACACTGCTGTTAAAAGCATGCTATCATCCTCTCTTTTTCAAACAAATAGACCTCTGCCTTCTGTCTCTTTACAGATACCCATAATGAAACAGAAGACAAAGGTCTTGCAATCAAGTTTTCACTTTATCGATAGAACCGGTGATTTCTCACGTGTTTGACGACTCATATCGCTGGCCTACGCCAGTGCTACTCCCCTTCGCCTTTGGCGATATAGAATTTGATTCATTCTAACATGATAGGGAAAAAGAAGCAACAAAAATTTATTCTTCGGTAAAACGCAATGTTGTTGTTTTAATATTAAAGCCTGTGGAAGTGTTTGGGAAAATGTCCCTTGCCACAGAAAGATGTTCCTTTGGATTGAGCATGGCTGGGCTAAAATGGGTGAGCCACAGCTCCTTGGCATTTGCCTCTTTGGCAATCCTTGCCGCTTCACTATAGACCATATGCCCCTTGGAGGCAGCATCCTTGCGCTTGGCATCATCGCCATACAAGCCTTCGGCAATAATCAAATCGCTGTCCTTTGCCATCTCAATCAGGGCCTGTGATGGACGACAGTCGGTGGCATAAGTGACCTTTAAGCCTTGGCGTGCTTCCCCTAAAACATCGGCAGGTTGATACACCACGCCATCGGCTTCAATGGTTTCTCCTTTTTGCAAGCGTGACCAATATTGGAGGGGAATCCCCTTTTCTTTGGCACGGGCTGCATCAAAGCGTCCTGCACGTGGCAAGCTAACACTATAAGCCAAGCAAGGGACACGATGCTTCACTGGTTGGGTGGTCCATAATAAATCCCCAGTGGCAAAGGTGCTTTTTTCCTTAAAGGGCAATTCATGCAAGACAAGGGGAAAGGGCAGATTGCCACAAATCACTGTCAAGCCTTCCACGACACGCTTTAAACCAACCCCACCCCACAAATGCAATGGCTCTGTGCGATGGTTGTTGGCAATGGTCAACAACAACCCTGGTAGGCCACTGATGTGGTCACCATGGTAATGGGTAAAAATCATGTGGTCAATATTTTTGGTACTAAATCCAGAGAGGTGCAAGGCCACCTGTGTGCTTTCGCCACAATCAATCAACACATTGTGTCCATTGTGACGCACTAAAAGCGCCGTCAAAAAGCGCTTTGGCAGTGGCATCATGCCACCACACCCTAATAAACAAACGTCAAGCATTTTTATGGCCTCCCTTATTGCGTTCTGCGAGAATGCGCAAGCCTTCTAGGGTCAATGTCAAATCAATGTGGTCAACATATTGACAGTATGGGCAAATCAAATCAGAGCGCCCACCAGTTGCCACCACACATACCTTGCGAGGGTCTAAACCCATATCTTTAGCGGTACGTGCCACCATCCCATCAACAAGAGCGGCATAGCCATACACCAAGCCTGATTGCATCGCTGAAACAGTGGTGCGGCCAATGGCTTTTTCTGGGGCAACCAAATCCACTTTTGGCAATTTTGCGGCATGGCTGAAAAGTGCCTCCATGGAAATGCCAATCCCCGCAGTGATGGCGCCGCCCATGTACTCCTTCTTTTCATTGACAGCACAAAAAGTCGTTGCAGTGCCAAAGTCAATCAGAATAAGAGGTGCCCCATATTTTTCAATCCCAGCAACGGCATTGACAATGCGATCTGCACCAAGCTCTTTTGGATTTTCATAACGAATTTTGAGTCCTGTTTTGATGCCCACATCTACGAGCATGGCCTTAATATTAAAGTAGCTTTCGCTCATTTGCACCAAGGCACGGGTCAAATCAGGAACCACAGAGGAGATGATGATTTGCTCAACCTTTGATGCATCCATTTGATAATGTGAAAAAAAGTGATGACATAGAAGGCCGTATTCATCTGCAGTGCGATTGGCATCTGTTGCAAATCGCCACTGTCTTAACAACTTGTCTCCTTCAAAGCATCCCATAACGGTATTGGTATTTCCTGTATCAAAGGCGAGTAACATAATTTCCCCCTATAATCTATGTGGCTGTGAACGTGCAATCACACGCAACAGCAAAACAACAAGCACAGTCGCTAAAAGAAGCTCTACAAATGCTTGTGGCAAAATAAGCAAAACAATAGATGCTGGCAAATAGCCCATCAAAATCGCCAGTCCTACAAAGCCAACGGTGTTGGTTAAAGTCCCAATCACGCCAGCCAGGGCTGCCCCAATTTGATGATGCTTGCCGCACGCTTTATACGCATAGGCACTGGTAATGCCAAGCAAAATTCTTGGCAAAATGCGCACAATCGGATCCGCTGGAATCGCTCCTGTTGGGGTCAAGAAGCTATATACCCCAAAGATGAGTCCTGTTAAAGCGCCCACGATTGGCCCTTCTAACACCCCAGCAATAATAACAGGCACATGCAAAATCGTTGCCCGCCCTGTCAAGTTCGGAATAGGAATCATGCCTAATCCAGTGACACCAAGCACGACACAAATTGCGCCGAGCATGCCTGCCATGACGATACGTTGTGTGGTCAGTTTTTTCTTTGTTTTTTCCATGCTTTTTTTCCTCCTAGCGTACGCCAGAGGATTACACCCATGCGTGCAATCCATCTCGGGTCTATGACTCCAAGTGGCCAAAAATAAAAAGTAATAAAAAAATAAGGCAACGTATGGTGCTTATAAAAAGCTACCATCGTCGCCCTATATTCTAACGAATTTGCAGTGACCTTGCAAGCGTTACTCGCCGCGCGCTTTCCAGCGTGGAACGATAGAAATATTTTCATATTCGTTTTTGAGTAAGCCAAGCATCCATTGATCGACATATTTGTCGTTGTTAAAGATGTGCTTGCGCAGCTGCCCTTCCACTCGAAAGCCAAAATTCACAGCGGTACGTAACCCAAGCTGGTTGTTGTCGCTGATACGCATATAGCAACGGTTGAAACCAAATTGATAAAAGACGATGTCACAAAGAACAATCATCAAATCAATCCCATACCAGTTTAAGCGTTTGTTGCTTTCAGCAATCCCAAGGGCAATACAAGCATGCCCATTTTGACGATCAATATCCATAATGGCTGCCACACCAATTGGCTGCCCATTATGCTTACTTGAAACAAGGAAATTTAAACGTTCTGCAGAAGGGTCCATAATATCTGCACCGTTTTTAATTTCATTCATGACCATATCTAAAGAATTGCCTCTGTAGCCATCATATAGCTGACGGAAATCCTTATCTGAATACCATTTTTGCAAAACGTCTGCGTCTTTTACTTGTGGTTTGGTTAATATGACTTTATTTCCAGAAAACATCTTTCTCACCTCGTGCTTTCTCTGTATCTACTATAATACCTGTTCGATAGGCGTTGGTCAATGATATACCCACCTAAATACTTGAAAAATCCATACAAATCCTTATGAAAAAACACCTATCTATATAGATAAGTGTTTGACCTGGGGTACAAGGATTCGAACCTTGGAATGCATGGGTCAGAGCCATGTGCCTTACCGCTTGGCGATACCCCAAAATATGAGAAATATTATAGCCCTCTTTGATGGGGTATGCAAGTATTTTTCTTGCAAATATCCTACTAAACACTTATAATTTAATAATGTCTTTTTAGGGCAGAAAAATAAAAAAAGGGGTGAAAACCGTGGGAGATAGCTTTTTTATCGGCACAGCCATGGTATTGTATATTGGCATCATACTTGGCATTGGTCTTTATTTTGCGCGTCGCGCCAATCAGAGCACGGAAGAATTTTTTATAGGTGGGCGTAGCCTCGGGCCGTGGGTCACTGCCATGAGTGCAGAAGCCTCTGATATGAGTGGATGGCTCCTCATGGGTCTTCCAGGTCTTGCTTATTTCACAGGACTGGCAGATGCATTTTGGACAGCGATGGGCCTTGGGATTGGCACCTATGTCAACTGGCTCGTTGTAGCGCGCCGTCTACGTATTTATTCTATTGTTGCTGGGGACTCTATCACTGTACCTGATTACATCAGCCAACGTTTTAGAGAACGTACCCCAATCCTGATGACCACAAGTGCTGTGTTTATTCTTATTTTCTTTACGGTCTATGCAGCAAGCTGTTTTGTCACTGTTGGTAAATTATTTAGCAGCCTTTTTGCCATGCCATACATTCCAATGATGATTGCTGGTGGTGTGTTCGTTGTATTCTACACCGCTGTTGGTGGATTCTTAGCAGAAAGTGTTGCCGACTTTTTCCAAGCGATTATTATGATTATTGCCTTATGCATGGTGTTGGGGCTCGGCCTTTATCATGTTGGCGGTGTGGAGCAAGCCATTGCAAATGCTAAAAATATTCCAGGATTTTTTGAATTTTTTGGTCTTGCAACACCAGTCATGGAAAATGGCAAACAAGTCCTTCAAGACGGACAACCATTGTTTGCAGACCGTACACCTTATGGCTTTATTTCCGTGATTTCTATGCTCTCCTGGGGGCTTGGATACTTTGGGGTGCCACAAGTGCTTTTACGCTTCATGGCCATCCGCAGCACCGAGGAAATTAAAATGAGTCGTCGCATTGCAACTGTTTGGGTATTTATTTCCCTCTTGTCTGCAGTGAGCATTGGGATCATCGGTCGTGATTTAATGCCAGATGCCCTCTTAACGCCATCTAGTGCTGAAAGTATTTTCATTGTGATGAGTCGTAGCATGGTGCCACCATTCCTCGCTGGCTTTATTATGGCAGGGATTTTGGCAGCAACCATCAGTTCATCTGACTCTTATCTCTTAATTTCTGCCTCTGCAGTGGCGAAAAATATCTACAAGGGCATTCTTCGCAAAAACGCTTCTGAAAAAGAAATTTTAGTGGTGACACGTATTGTATTGATTAGTATTTCCATTATTGCCATGTTCTTGGCAAGCAATGAAAACAGTGTCATCTTTAACATTGTAAGCTTTGCTTGGGCTGGCTTTGGTGCAGCTTTTGGTCCAGTGATTTTAACCAGTCTTTTCTGGAGACGCACTTCTCGTAATGGCGCCCTTGCTGGGATGATTGTTGGTGGCGGCACCGTTATGGTGTGGAATATGCTTCAAGCAAAATTTGGTGGCATCTTTGATATCTACGAATTGCTGCCAGCATTTATTCTTGCGTTGCTCACCATTGTTGTGGTCAGTGCCTTTGATACCAACGAACCTGGTATTGAACACGACTATGATTTGTATCTTGCAGAATTAAAAGACGCAAAGTAAGCACAGAAAGAGCCGATTCTTTCAAAAGAAAAATCGGTTCTTTTTTTAATATTTTAATATCTAAACCCTAAGATATTGTCAAATAAATATGTTATAATCTAGTTGATTATGCTTCAGGAGGAAAAGCATTGAGTTGGACAACAATTATATTCATTGGTGTGGGCTTGAGCATTGATGCCCTTGGTGTCACCATCGCAAATGCACTGACAGCGAAGGGGATGCCTTGGTATCGTCTGATGTCTATGCCAATCGCCTTTGGTCTTTTTCAGGCACTGATGCCCTTGATTGGCTATTGCTCTGGTGGCATTTTACGTCAATTTATTGGCAATTATGGCAACATCTTAACGGCCATTGTCCTTGGTGGCATTGGCGTGTTGATGCTGAAGGAAGCCTTTTCCAAAGACACTAAAAAGGAAAAAGCCCCCCTTCATCTCACCCTAAAAATGCTCGTGATTCAGGCAGTGGCAACCAGCATTGATGCGCTGGTCGTTGGCATTGGCTTTGGCCTATCGGGTACAGCCCTTTCATCGGTATGGATCATTGGCTTAACCACCTTTGTGATTACCACAATAGGTCTGATTGTTGGTCGATTCTTGGGCGAAAAATTCGAACGCCCTGCCAGTATATTCGGTGGCCTTTTGCTCCTATTCATTGCTATTCAATCGTTACTTTAATATTTTAATTCAAGGAGGTTTTTGATTATGCAACACACCACAAACACCCAAATTATTTTTGCAGATAGTGCTGAAGATGCAAAGGCACAATACATTGCCCTAGGCATTCAACCAGACGAAGACCCAAATGCAACCTTGGACGTTTGCAAATGTGCAGATGATGAGGAATTTGATTTTGACTCTCCATTCAACCTGATTGGCGAAGTATCCCTTAGCCCTGAATTTATGGAAAAGGTCAATACCGACCCTCAACGTGCATACGTGATTTACTACATCGAAGAATCTCACGCATAATGATCAAACGACCTGTGCATGCAGGTCGTTTTTTTAAAGGAGTTTTTATGAATCCATTTGACCCTCAATCCCCAGAAGAATTTTTAAGTGTCGCACATTTTGGTGAAAAGGAATGCATCATCGAAAAATCACGCTTCATTGGCTACACACAGCCTGTCACCTCTGAAAAAGATGCCCATGATTTTGTCGTGATGATTCGCCACCAGCATCCACAGGCGACCCATGTATGCTCTGCCTACATCGTTGGCAAGGGCGGGCTCTCTATGCGCTTTTCTGATGATGGCGAGCCCTCTGGCACTGCAGGGGTGCCGATGCTAGAAGTACTCAAAAAAGCAGGGCTGACGGATGTGGTGATTGCCGTGGTGCGATACTTTGGCGGCGTCAAGCTCGGTGCTGGTGGACTCATCCGTGCGTATACCAAAGGGGCGACCCTCGCCATCGAAGCGGGAGAAATCACCACCTGGACACGCCACAAGGCCCTTACCCTCACTGTCGCCTACACCTTCCAAGGCACTGTGAGCCATTACCTTGAACAAAAGCCATGGCTGCTCACCGATACCACCTACGATGCCGATGTACACTATCATCTCTATATTCCTGCCGAGGAGTGTGCCCAGGCTGAAGAGGATATCCAAAATTGGTGCAATGGACAGGCCCTTTGTGATTGGGGCGATTTGTCCTATCAAGGGAAAAGAATTATTTAATTTTAATATCGTGCTATGCTTATATCGCTATAAAAACTATTTGCAATCTCCGAGCATATCGGCGATAATATAGAGGAAATTAAATGCTAGAAAGGAGGAGTATCTCCCATGCAAATGTCCTACGAGTTGCGTACAAGGGTGATTTTTGAACAAGATGCCCTTGCTGAAAATGCCACACTCATTACCAGCCTTGGCAGTAGCGCCTTGGTTGTTTTGGATGCACATTTAGAAGATACTCATCCAGCTATTCAGGAGACGCTTTTTTGCCTTGAATACAATGGGATTCATCGCACCCTCTATCATCACACCAGAAGAACGGCGCCTAATATCGCCAATTTAGAGGCAGGTGCAGCCCTTGCACGTGAAACAAGCGTCGATTTTATTGTTGCCATCGGCGGGATTTCTACCTTAGAAACCGCCAAGGCCATTGCCCTTTTGGCGGCACAGAATATTGACGAAGCGACCCTTTTGGTGTCCACTATCGAGCGTGCGATTCCTGTCATCTGCATTCCCACGATGCCAGGTGGTGGCACCGAGGTGACCGATGAGGTGCATATCGCCCAAACAGGCCTAGACCACCTGACCTTGGTACGCAATCGTTTGTTATTGCCTTATCTGGCATTGATTGACCCACGCTACATGGCAAATCTCAGCGAAGAAAAGGTCATCGAATGCTACCTGCACACCTTGGGGCGTGCAGTGGAAGCCTTAGCCTCAGAAAAAGCCAATCCCATCAGCGATTGTCTTGGGGTGGCTGCCCTTGGTGGCATGAGCGATTTATTTGATAGCCTGACTGCCACCGACAAATCCATGTCCCTTTGGCACGATGAGCACCTGCTCCTCGCAGCCAATCAAACAGGACTGGCGATTGCCATGGTTGGCGCCAACACCCTCGAAGCATTGGCCACGCCATTGACCTATGTCAAGGAGATGTCTCTCGGCAAAGCCTATGGACTGATGATTCCACCTTTCATCGCCTTCCTCTTAGACCGACACAAGGTCGTTGGTGATGTGGTGCTGCAAAGCCTTTATTTGCCAAATTTAGATGCCCTCCAAGAATTTTTGTGGGACATCCTTGGGGAAGTAGAGCCCCTCTCCCAAGCAGAATATGAACAAGTCATCAATGCCGCACAGAACACACCAGGGCTAAAAAACAGCGTCCTGTCCTTGGATTACAAAGACATTGCCAGCTGCTATGCCCATCTTGTGGCAGATACCGATATGAATCAAGCATAAAAAAAGAACCGACACATCCACAGATGTATCGGTTCTTTTTCCTTTGTTTATTCATCGTCACAGACCACTTGTACGCCGAATTTTGAAGCGACTTCTTTGCTGTCTTCACATTCTTCGCTTTCAGGCAAATGGAGGCCGCCTTCATCTTCGTGTTCATGTGCGTCATCATCATTGCAAACGACTTGCACGCCCACCTTGGATGCGACTTCCTTTAAATCCTCACAATGCTCTTCTTGCCCAACGCCACGTAAATCTACTTGTTGTCCCATGATGTGTCACTCCCTAAATTTGTCCTCATTTTTATATACAATCTTACTAGCCCTATTATACTCATTAACAACTATTGCATATAGTCAAATTATAACCAAAAAGCGCCCTGTACTAACACAGGACGCTTTCTTTTTTTATGTCCACGCTAAAGTTTGACTCTTTGCTTTGGCGTAGGTTTGTGCCACTTCACCAATATGCCCTACCACACGCATTTCGCCGTCAGGACTTGGGTAGTACACTAAATTCTTTTGCTTACTAATAAAGACTTCATGGCAGCACTCTGCACAAAAATATCTTTTAAATCCGATTTGACCAAGAGAATGGCTTCCACATATAGGACATACTTTTGCCATGACTGTCGTCCTCCTTCTTCTTGAATGATACGTTCCTTTTGTTTTAATTGAATTATTTTTCAATGATATAGCGAATTTGTTCGTAATAGGTGCCGTCTTCTACCTTTGGTCGGATAACTACACAAGACTCTTTATTGACCGCTTTACCAAAGATGACTGCCGCACCATCCTCTACCGTGTCTTCATTGAGCAATTTTTCTACTTCAGCCACATCCGTCACTTTGCGGCGTTCACGATAGCCTTTTTCATTTTTTTCAATCGTTGCCATCAGCACATCGTTGTTGGCCAGCACTGCTTGCGCCACCTCTGTGGTGCTTGGTAGGAAGCCCTCTGTACGCCATTTGTCAAAGAGCGCATTGATGGCTGCATCCCCACGATAGACATTAAAGGTTCTGCCAAAGTTCATCCCGTTGATGTAAATGGTGCCTACCTTCCCACTTTGCATGGTGTCTGCCGTACGCTTTTCGATATCCTTGTGCATCGCCTCTCGCAAAGCACTGGTACGTGCAGGATCTGCATTGAGGATTTTGCCTTTGGCATCACTATAAATCAAATTCTTTGTATCGTTTGCTTGTTCCAGCATTGCTTGGCCATCTACAGAAAGTCCAGTAATGGCATTGTCTGGGGTGTCCAAAACCGTTTGCCACAAGGCTTTATGATAATTGGTTTTATTCATCACCAATGGATAGATTTTTTGGAAATCCTTATAGGCGACATTGAAGCGACGCACCGTGGTGATGCCTAATTTGTTTTGATAGGCCACTTGAACAGATTGCACCATGGTGTCGTCCTTGAGACGCAGGGTTTGTGCCTCTGACTTGTCCGCCATTTGGTCACCAATTTCTTCAGCATCAATATGCTTATCAGATAATTGTTTGGTCGCTTCTAACACAGCACTGATATAGGCTGGGTCATGAAGCCATGCATCCTCCATCGCCCAGTTGTAGGAAGAGTCCTCTAATTGGAGATCCACCTTCACCGCTTGGATATGGTTGCTCTTTGGCACGTAGTGGTCATAATCAATGACCCCACTGATACATAGGCCATAAATGGCCAAGGAGATGACCAGCCCCAGCAAGGCACTGCCCCAATGACGGCGCATGCCATGCAAATCCTGTTGATAAATCATTTCCACAATGGTGTGGACAATAATCATCGCTAAAATAGCGCCTAACACAAAACCAATCGTGGTATTGGCACCAAAGCTATAGAACGCAAAGCCCACGATGGAGGTGCCAAGCACCACATAGGCCACTTTGATGAAGGTGCCCACTGGCGCATATTGCAAGGTTTCGCCTGCTTTTTCGGCCTTGCGATGTTTGTAAAGATAATAGGTCAATACAAAGGAAAGTACCGTCAAGGCGATAAAGATCACATATTGCCCTATCGGCCAAAGAATATCTGACTGTTGGAAGGCCAAGAGCCCCACTGCAGGATCATTGTCTGCAGCGTGCATTTTCTCTTGGAAGGACATGCTTTGGAAAATATTAAAGCTCATCAAAGACCAGGCAATCCCTTTTGAGGCAAAGGTTTCAAAGAGCCCCTCTAAAGCTGCCATCATGGTCACCCCAATGAGTGGTATTGTCAAATGGAAAACACCCATCATTAAAAGCTGTGAAATGGTGTTGGCGGTTAGCTGTCCTGCCAACAGCCCAATCCCAAAGCTAAGCATAAAGGTGAGAATAATATGCAAGAAATGAACCACGGCCCATTTTCCTACTCTCAGCATAAATCCATCTATTGGAATGCGGCCAGAAACAACCACCATCAATAGGATGGATACGGCCACAAGGACAACTTGAATCATAATCAATGCCGCAATACGTGATGTCAAAAGATTCATCCGTGAAATTGGCAAGCTATGATAGAAGTTACTTTGCTTTTGAACATGTTGGTAACGCGTCACATAGGCTGCACCAATCGCCCCAAAGAAAATGGCCGTTGGATAAAATACCACATACATATTTTGGAAAAAGGTTTGGCCTGCAAAGTAAGGCATGGTTCCCGCATCACCCTGCAAAACCATTGTTGTCGCCAAATAAGAGGCCACTGGCCCAATCAACATATAGAAGCAGGTCATTAAAATGATGATGCCTCTCATTGATAAGAGCTGTGCCCGCACATCTTGAGGGAGCTTATAGGACGAGGTCGTTGATGTCATAGCCACGCACCTCCATTTCTGCAATAAAGATTTCTTCTAAGGTCAGCGGTAAGATTTCACTATAAAGGGGCTGCATTGCTGCAATTTGTGCATTCAGGGCATCATAGTCCCCACGCACAATCATGGAAATCATGCGGCCACGTTGTTCAAAGGACACTGGTGCAAAGTCCGCAAAGTCTGCTTGACGATGCACATGGTCAAAGGCGGTTTGCAATTTGTAAATGCCAGTGGCCAAATCGTCCATGTTACGTTCCAAAACCAATTCCCCTTGGTGAATGAAGCCAACGTGATCGCAAATATCTTCTAGCTCTCTCAAATTGTGAGAGGCAATCACCACCGTTGCCTGTCGCTCAAGCACCGCTTCTACCAAAAGCTTTTTCACTGCTTGACGCTTCACTGGGTCGAGGCCATCGAAGGTTTCGTCGCACAAAAGATATTTGGTCTTGGCTGCCAATCCCAAAATAATATGAGATTGACGAATCATCCCTTTTGAAAAGGTTTTAAAGCGACGGGTTGGATCCAACTTGAAAATTTTTGCCACCTCAAGGGCATAATCCACATCATAGTTTGGATACATCGTGGCATAGCGTTGTGCCATTTCTAAGATACAGCCATTACGCTCTGTGTATTGATCATCCGAAATATAAAAAAGCGCTGCTTTGACATCAGGTTGTTCAAAAACTGCTTGCCCATCCACTGATACGTCGCCACTTTCTAAGCAGTAAATACCAGTAATCGCACGCAACAAGGTCGATTTCCCAGAACCATTTGAGCCAATCAAACCATAAATGGAGCCTTCTGGAATATTCAAGGAAATGCTTTTCAGTGCCTGTATATTGCCAAAGCTTTTTTCAGCCTTTGTAATAGTAATCACTGTGCTTCACCCCTTTCCCCCATTTTAGTAAAAAAATCATGGATATGTGCCACAATGTCTTCTTCCTGTATGCGAAGCTGAAACAGGGATTCCAGACAGTGGTCTAACTGTTTGTACATATTCGGTGTTCGTTTAGCGCCAAGTTCTTCAGCGCTTACGGCTACAAAGCTGCCACGTCCTGGACGAGAGTAAATGATTCCACGTTCTTCCAAAATGCCATAGGTTTTTTGAATGGTATTTGGATTAATCGCTAAATCCTGTGCCAGCGCACGTACACTTGGCAATTGCTCGTCTTTCAAAAAGACTTGATTCATAATTGCCTCTTCAATATTTGCCAGAAGCTGCTCGTACAACGGTTGCCCACTGCGCTGATTGATTTGAAACATTTGACGACCCCCTTTCCTATCTATACCAACTGTTCTATGCTACCTAGTACACTTATAGTACAGTATCATACACCAAAGGTCAAGGACTATTTCTATATTTGATGAGGGTTTTTTAAAATTTTTTCTGATTTTAACCGCAGCAAACGCTGCGTTCGTCTCACCCAAGATGGGACAGAATTTTTGCTCCATGCACGCCAGATTTATCACCAATATGAAAGCCTGCATGAAAAAAACACCTCTCAAAAAAGAGAGGTGTTTCTCATTATGCGAGTTGTTGAATAGGTTGGTTGACGATGATGACCATTTTACCCATTTCAAAATATCTGCGTGCACCTTTGAGCACATTGTTTAATTCTTCATTGCTTGCGACACCCTTTTCAACATCCCAAATAACCACATTTGCGATTTTTTGGATTTTGTTCCAGAATAAATGTTGACTTGGGTCAAAATCTGGAGATGGGACTTGTTGAACCCCTTCTTCAGTTTCTTTTTCAATCATTGGGGCTTGTGTTGCAGAAAAAGCATCAAAAGCCGCTTGTGTCACATATACAGTAAAATCATTGGTGGTCAAACCACGGTTCAGGCAGTCTTCTACACCATGAAGCCCAAAAGCAGTATCAGAAAAATTGCCATAAATAAATTGATACATCACATACACTCCTCTACCTGTCTCAAAATTCATCTGAATTCATTATAATATCATTCTACAAACTTGTATAAACCCTGTCAACATTGTGTTGCAAATGAACAAATTTGCATTAAAATATCTGATTGTGTTATAATAGGTCGGTAAAGGAGGAATAGGCTTAATGGTCCACTATACCTTATTCAAGTTTAAAGAAAATACACTCAACGAAGAGGTCATCAATACCTTTGCTGAAAAATATGAACAACTTGAGAAAAACCAAGAAGGCTTCATAAATCCTCAAGTCTATAGAAACATCGTCTCTCGTGAAAACAATATGGACTTAATGATTTCTGTAGAAATCAGAAATCTTGAAGAGCTGATGGTCTATCTTGACAGTGCCGAACATCAAGAACTCCAAGAAAAGTATTCCGATATTATTGAAGCACAGGTCAGCTTTGATCATGCATAAGAAGCGGCACGCACACCAGTATGCTCTCGCACATGCTGGTTTTTTTATGCCCACACTTGTTATAAATATTTCACATTTTTCTATTGACAACCCATTGGCTTCATGTTATAAATAAATCACATTAGTGAACTATTTATAACATCGGAGGACAAAAGGATGAAAAAAGTAACCTTAACAGAGCTCGTTGCTCATAAAATTATTTTCGCACTCATGCTCACCAGCTATTTTTGGATGTGGGCACGCACCGATTGGCAGCCCTATTATACCACGATTCAAAATGGCATTGGCATCGTGCTCCTTGTCTATTTCATGATGGTTGCTTACCGTGCCAAACGCTACAAGCAAGAATCCTATGACGAAATGGCCATGCAACACCTCTCACGCTGTGATGCCATTTGCCTACGACTTTCTGTTCTGTTTTTGATTGGTTTGGCATGGGTGTGTGCCATCACTGGCCACATCGGCCTCAGTGCCACCATGATGACAACCATTGGCTGGGGGATTATGGGCTTTCTTGTTTTTCTGTCTGTCTTGCGCACATTGCTTTTTATTTACTTTGAACGAGGTGGTTCTGCTTGCTAATCACACAACTTAAAACCTACCGTGAAGCCCAAGGCCTCAGCCAGACAGCCCTTGCCGAAAAGGTAGGGGTGCGCCGAGAAACCATTGTCCATCTGGAAAAAGGGAAGTACAATCCTTCTCTTAAATTGGCAATGGATATTGCCAAGGTCTTTGGTGTCAATGTGGAAACCCTGTTTCAGTTTTCAGATGAATAGTCGAAAAAAACGATGTCAATCGACATCGTTTTTTTGATTGGCTTTCCACATGTACCAAAAAAACCATAAAGAAAAAGCCGATGTCTATAGACATCGGCTTTTTCTTCCTCAAAAAGAATGCCATGACACCACTCTGAATAGCAGTGCAATGGCATTCCGCCCCCTACTGTCGAGTGATGGATAGTCCAACCCTCTAAGCATGGCTATTATATCATTTATTTTTCTAAATATCTATCCTTTTTGGAAGGTTTTACAACAATCAGCCTTTTTGCAACCGACTGATAAAGCTTGTGACCAAGTTCGCATCAGGAGAGTCACTGTATAGGCGATAAGAGCCAATGTGGTCATATTGTCGCCAGTAGTTGCTTAAGTAATCAGACCCTAGTCCTCTATCATAACGGTCATCTAGCATGGTGAAATTGACATAGTACCAATGACCATTTTCCAAATAGCAGGTCACTGTATGGCCCACCAAAGGAATTTCTGTTTGATAATAGTTCACACGGTAGGCTGGAATGCCCAGCTTATTAAAGAGCAGGCTGGCATAGCTTTCAATCCCTGCACAAACACTGTGTCCTGAAATCACAGCAGAATACAAGCTATACTGGGACAAATCGCTTTTGCTTGCACCATATTGATACTGCCAATGCTGACACAAATAGTCTGTGGCCAATTGACGCCGCTTCACGGGGTCGGTGGTTTGTTTGTTGATTTCATAGGCGGTGTGGCTCAAGGTGCCATAGGCTTCCTGAAAGTTTTGACGAACGGTTTCATTGCTCCCTGCCAAATCAATAATCAACACATTGCCTTGCAGGGAAAACAAGGGGGTCACCTCTAGGAATTGGCTGGTTGGGAAATCATTTTTTAAGATATTCACCACATCGTTCATACTGGCATCGGTGATGGTAAAGGTGTGCTTGGTCACCCCGCCAGTGAGATAATTGTAAAAGACACCGCTGATGATGCGTTGAGCCACCTCATTGGCATCAGTGCTTTCGACAATCGTTGCCGACACGGGTAATTGGATTGGTTTTTTTGGACTTGCGCTGCTCCCCGGTGGTCGCTCTTTAAAGCTATTGACCACCACGGTACGGGTTTCTGGATGCCATTCCACTTGACCAAGGTATTCGCCCACAACACGTAAAGGCACGAGGGTGCTGCCATCAATAATGGTTGGTGGCACATCCAAGGTTTTTGTTTGTCCATTTGCGCTATAGGAGGTATTGTCAATGGCAAAGGTTAATTTTAAATCACTGCCATTCATTTCTACGGTGCGTGTTTGCGCTTCCCATTTCACTTCGAGGCCTAAATGCTCGCCAATCATTCTTAGAGGCACAAAGGTCCGATCGGAAATCAGCGCCACTTGCTGGGTATCCATGAGCTGTCCATTAATAATCAGCTTAATATCCGACGCCTGTACCGCCTCTTTTGGGAGGGCAAACAATCCACCCACACTCAAAAGCAGGACCATCAATACAAAAACAATGCTTTTCTGAACAAATCGCCTGTACATACGAACACCTCCTCGTATTCCTTTAGAGACTATTCATTCCTTACTCTGTTAAATCTTTATGTATAAAATAATATAATGATTATGATAGAGTATAGTATAATTTTCATCATTTGGGAAGAAAAATGTGGTGATTTCGCATTGTTTTATAATATTCTTATAAAAAAGAAAAAAATTCTGATTTTAATATATATACCCCATTTTTGAGTATTTAAACATCTTCTTATATGATTATGCCAGCGTATACAAAAAGAGACCCCTAGGAGGTCTCCTCTTTATGCTAGAAGGGCTTTGAAATCTTCTAAAAAGGCATCGTTATAAATCCCTCTGAGGAACTTCTCAAAAAGGCTAGCACGTGTTTCTGCTGTTTCGTCTTCAAAAATACCATAGAGCTTGGTGGTCACTGGGGTCAGTGCCATGCCCTGTGCTTCCTTTTCTTCCCACGCCTGCCAAACATCGACGAGGCTTTCTCCAACAAAGGCCTCTACGCTATCCACGCCTTGCCAAAGAAATCCTGCCATTTGGACGGTGCCGTGGCTATCGTCCACAATACAGCCAAACAGCTCAGCGTCCTCTGCCGCCGCCTCTGAAAAGTCAAATACCGCATCACTGACACGCTTATTGCGATAGCACATGGCGGTCACGCCTCGAATAGCACTTGGATTGGTGAGAGATGCAAGGAGTGCTTTGAGGGCCTCGTCCTTTGTTGCCGATGATAGCTGGGCGCTTTCTTGAAGATGGGCTTCAAAATTGGTGCGTGTCTCTGTGCTTGCAGCATAGGCTTTTTCTAAGGTGTTCACTTCTTCAGGCAACGTGTAAAGACCGCTGATTGGGACCCCTTGATAAAAAGCTTGTTGAAGCTGTGTCATCACCGTATGGGCGTCTTTTGACCAGACCAAGCTTGCGACACCCTCTAGGGCTTGAAAAAAATAGTAACTGACTGCATTGTCCTCTTTTTGATATTCAAACATGGTTGCCCTCTCCTTTATTGTTTTCTTACTCTATCATATAACGTTAAAAGCCAAACTGCTAACATAAAACGCAAAAAAATCTGCTGAAAGGCTTCAGCAGATTTTATCATTACTCTTCATCATTGATACGTCTAATGTCTGCCCCGAGGCATTGGAACTTGCCAATCAGATTTTCATAGCCTCGATCGAGATGATGGAGATTGGAAATCGTGGTTTCGCCTTCTGCGGCCAAGCCTGCAATAATCAGGGCTGCACCTGCACGCAAATCGGTGGCACGCACTTCCGCACCAAATAATTTTGGCACCCCTACCACAAAAGCATTGCGGGCATCACATTGAATATTGGCCCCAAGATGACGCAATTCATCCACGTGCATGAAACGGTTTTCAAAGATGGTTTCAGTGAATTGACTGGTGCCATCTGCCAAGGTCATATAGGCCATGAATTGGCTTTGCATATCTGTTGGGAAGCCTGGATAAGGCATGGTTTTAATATCAACAGGGGTAATCTGTTCGCTGCCATGCACCGTGATGGTGTTGTTGATTTCATCAATGTCGATGCTTGCACCACTTTCACGAATCTTCTCTAATACTGGATAGAGATGGTCTGCAATACAGTTGGTCACACGCACGGTGCTCCCAGTGATTGCCCCAGCCAACAAATAACTGCCTGCTTCAATACGGTCTGGAATAATGGTGTGTTCCGCCCCTCCAAGACGGTCTACCCCATTAATACGAATCACATTGGTGCCAGCGCCACGCACATCAGCGCCCATGGCATTGAGGAAATTCGCCAAATCTACAATTTCTGGCTCCTCTGCCGCATTTTCAATAATGGTTGTTCCTTCTGCCATGCTTGCGGCCATCATCAGGTTTTCGGTGGCCCCTACAGATGGCACACGCAGAAAAATCTTATCTCCCTTTAGACGACCATTCGGCACTTCCGCAATGACCTCATCATCACGGATTTGGATGGTCGCACCGAGGACTTCAAGCCCCTTTAGGTGCAAGTCAATAGGACGTGCACCAATGGCACATCCACCAGGCAAGCTTAATACTGCTCTCCCAAAACGTGCCAAAAGCGGCCCCATAATCAGCACCGAAGCACGCATTTTCTTTATATATTCAACAGGCGCTTCGACCTTATTCACAGAAGTCCCATTGCTTTTCATTGTATTTTCTGTAAAAGAAATTTTAGCTCCAAGAGAGGTCAACACATCATTGATAATATGTACATCGGCTAAACGAGGAACATCATGTAAAATACATTCCCCCTCAGATAACAGCGTTGCCACAATAATTGGTAGGACAGCATTTTTCGCCCCACTGATGCGCACCTCACCATTCAGTTTTCGACCACCGGTTACAATAATTTTCTCCAATTTTTCTCGGACGAAGCCGATGTCACCTCCAGCAAGCGCATATTTTTTGCATTATATTCATTTTAACCGATTAGCTATACTCGGTCAATCGGGAAATCAACCAAAGGCCCATTTGCATTATTTATTTACTCTAGTAAAGCGTTGTATTAGTATGCTATAATAAACTATCAAGCATTTTTCTGAATATTGAGTAGAATTAAACGATTGTAAAGGATGTGTTGCTTAAATGAAAATGAACAGGCAAGATTATACCAACATCTCTCCTGGTATTGATGCACTCACCAAACGACTTGAAGAAAATTCATATATCGACCCTGAACTCTACAGCACCTATGACGTCAAACGCGGACTTCGTGATATCAATGGGCGTGGGGTATTGGCAGGGCTTACCAATATTGCCGATGTCTACGCTTACGAAGAGGTAGACGGCAAATCAGTGCCTTGCCCTGGTAAGCTTTTTTATCGTGGCTACAACATGGAGGACTTGGTCAGTGACTTTGTGCAAAACAATCGTTATGGCTTCGAGGAAACCACCTACCTCCTATTGACAGGGGATTTGCCAAGCAAGAAAAATCTCGCTATTTTTGAAGAGGAATTGGCGGCGCACCGCTTCCTGCCAGATGGCTTTGTGCGTGATATCATCATGGAATCGCCGTCTAACGATGTGATGAACGCCATTGCACGCTCTGTGCTCACCCTCTATACCTATGACCAGCGTGCCGATGACATGGCCCTCGATAACTTGATGCGCCAATCCTTACAGCTCATTGCCTCCTTCCCATCCTTGGCGGCTTATAGCTACCAAGCCTTCAATCACTATCACAATGGCAATAGCATGTTCCTGCACAACCCGCCAACCAATCTCTCCCAAGCAGAAACCCTACTTTATCTTATTCGCCCAGATAAAAAATACACCGAGCTAGAAGCACGTACCCTCGACCTCTGCTTTGTGGTACATGCCGACCATGGCGGCGGGAACAACTCCACCTTTACCACACGCGTGGTCAGCTCCACAGGCACCGACACCTATTCTGCAGTGGCAGCAGCCCTCTGTTCCCTCAAAGGGCCAAAGCATGGCGGGGCAAACATCAAGGTCAGAAAAATGTTTGAGGACATGAAAGCCACTGTCAAAGACTGGAAGGACGATGACGAAATCGCCTACTATATCAATAATCTCCTCGATAAAAAAGCCTTTGACAACAGTGGCTTGGTTTATGGGATGGGGCATGCCGTGTATTCCATCAGCGACCCACGTGCCACCGTCTTGCGTGAATTTGTCCGCAAGCTCTCTGACTCCAAAGGCCGTACCGATGAATGCACCCTATATGAAAAAACCGAAGCCCTCGCTAGCGATATTATTTCTAAGCGTCGTAAAATTTACAAAGGCGTCAGTGCCAATGTCGACTTCTATAGTGGCTTTGTGTATGATATGCTTGATTTGCCACCAGAGCTTTATACCCCAATTTTTGCGGTGAGTCGTATCAGTGGCTGGTGTGCCCATCGCTTAGAAGAAATTTATTCCCAAAACAAAATCATTCGTCCGGCTTATAAAAACGTGGCACCACAGCTCCCTTATATCCCTCTCAACGACCGTTAATACAAAGAAAACGCCTTCATCCTTGGATGGAGGCGTTTTTATACAGAAACCACCTTGCTCTTTTGGCAGCACACTGTTACAATTTTAGTAAACATACGCTAACTTTTTTGAAGGAGGATTCTATGAAAAAACAGTTGTTTGTGCTACTGACACTGACCTGTTGCATGCTAGCAATAGCGGGCTGTGGCACACAAAAAACACCTGCAACAGATAGCAGCAAAAATAATGACTCTACGAAGATGAGCGAGGAAGCAACAGGCATCAAGGTGTTATTAGACGGCGAGGCCCCAAGCAAGGAAGCCCCTGAAAAAGAGGAGGAAGCCATCAGAGCATTGGTCTATCAATGGAACAAGCACCTGCTCACCACCCTCTATACAGGCAACTATAAAGAATGGCCCGAAAAAAATTGTGACGGTCCAGCCATTTGCAATAGATTCAACACCCTGCTCCAACAAAGCCTCAAAGAAAAAGGCCCCATCGGCAAAAATGTGGAGCATTCCTATTTCAATGTCCAATTCAATCAAGTATTGATTCATGACGACATCGCCAAGGTGGTCATCACACGCACCGCCGATGTCCTCTACAAAAATCAGCCAAACACCGTCCAATATGGCCAAGAGGAAGGCTACATCCTCAAGAAAATAGATGGCCAATGGCGCTTCAATAATATCATCCTCAGCAGTGCCAATGCCATGGATACCTTCAACGCCTTCAAAAACACCGATCAAGCAGACGACATCGCCACCACCTACACCTACGAACACTTCCCCGCACCAAACGAGGTCGGCACCATCACCATCCCTCGTGACCCAACTGCTCAAACAAGCTAATAAAAAAGCAGGCTAATTTTTTGATTAGCCTGCTTTTTTATCTAATGAATAACTCTACACTGATTAAACGGCCAATAGACAAGCATCCCTTTGGCAATGATGTATTTCCTATCCACAAAGCCCCAATATCGGCTGTCATTAGAATGGTTTCTATTATCCCCCATCATAAAATATTGTCCCTCAGGCACCACAATGGGACCAAAATCAGGCATCATGGTACTTTCAGCAATATAAGGTTCTTCCAATGCCTGATCGTTAATCAAGAGTTGATTATCTTTGATACATACTTTATCCCCTGGCATACCCACCAATCGCTTCACATAACGGACTGTTTTCTGGTGGGGTCTTTCACTGATGGGATATTTGAAAATAACCACGTCCCCTCTTTCAGGCTCTGAAATTTTATAAGCTATAATAGAACCCATCAAATAATTATTGATATTTAAGGTAGGAATCATTGAGCCTGATGGCACACGATACAGGCCTATCACAAAATTTCTAATGATTGATGCCAGTGCAATAGCAATAATAACAGATAACACATTCCTTCTTCTATCCTGATTCATTTGCTTCAGCATTGTTCACCTACTTTTTATTATTGATTGTTCCTATCAATGATGATATCACGCCTTTTTCTTGACAGGCCTACACGTCTTTGCTAAAATAATAGATGCTTGATACACCTTTTGCGGATGTAGTTCAATGGTAGAACGGCAGCTTCCCAAGCTGCATACGAGAGTTCGATTCTCTTCATCCGCTCTTTGAGCCACCTAGTCTGCTAGGTGGTTTTTTTATTGCTCAAAATTTAAGGGATTGTCCGATTGAAAGATTCTCTGCCTTGTTATCCTAGAGTGAAGAACAGGACCGTCGCTATATACAGGCCATACAACAGGAAAAGAACGCCTATAAAAATCAAGAATTTTTTCATCTTCACACGACCTTTTTTAGTTGAGTAATTTTTCATTTCATCGGCAAGCCAGCATCTGCCAATAAAAAAAGAACCATACACCAAGCAATAGGACAATCATCAATAGGATTGTCGTCACAAAAGCTGGCTTCATCAAAATCGCGCCTTTCTTTAAAAAAAGCGTGTTAGGCAGCTTGCTATTTTATTACTTTCAATAATACCATTAAAAGTGTATTGAATAAACACTTTTTTCTCTAATCATTTTAATTGGTTTAGACAAAAAAAGACAGTTCTCACAGAGAACTGTCTTTTGTATTATTCATTAGTCATTGATAATGATATAGGTGATGTTGATTGGACCATGTGCCCCAACAACACGTACCAATTCGATATCGGCAGTGGAGGATGGACCAGAGATGTGTACGATTGCAGATGGGAATTCAGATGGTGCTTCTTGGAATTGCTTTCTGAGTTCTACCATGGTTTCGCTCATACGACGTCTGATGGCGCTTCTTCTCAATACAGCGATATGGGTCAATGGCAAAAGTCCTACGCAACGACCAGACCCTTTGGTCATTGGTTGTACGAGGGTTGCTGTTTCAGCGATAGCCATTGCTGGGAAGGTAACCCCGATGTTTGCATCTTGGGCGTTGTGAATATTGAGTTCACGGCCTTTTTCTGCATCCCAAGCAACGAATTGCAAGCCTTCTACGCCTTCGTTTGCTTCAAATACTTTGGTGATGCCGTATTTATCCATTTCTTCAACGAGTGGATAAATAACCTTGCCACCGCCTAAGTTCTTGATAACTGCCAAAAGGGTATCTTTCAAGTCTGCTTCAGTGGTTTCAGTGAAGGAGATGGCTAACTTTTCACATTCCACTTTAAAGCGTTCGTAGATTTCTTCTTCGGTTTGTACTTCACTCATGATTTGATGCTGAATGCCCTTGGTGAAATCATAGGGTTCCACAGAAGCTGGGACATCATTACGTCCCAAGGCGAGGGATACGTTATGAATAAAAGCACGTTTATTTTGTTCGTTTAACATGATTATTTCCCGCCTTTCTTTTCTGCTTCATGTTTCTTAAACCAATCTCTGAATTTTTCTTTTTGGAGGAAGCCCATGTCACGAGACTTGGTCCATCCACCCAATACAGGGATGTTGGAGGTTTCTTCCTTCAAGCTTTTTTTGTCCTTGGACATGATTGGCATCACGCGTGCACCAATCTTGGTACCAAGATCGAAAAGACCAGCATGGCTCAAACCAGTACCAGCTGCTTTGAACATTGCTTTTTCGATGAAGCTTGGTTTGCCCATTTCTTCAACTTCGATTTGACGATGGCGAAGAATGAGTTCATGTAGTGGAATTTTTACTGGGCAGTGGTCGCTACAAGCACCGCAAAGGGTAGAAGCCCATGGGAGTGCACCAGCTTTTTCATAGCCAACGAGGAGCGGTGTTAAAACAATACCCATTGGTCCTGGATAGATAGAACCATAGCCATGACCAGTGATATGACGATATACTGGGCAGATGTTGAGGCAAGCACCGCAACGAATGCAACGAAGCATTTCACGGAATTCGCTGTTCAAAATCTTAGAACGGCCGTTGTCGACAATGATAATGTGAACTTCTTCTGGACCATCGACTTCGTCAGATTTACGAGGACCAGTGGTCATGGAGAAGTAAGAAGTGATTTTAGCACCAACGGAGCTACGTACCAAGAGGGCTACGATAACGTCCAAAGCTTCAAAGCTTGGTACGATACGTTCCATCCCCATCAAAATGATTTGGGTGTTTGGTACGGAGGTGGTCATACGACCATTCCCTTCGTTGGTAACGAGGGTACAAGTACCAGTTTCTGCAACCCCAAAGTTACAACCGGTCATACCGATGTCAGCGCTCAAGAATTTTTCACGAACGAAGCCACGGATAAAACGGGTCAAATGCTCTGGGTTTTCGTCACCTTCGTAGCCATAGCTCAAGAAGACTTCTCTGATGGCATTACGTTCCAAGTGAAGTGCAGGAACAACGATGTGAGATGGTGGGTTCCAGTCATTTAATTGGAGAATGATTTCTGCCAAGTCTGTTTCCCATACTTCATAGCCTGCAGCAATCAATTCATGGTTGACGTCGATTTCTTCAGACACCATGGATTTAGATTTTACAAGCTTATGTGCTTTGCGTGCTTCAAAGATTTCAATTACTTGTTGTACTGCTTCTTTGTCAGTTTGTGCAAAGTATACTTTAGAGCCCGCTTTTTCTGCATTTTCAGCAAATTGGGTCAAGTAGTAGTCCAAGTTAGACAATACGTGGTCACGAATACGCGCCCCTTCTAAACGAAGCTCTTCCCATTCAGGGACTTCACTAACGCGCAGGGTACGGGTTTTGAAGAACACGTCTTGTGCAGTTTCGATGGCATTATGTTTAAAGTCGTCTGCTAAACAGTCGTTTACACGATCCTTAAAATTTTGTTCTTTACCATCCAAGTTGTATAAAATAGCCATTTTCTAACCTCCTATAGTACGTTAGCGGCAGTTTAATACTTCAGCGATGTGCATAACCTTGATGTCACGGTCCAATTGGCCGTTATCTCTCATACGGTCAAGACGACCAGCAATATTCATAAGACAAGCTTGGTCTGCACCGCAAACGATGTCTGCGCCACTGTCAATGATGTTTTGTGCTTTTTCTGCAACGATTTGTTCAGAAATAGCTGGTTGTTTTACAGAGAAGGTACCACCGAAACCGCAGCAACGGTCAGCTTGTTCCATTTCAACGTATTCCAACCCTTTAACATTTGACAAGAGAGTAAGAGGTTGATCTTTTACGCCTAAAAGACGAGTAGCATGGCAGGATTTATGATAAGTTAACTTTTTGTTTAAAGTCGCCCCAACATCAGTCACACCAAGAACATTAACAATAAAATCAGTAAATTCATAAAGCTTATCTGCTACATTTTGAGCGCGGATAAGCCATTGTGGTTCATCAGCCAAAAGATTTATATATTCATGCTTCATAGCGAAAGCACAAGAACCAGAAAGACTTACAATTACTTCTGCATCTTCAAAAGCAGCAATGGTATTTTTGATAGATGCTTTAGAAGCTTGAATATAGCCAGAGTTAATAAGAGGTTGTCCGCAGCAAGCTTGCTTTTCCGGTACCACTATTTCACAACCCAGGCGTTCAAGAACTTCTACTGCCGCAATACCTACTTGTGGATAAAACATATCCACCATACATTGAGTAAAGAGATGAATTTTCATAGAACACCTTTCTCCTTCATAAAATTGATTGTTTACTCCTCAACCTTACAATTTATCACTTCGCAGAGTTTCGCATTTTATGAAAAAAGGAACGGCGGCGTGACAAATAGTCCAACATTATGCAATATTAGGAAAATCTCATATTTTTCCATATTGTCTGAACATTTTAATATTATATCAAAAAAAAACATAAATAACAAACATCATACTAAAAACAGTTTTATTATTTACCCTAAGAATTATTTATACATTGTAACAAATTGTTAACTACTGTTAATTTTCGAATAAATTGCGTCCTATTCAAGAAAATGCTACACTATATCAATGTAAAATATCCACTAATTTATCTCTATTTTGTTATTGTCTTTTATATGAAGGAATGATTTTTATGCGATTAATTTTTCTCCGTCACGGAAAAGCAGCCCCTGCTTCTATTGATAAAACTGATAGCCAACGTCCACTCACTGACGATGGACGCGAAAAGCTTGAAGCCCATTATCCTATTTTTGCTCGCTATCTCACCCTTACTGGGGCGTGTCAGGTGTGGACCTCCGAAAAAACACGTGCCCGTCAAACAGCACAAGTGCTCTGCCGCTATATGCCAAGTGTGACCCCTGAGGTCAAGTCCTTTCTCACAGAGGCGGATTTTGGTGATTTTCGCCGCGCCATTGGCAAGTGCAAGGAAGAAGATACGATTGTTGTCGTGGGGCATGAGCCTACCCTCAGCAACTGGGTGCGAGAAATCACTGGACTGGAT
Source organism: uncultured Peptococcaceae bacterium (assembly GCA_947254645.1). Lineage (GTDB taxonomy): Bacteria > Bacillota > Peptococcia > Peptococcales > Peptococcaceae > UMGS1590. The sequence goes on along the minus strand of CAMYDW010000002.1, from coordinate 106,912 downwards.
ATGCATTTTAAAAAGGGCTGTGGGGTCCTCCTCTACTTGCATCCCAAGATGATTTATCAATCCACTTATATCGGCGCCCTTGATTTTGATGGCATTCTGAACTTAGAGCTCTTTCTCCTGCCGATGGAAATTGGCTTGTATCACCTTCTCAAGCGTCAGCATACCCACGTGACTGAATGCTGCGAGGCCCTCCTTGATGACCCCGAGGACAATAATTATTTACACCTCCTGCGTGTGGCTTTGCGCATTCAATACGCCCTATTGGATTTTATTCAGCCTTATTGCAAAAAGAAATTATTTGTCCGTGCTGATGAACACTACCAAAAACTATACACACGCCTTGGAGATTTGCGTGGCATTGATGCCATTATCGAAAGCATTCATCGTTCCCACCAATGGCAGCTGGCTCCTTTGGCAAATGCCTTAGAGCGTATACGCCATGAACAGATACGTGGTTTGGTCACGTGGCTCCACAGCCCTGAAGCCAAGCGTGATCTTGCAGAAGCCTTCCATTTGACAGTTGAGGCCCTCATGAGCAGCCAAACCCAAGCGCCTGTGAAGCATTTAGTGGCGGAACAATTTTTCTCTCGTTATCGCAGCATCTACAAAACAGCACGCAAGGTCAATTTGAAAAAAATTGAAGAAGTCGAGGCTTTGCGTCAACAATGCAAAACCATGCGCTATCTTTTTGAATTTTTTGGGCCCTTGGTCAATGTGGAGGTGGCTGGACAATACATTGCCATTCGCAAGCTCAATCGCTCTCTCGGGCGCTACTGCGACACCTTTTACAACAGCGAACAGCTTTTTTCTTATATGGACAAAGACACCAGCAGCAATATGGCCCATGCCATCAGTGCCTATCAAGACTATGAAAAGCGACTGGCAGAAAATGAAGCACGCTACATTCAACAGCTCCTTGATGACCTACCAAAAGAAAAGAAATAAAAAAAGCATTCTCCTAGTACTAGGAGAATGCTTTTTATTTACTTTTTCACACGACTTGGCAGTTGAGAGAGGATGATTGCCACAAACATCAGCACGCAGCCAAAAAGCTCACGTTGGCTCATGACTTCCCCCAAAATCGCCCACCCTGCCAAGAGGGAAATACAGCTTTCAAGGCTCATAATCAAGGAGGCCACCGTTGGCGAAACCCCTTTTTGGCCAATCATCTGCAGGGTAAAGCCGACCCCACTAGAAAACACCCCGGCATAGGCAATTGGCAAGAAGGCACGGGAAATGGCCGCCATTTGTGGGTCTTCAAAAACAAACATCGCCGCCACGCCAATCACAGCCACCACCACCATTTGCAGGAAGCTAAAGAGCACTCCATTGACCTCTGGTGCATAATGGTCAATCACTGTGATATGTAAGGTATATACCACTGCCGATAAGAGGATGATAAAGTCCCCCTTATTGATAGATAGCTCCCCTGGGGTCATACACAAAAGGTACAGCCCAAGCACAGAAAGCACCACGGCAATCCACAGTTTCAGACCCACATGACGGCGCAAAAACACCCCCAAAAGGGGTACCATCACCACATAGCTCGTGGTGATAAAGCCCGCCTTCCCAATCGTTGTGTACTGAATCCCAATTTGCTGTAAAATCATGCCAAAAAACAGCAACACCCCACAAATAGACCCACCCACAAAGAGCGGACGACGGTCATGACGGGAAAAATGGCGTGGCACTGCTTCATTTGCCACACGGCGAGAGATGAAGCCCACCACAGGCAAAAGGGCCAAAACTGCCAAAATACTGCGCACCCCTAAAAAGGTGTACGGCCCAACATCATCCATCCCAACACTTTGTGCGACAAATGCCAGCCCCCATACCGTTGCCGTCAACAGTAATAAAAAGCTGTGGGTATATGAATTTTTTTGCTGCTTTTGTGACATTTATAACATTTCTTCTTTCATTTACCGTGCCAATTCGTAAATCTGACGGCAATCTTCTTCATATAATACTTTAAAATGGCCACGTGGTGCTTTTTTCACCACACTTTTTGCCATTGCATCTAAATCAGCGTCTAATAAATCTGCCTCTGCCAAGGTTGTTGGCAAATCAAGGCGATGATAAAAGGCCACCAAATCGCTGATTGCCCCATCAATCAAGGTATCCACATCGTCGCCATGACGATGCATGATTTCTCGTGCAAACTGTACAAAGCGTGCAGGATTTTCTTTGGATACATAGCGCATCCATGCTGGTGTTGCAATCGAAAGACTTGCCCCGTGGGCCATATCATAAAAAGCACTCAACTCGTGCCCAATCCCATGGGCGCCCCAATCCTCAATGCGTCCTTGTCCAAGGAAGCCATTATGGGCCACATTGGCAGTCAAGGCAAATTCGCCCCACGCCGCCACATCCTCTGGATGATGATAGAGCCACAAGCCCAGCTGCATCGCTGTTTGAATGCTCACCTCACACAGACGGTCTGTCAAGGTCACATGGGTGCTATTGCTGAAGTAACGCTCAAAAATATGACTGATTACATCAGAAGTCGCATTAGCAATTTGTTCTGGTGGCAAGGTCGTATACAATTCTGGACAAAGAATCGCAAATTGTGGAAACACCGTATCGCTGTGAAAGCTGCGCTTGTCATTGGTGTCCTTCTTTGTTACCACGCTCACATTGCTAGATTCACTCCCAGCAGCAGGAATGGTCAGCACCACCCCAATTGGCAATGCCTGCTCTGGCTGTGCCTTGCCCATATAGAAATCCCATACATCTCTATCGGTACAAGCCCCTACCGCAATGCCTTTTGCAGAGTCAATCACACTGCCGCCACCGACAGCCAAAATCATCTCTACCCCTTCAGCTTTACAAAGGGCAATCCCTTCACGCACCAAAGAAAGACGTGGATTGGGCTGTACCCCACCACATTCCACGACCTCACAGCCTTGGGCCTCGAGGCTTTTGACCACCTTGTCATACAACCCTGTGCGCTTAATGTGTCCGCCACCATAATGCAGCAACACCTTTTTGCCAATCCCAGCACAAAGGGTTCCTACCTCTTCATAGCGTTTTTCACCAACCATCAAGGTTGTTGGCAAACGAAAAGAAAATGCTTCCATCATTATCCCTCCATTTTTTTAGATAAAGAATGCGACCTATCAAAAAATAGGTCGCACACTGATGACGTGTTCATCGTTGTGTATAGTATAGCGTTTTATCGGTATACTTACAATACATCGTCCACAATCTCTTATTTTTTTATGAAAACATCATGTCATTCATTAAGCACCTTTTCCATATTGAACTTCTTTATTTTTAATGTCACATGACGGAAGCCATCCTTTGGCAATCCCTTATAGGTCTTCCTATCCTCTTTCACAGTGCTGCCAGTAATATCTACCCCAATCGCATCTGTCACAGCTTTTTGGGTTTCTTTGCCACCACAGCCAGTCATCAATGGCACCATGCACAATAAAAAAACAGCCCTTTTTGGAAAGGGCTGTTATCGTTGTATTATTTTTTAGTTTTAATAAAATACAATTCATTTTTGTCTTTATCAAAGACCGCCAAATAGTATTTTTCTGGCGTCAAGATGCGTTCCTTTGCTTTCGCTTGATTGACAAAAAACCAATACCCATGCTCAATCGTTGGCAAGATTTTCTTGCCTTCCTTGTCAAGGAGATAAGGCCCCACCTGACCATCGGTGGTATTTCTACCCTCCACAATTTTTTGCACCTGTTCATTATAAGGGAGGGCATGCCATTTTTTGTGTGATTCAATTGCCACCAAGACACTGCTCAATCGATCCTTTGGAATATCAAAAATCATCATTTGATACTTCTCACCCATCAACCCATGGATGTCTGTTTTTTCCTTTACCGTCAATGTTTTTTCATTGCCCAAGCCAATATTCCACAATGCTTCCCCTTCATCAGAGTTCAGCAGTGCATTTGCACTAACAATCATCCCAAAACCAAGGACAACCAATAAAGCAATAACGGCAATAGCAATAGATTCAGATTTCATGAAACAGCCTCCTATGATAACAAATATTTTACAGAAAAATTGCGTAGGACCATTGATTTAGGAACTCAAGCGTACCATCTTTGCCAACTGACGCACCATTGCCGTTTCGCCAGTGGCAACCAGCTTATCCGCCATACACACCAACAGCCCCTCACGAGAGGAAGGTGGTATGACCGTCAAAGGGAACATATGACGCTTGATAATATCCGCTTCTGTATCCGTAATTATAAAATCTTCTCGTGCATTGCGCAATGCCGTCCCTGGATGGTAAAAACCATGCCATTTATGAGAAGGGTCTGGATCGTGCCAATCATAAAGAAAGTAGTCATGGAGTAATGCACCACGAATCAAGGCCTCTTCATTCACACGCACACGCATCGAACGCATCAGGGACACACTACGCACCGCCACATCAATACTATGCGTATACACCGATGTGGATCCATGCTGAATAAAGTCCTTGCTCATCGCAAAACGACCCTTGCGCTCCAATTCTTCAACAAAAGAATACACATCTGCCAAAATATCCGTCATTCATTCACACTCCTTCCCTTTGATGAATACACCATCTGTATACCCATTATCCCACAAAATTACCAATTAGAGAAGAGGCGGAATTTTTTTACAACAAAAAAGCAGCCCGCTAAAGGAGAATAAAGCGAGCTGCGAATGTTGGTTGTTTTCTAAATTTTATAACCAGCCACGAAGTTTCATTGCTTCGTAAACACGTTTAACAGATACGAGGTATGCTGCTTCACGAATGGTTACGCCTTTTTCTTGAACAAGATCCCAGATATTGTCAAATGCAATTCTCATGGATTTTTCTTGTTTGTCAAAGACTTCTTCTTCGCTCCAGTAGAAGCCTTGGATGTTTTGTACCCATTCAAAGTAAGAAACGGTAACCCCACCAGCATTGGTCAAAATGTCTGGGGTGAGATAGATGCCTTTTCTCTTCAATACTTCGTCACCACCAGGAGTGGTTGGGCCGTTTGCTGCTTCGCAAACGAGTTTGCAGTTTAATTTTTCTGCAACATCTTCAGTGATGGAGTTTTCAAGAGCAGCTGGAACAATGATGTCTACATTGAGTGCCCAGAATTCATCCATGCTGATTGCTTTACTGCCAGGGAAGTTAAGAAGGTTCTTATGTTCAGCCATGTATGCAACCATTTCATTATAGTCAAGGCCGTCTTCTTTGTAGATTGCATAGGTGCCGTTTACTGGTTCCCATTCAGAAACTGCAACAACTCTGGTACCGTTGTTGAACATGTTCTTCACGGTGAAGCGACCTGCATTACCGAAGCCTTGAACTGCAACAGAAGCTTGAGCCATGTTGATGCCCAATTTTTCTGCAGCAAATCTAGCTACGAGATAAATCCCATAACCGGTGGATTCGCCACGACCAAGAGAGCCGCCCCATTTAGGGTCTTTCCCAGTTAATACGCCAAGGCTAGCATTTGCGCCAGTCAATTTGATATATTCGTCTACCATCCAGCTCATTACTTGGCTGTTGGTACCTACGTCTGGAGCAGGAACGTCTACTTTTTCGCCGATCAATTTGTAGATGCCTCTGATATATCCACGGGAAAGTTGTTCGAGTTCTCTTTCGGAGAGCTCTCTAGGGTTTACGATAACCCCACCTTTACCACCGCCGTAAGGGATATTCATGATCCCGCACTTGAAGGTCATCCATACTGAAAGGGCACGTACTTCATCAAAGTTTACGTCTTGATGGAAACGGATACCACCCTTGTAAGGACCTACAGCATCATTGTGTTGACTGCGCCAACCTTTGAACATTTTCAAAGTGCCATCGTCCATGCGAACTGGAATGTTCACTTCTAACACACGTTGTGGTTCACTTAAATAAGTGTACACATCGTCATGATAACCAAGGGTTTCACAAGCATGCTTTACTTTTGCTTGTGCGCTTTCAAATGGATTTAAATTTTCTACTGCCATTAAATGATACCTCCTTGAATTAGATAAAAATTTAGATAACAACGTTTCGAAGCTTTTACAATACAATAATAGCACCTTTCATGGAGAGCGTCCACCTCATAGAGGAAATATTCTAAAAATTTTTTCTATATTTTTTCTTATATTTCTCTATATTATAATATTTCACCTAAAAGCTTTTTTTAGACAGATAATTACCCAAAAAAAAGCATACTTATCAAAAGAGCGCTGCTTTTGATAAGTATGCTTCTTAAAAATACACGATGCTGTTTAAATGCTTAGTCCTCTTCCACCATGTCTTCTGGTTTTTCAAGGAAATATTTCATCCCAACTTTTTTCAGTTCTCTCATGCTACGCAAGCCATCAAAGGACACGTCATGTGGGGTGCCTTCGCCGATGATGTGCACGAGGTCATCAATGATGGCATCGTATTCTTCATCGTTGTGGCAATGCACCATGGTGTAGAGATTGTAAGGGAATTTTTCTTCACGATTGCGACAATAGCAATGGGTGACTGCTGGATGTGCACTCACTTGTTTGCCCACTTCGCTGACACGTGCATCCTCCACGTCCCATACCACCATCACATTGACCTTATAGCCAACGTTTTTATGACGCAAGGCGATGGAGATACGCTTTAAGCAGCCTTTGTCCTTGAGGCTTTGAATGCCTTCAAAGAGGGCTTCTTCGGTCATACCGAGGGAAGCAGCCACTTCTTTGTAGGGTTCTGCCACGAGAGGCAAATCATTTTGCAAGGCACGAACAATGGCCTTTTCGGTTTCAGAAACTGGACTCGCCATGGGGGTGCCCTCCTTTTTGTCCACGCACATCAAAGGTGACGTCAATTTTGTAGCGTTCGCTCATTTCAAAGCGCAGCATTTCTTGTACAAAGCCACTGGCTTCGATTTGGTCTAAAATCATATTGACGGTGGATTGGTTAATCGCAATCAAGGTGAACCAAATGCTAAAATCATGGTTGCGTTCATAATTGTGGGTAATGCCTGGATAGGCGTTAATCACCTCAACGGCATCATCAAAGCAGCCTGCTTTTGGCTTCACCGCCACCAGCATGGACTTATAGCCCAATTTGCGGGAATCAAAAAAGCCTGACATACGGCGAATGATGTTTTCTTCCTTCATTCTACCAATGCTCTCGATGACTGCTTCTTCACTTACGCCGCCGATTTCTTCTGCCATGGCTTGATAGGGGCGGTTACATACTGGAATGCCACGTTGCAAAATCATCAAAATGGTACGGTCTAACTCTGTCAATGTATACATAAAACCACCACTATTCCTTATTCAAAATGCACAATGGGTCTGCGCTCATGTAGTCGCCTTTGTGGTAATAGGCCGCGCGTGCACGGCAGCCACCACATTTGTCGCCATAGTTGCAGGTGCCACAAGCGCCATCATATTCCATGGTGCGTAGGGTTTTGAAGGTTTCATTTTCTTCCCAGATTTTATCAAAATCTTTATCACGCACGTTGCCGATTTCCATTTTCAAATAGGCACATGGCTGCACATCGCCTTTTGGGCTGATGATGCAATAGGTAATCCCTGCCAAGCAGCCTTTGGAGAAGCGTTGCTTGTGACCAACTTGGTCTGCCACACGGATAAACTGTGGGGCGCAGGTTGGTTTGACTTCGATTGGCACGTCCTTGGCTTTGGACATGATGCGACGCAAGACGTCTTCGTAGGCATCTCTGTCGAGGGCCATGTCCACAATGTCTTCCCCTCGTCCTGTTGGGATGAGGAAGAAGATATGATGGGCACGTGCGCCAATTTCCACTGCAAAGTCCATGAGGTCTTCAATTTCTGGTTCGTTCCAATCCATCACGGTGGTGTGGATTTGGAAGCCCAAGCCTGCCTCACGACAGTTTTTCATGCCATCCACTGCGGCTTGCCATGCCCCTTCTTGGCCACGTAGCTTATCATGCTTTGCAGGGTCTAAGCTGTCAAGGCTGATTCCTGCCGCCAAGAGGCCTGCTTCTTTGAGCTTTTGTGCCACCTCTGGGGTAATCATGGTGCCATTGGAGCCAAGCACTGGGCGCAAGCCCTTCGCACTGGCATGGGCAATCAATTCAAAAATATCTGGACGAGAAAGTGGCTCGCCACCAGAGAAAATCATGATATGAAAGCCAGCACGGGCAATTTCATCAATGAGCTTTTTGCCTTCTTCGGTGTTGAGCTCGCCTTGAGCTTTTTCTCCTGATTCACGATAGCAATGTGCACAATACAAGTTACATGCATTGGTGGTGTTCCAACTCATAATCTTCATGCTTGTTCCTCCATGCTTGGTGCTGGAATGGTACGTTCTTCATCGGTGAGGAAGCACGCTGGGTCAAAGCCCCAGAAGTCGCCAGTGACCGCTTCGCCACGAGCACGGAAATTGCCATTGCAAATAGAAAGCCAACTGCATTTTTGGCATTTTTCATCCAACAAATGGGCACGGTCCTTCAGTCCTGCCAAGATAGGATTGCTCGTATCGCACCAAATATCCTTGAAGGAGCGTTCACGCACATTGCCAAGGAAGTGGTGTTGGGTAAATTGGTCTGGATGAACATTGCCTTCGTTGTCGACGTTAGAGAAGGCAATCCCAGAGCGGTTCCCACCATTGATACTCAAAAGCTTATAGATAATCGCTGCACGTTCTGGGTCGGTTTCGCGATATTTCAAGTAGAGATATGGGCCATCGGCATGGTTGTCTACCAAAAGCACTTCTTTTTTGAGGCCCTTTTTGTCAAAGTCAATCACACGGTCGGCAATCAAATCAACGACCTTGCGTGTTTCCTCTGCGGTTAAGTCATCATGCTTGATGGCTTCTCCTCTGCCTGAATACACCAAATGGTAGAAGCAAACACGGTCGATGTCCTCATACTCTAGCATATCGAGGATATCATTGACATATTCGTAGTTGGCTTTGTTGATGGTGAAACGCAAGCCCACACGTTGGCCAACGGCACGACAATTGCGAATGCCTTCTAAAGCACGGTCATAAGCCCCTTCTACGCCACGAAAGGCATCGTTGACTTCACGCACGCCATCAATAGAAATACCCACATAGCCAATGCCGTGGTCTTTGATTTTTTGTGCAATTTCTGGGGTAATCAGGGTGCCATTGGTGGATAAGGTGGCACGAATGCCTTTTTCACGTGCATGGGCTGCTAAGGTGAAAAAGTCCTCACGAATGAGGGGTTCCCCACCAGAAAAGAGAATGACTGGCACCTTAAAATCGGCCAAATCATCAATAAATTTTAAAGCTTCCTCTGTGGTCAATTCATTGTCATATTGCTTTGCCTCAGAACTAGAGTAGCAGTGGCGACATTTGAGATTACATGTTCTGGTGTAATTCCAGCTTACAACAGGCCCACGTCCCTCACTCACTCCATTGCGCTGATTCTTGCTTTTTTCGGTGTAGCGCAATTCATCACCAAAATAAGCATCGCCTGTTAGTAATTTTGTTAAACTAAGCATGTTTTACCTCCAAGTTTGACATTGTCTTAGTTCGCCAGTAATTTTTTCATCGCAAGTTGTAGATCGGTGATATGTTTATCAACATCTTCTGGTTTGATATCGTCAAACTTGCTGTCAGTATCACTGACGACAGCATCTAAGAAATCATTGCCATTGGCAATGATAATTTTCAATTCGCTCCATTTGTCTGGGTCGTAATTTTCTTCCTTTAATGCCCCACACCCGTCAATCATTTGTTGTAAGAAGCCGAGCTTAGACAAAAAGAGTTGGTAGTCACGATGGCCCACCAAAATATCTCCCAATGGATAATCAAGCATATTGGCATCTACCAATACTTGATAGTTGAAAAATACCCCAGCTTGTTCCAAGGTGCCTAATAATTCAGCAGCTTCTGTTTGATTGGTGGTTGCTTCGTCAAAAAGAATTGCTGGTTCATCTGGCACTTGTTCTGCTGGATGTGGCATTGGTTCTTTGTTATTTTTGAACAATTCCCCTAAGGTATGCCCTGCAGATTCCACTGCAAATTCTAGATACTCAATGTTTTCCTTTGCAAAAAAGTCACGTACAATTTTGCCTTTTTCATCGTCTGGCACTTGATAAAGAATAATCATCTATAACTCTCCTCATTTCGTGTCCTATATTTTTTATTATCATCTCAAATAGCATCTATGAATAATTCATAGATGCTATTTGTTAATAACCCATGTTAACGCTTTCCTGAAAAATTTAGCCCTGGGCACCAAGGGTGACATCCACGGTTTGTTTTTCATTATTGCGTACAATCACAAGCTTTATTGTATCCTTTGGTTTTTTCTTAGTCAAATATTCTGAGAGAATATTGAAGTCATCAATTTTTTTATCATCAACTGCCACAATCACATCCCCCACTTGGAGACCTGCCTTAGCGGCTGGGCCATTTTCTGTCAGCTCAGCAATGATGATGCCTGAGGTCTGTTCGATTTCTAGCTTTTCAGCCAAGGCTTCGTTGAGATTGTAGCCACGAATGCCGAGCCACGCTTTTTGGGTGGAGGACTTGCCGCCGTTGTTTTTCACATCGTTGACAAATTCTAGGACGGCCTTGCTTGGAATCGCAAAGCCCATGCCTTCGACGCCATTTGCTTGGATTTTCAAGGTGTTAATCCCGATTAACTGACCTTGTCCATTAAGAAGGGCGCCCCCACTGTTTCCGCTGTTGATGGAAGCATTGGTTTGAATCAGGCCGGTGTTGCCCGTGTCGCTGGAAATTTTTCGGTCAATCCCAGAAATAATCCCATCGGTCACTGTTTGTGAAAATTCGCTGCCTAAAGGATTGCCAATGGCCACTGCCAAGTCGCCAACTTCAATGGCATTGGAGTCGCCAATTTCAATAAATGGGAAGTCTTTTCCCTTGATTTTTAGCACTGCAAGGTCGCTGCTTGAGGATTTGCCGAGGATTTCTGCTTCGTATTGCTTGCCATCGTTGGTCACCACCACGACACGAGAAGCATTTTTAATCACGTGATTATTGGTGACAATAGTCCCATCTTTGGACACAATCACCCCAGAGCCATAAGCTTGGGCTTCTGCGGCGCCCCCTTTATTAAAGCCAAAGAGGTCACGGCTGGTGCCAATATTGTAAACACCCACTACTGCTGGCACTGCTTGCTTGGCAATGCTTGAAATGGTGAGATTGCCATCTTTCCCACGCTCTACAACTTTTTTTTCTGTCTTTGCCATCTGCAATGCTCCACCATTGTGCGCACCTGCATAGTAGCCTGCGGCCCCACCAGCGGCGCCGCCCACAAGGGCCGTCAATAATAGCATCGCCACAAATTTTGTAAAGCGACGCTTTTTCTTGACCTTTGTTTTGCCAGCAATCACCACTGGCGCTGGGGTTGGCATATAATGTCCTGCCGCTTCAACAGGAGGAACCGTTGATGGGGAAGGGGCCTCCACATCGACCTTTGGCATGGTCATGGTATTGTCCACGACATTTGTGTCGTGGAAATCCTCTTGGGGATGGTGTTCCTGTGCTGTAGTGGAAGGTTTTGGTTCTGTATTGAAGTCCTCTGTCTGATGTTCAAATTCGTTATTTTCCATGTTACCGTCACTCCTTCAATTTAAATTGACAACATGAGTGGTTCATGCTGTTGGGCTACCCACAATCGTAAAGAGCCGCCTTTGGTGCGATTTTTTTGCAAATGATTGCGAATGGTATCAAAGGCACGTTGCGGACGATTGTTTTTGTCGCTCAAATGTGCCAAAACCACATGCTTGGTCTTGGGGCCAATGATTTGCTCCAAGGCTCTTGCGCAATCATCATTGGATAAGTGGCCATAGCTTCCAGCAATACGACGCTTGAGCATCTCTGGGTACGGCCCTTGTAACAACATTTCTTTATCGTGGTTTGCTTCGAGAAGAAGGATGTCGCTTTCAACAAGGGATTCTAAATTGTCATCACTCAAGGTACCCACATCGGTGCACATGCCAATTTTTTTGTTCTGCCAATGAATCTGATAGCTCACTGGGTCACTGGCATCGTGGCTAATAGGGCTCCATGAAATGTCAAAATCAGCCAAGGTCACCCCTGCGCTGTCCAAGGGACGGAAAAGGCTAGGCGATACTTTGCCAATGTTTTTTTCATTTAAAGCCGCCAAGGTTCCTTCGGTGCCATAGCACGGCACGCCATAACGGCGCAACAATGGACCAAGCCCTGCAATATGGTCACGATGCTCGTGGGTGAGAAACACCCCTTGCAGCTTGCTTGCGCCATACTCGTTTCCTGCCAACGCTTGCTCGATGCGTTTTAAACTAATGCCACAATCAATTAAAAATGCGCCAGCATCACTGGCAATATAAGAGCAATTGCCTTTGCTGCCACTTGCCAACGAGATAAATTGCACACGGGCGCCTCCTCTTCTCTAATACGTTTCATTATACCTAATTTTTTTCTCTAAATGATGTGATTTTTGTGACGATTTATTAAGATTTTGTGAAGAATTTACAACTAATAATTATAACACCATAGGTCAGATTAAACAACCAACCCCCTTTGATTGCACAAATAAAAAGATACGAATAATAATATCTACGCTTTAGAAAATTTTATGCTATAATAATGGAATGCTTAAAAATAAGGAGTGAGTCGATGTCCATCCGCGATTTAATATATAAGTACACCAATGATAAAGCAACCATTTCCCATGGGCTTGCCTTTTATCAACAGGGTGGCGTCAAAAATATAAAAATCAATTCTGTTGACTACGATTTAAACAGCACCCTCCCCTATGCATCCACCATTATTGCCGATGCCCAAGTAGGGGGGGACAAGCCTTTTTTGGTCATGCGTGATGACCATCTGTTGAGCTTTAATTGTACCTGCTCTGAAAGCCACAACAACGACCAGCTGTGCAAGCATCTGGTGGCCTTGGTGCGTGCCCTTTCAGACATCTTGGTGCCAACCCAAAACAAAACCGACCAGCGTGCTATCAATGACCTCCTCGCCCACTATCGCAACAACAAGATTTTTTCCCCTAGTGGCGATGGCACGGCGAATGAATCGATACAGCTGATTCCTACCCTCGATTTTGACCCCTATAGCCGCTACTTTAGCTTGGAATTTCATGTGGGCACCTCTAAAAAGTTCTATGTCATCAAGAGCATTTCGACTTTTTATGCCCATCTCTTAAAGGGCGACACGGTGTCTTATGGCAAGCAGCTCACCTTTTGCCACACCCGTGCCAACTTCGACAATGCCAGCCAATTCTATCTGGATTTGATTGACAACGCCTTTGAATGGATGAACTATGGCCGTGGCTCCTTCATGGATGGGCTGCCAAAGATTGGCCGCTATCTCCATTTGACCCACAGCCAATTTGACCAGCTATTCACCTATGTGTCCACCCATAGTGGCGAAATATTGACCCATCAGTCTGATGGCAGCACAGCGCCCTTGCGCATGCTCTCTAGTACCCCAGATACCACAGTGCAAATCATCACACGCTCCAGCGAAGAATACCTATTGGGGCTGAGTATGTCCAACTACAATATCTACCACAACAACCAAATCACCTATCTTTACAATGAGCACTGCATCATTAAGCCAAACGATGGCTACCAACAGCATGTGGTGCCCCTTTTGGATGCCATCAAGTCGCCAAGCAGTGCCTTGGTGCTCAACAGCGAGCAATTGACAGCCTTTTTGAGCACAGTGGTGCCCCTCATCAGCCCTCACGTCAAGCTTGAAATGGAAGCAGGCTTAGAGGCACGATTGGCGCCTCCTGCCTTGCGCATTCACTTAATTTTAGATTATCCACAAAAAAATACCATTCGTGGGCGTCTGTATTTTCACTATGGCCCTACCGCCTTCAATCCTTTGGCGGAGGAGGAGCTTCCAGCACAGCTATTGCGTGATATTGACCAGGAAAATCACTTTGCGGCCCAGCTCGTGCAATATCGCTTTTCTGTCAACGAGGACGAATGGCTCTTGGTTGGGGAGGATGCCATTTATGAGTTCCTACACGAGGGCCTCCCTGCATTGATGCCCCTTGCCGATATTGATATTGAAGCGACCTTAACACGCATTCGTCCACGCACCCCACAGATGCCGCACATGGATGCCACCGTCACCAAGGGCATGCTCGAGGTGAAGTTTGATGAAACCCTCTATGACAAGGAGGTCCTCATCAATGTGCTCAAGGCTTATCGGGCAGGCAAAAAATTTGTGCGTCTGACCGATGATACCTATATTGATATTTTGCATCCAGATGTCCATGCCATCGATGCCCTCTTGCATGATTGCGCCATTTCCCTCAAGGACTTTGACGACAGCGACACCTTTGAATTGCCCCTTTATCGTGCCATCACCCTAGACACCTTCGATGGCTTAGATACGGCCATCACCTTCAACCGCCGAGAAGCCTTTGATGCTTTATTACAAACCATTCGCAATGAAGGCGATTTGCCAAAATATCCATTGCCAAAGGGTCTTCATGCCACCTTGCGCAGCTATCAGCTGACAGGCTATCAATGGCTGGTGCATCTTTCCAAGCTGGGCTTTGGGGGCATTCTTGCCGATGACATGGGCTTGGGGAAAACCTTACAAACCATTGCCTACCTCCTGCATCAGCACGAGGAAAATCCCAAGGCACGCTCCATCATCGTCATGCCAACGTCCTTGCTGTACAACTGGGAATCAGAATTGGTGCAATTTGCCCCAAGCTTAAAGTTTGCCATTGTCAGTGGCACCAAAAAAGAGCGTGCGGCCCTCCTCACAGATATTCCAGAAGGCATAATCTTACTCACCTCTTATGCCACCTTGCGCCGAGACAGCGCCTTGTATGATCAATACACCTTCGACAATATCATCTCTGACGAAGGACAATATATCAAAAACAGCTACACCCAAAATACCAAGAGCCTCAAGAATCTCCATGGCCGCCATCATTTTTCCTTGACAGGGACCCCGATTGAAAACTCCCTCGCCGACCTTTGGAGCATCATGGATTTCTGTATGCCTGGGTATTTGCACAGCTGGCGAGAGTTTCGCAATACCTATGAGGTACCTATCACCCGCTATGAGGACACCGCACGCTTAGAGCAGCTCAAAGCACAGATTGCGCCTTTCATTTTGCGTCGTGTGAAAACCGATGTCCTAACAGAGCTGCCAGATAAAATTGATACCGTGCTGTATGCCAACCTTAGCGAAGAAGAAAAGCACATCTACCACACCCAGCTGGCCTTGAGCCACAAGGCCTTTATCGAAGAAATTGCCGATGGGCCTGTGGGACAAGCACGCATTCGTGTGCTCACCCTGCTGATGCGTCTGCGTCAGGTGTGCTGCTCACCATCCCTCTTTCTTTCTGGCTTTGATAAGCCTTCTGCCAAGCTTAGCCTGTGTCTGTCGGTGATTGAAGACCGTATCGCCGCTGGCAGCCAAATGCTTGTCTTTAGCCAATTCACCTCGGTGCTTCATCTCATCGCCCCAGAGCTGGAAAAGCGTGGCATTCCGTACCTCATGCTCACTGGGCAAACCAAGAGCAAGGACCGCATGACCTTGGTCAACCAATTCAATGACGAAAAAATTCCTGTGTTCCTGATTTCCCTCAAAGCAGGGGGCGTTGGCCTCAATCTCACCAGCGCCGACACCGTGATTCACTTTGACCCATGGTGGAACCAAAGCGTGGAAAACCAAGCCACCGACCGTACCCACCGCATTGGGCAAAAGAAAAGCGTCAATGTCATTCGTCTGATTGTCAAGGACACTATCGAGGAAAAAATCCTCAAGCTCAAGGAAAAGAAGCAGCAGCTTTCCGACGCTGTCATTACCTCGGAAGAAAATGTGATTTCCAAGCTCACCATGGACGACTTAGAAAACCTCTTTGCCCTTGACTACGGTGGCTTTTCGCCCTTGCCAGGGGCACGTCCAACACGTACCCCTTATACCATAGAAGATTAAAAAATCACCCGTGTGATTTTTTATACTGTGTAAATAAAGCGACCTGAATAGGCCGCTTTATTTTTTTATTATTTTTTCGTGTCAACAGCGCCTGTTACAGCGCTTTCCCTCTATTATTTTTGGAAATTTATTGAACAATGATGTTTATTTTTTTTCACTGGTGTTTATAAACATAATACAAGCAACAAATATTCATTGCAAAATGGCCATTGCACAATGAACTGTTTTAAAAGAAATGAACGAGCTTTTATATTTTATAAATATTGACTTTCAGAAGCTATTAAAAAAAGGAGCTGTAAAAAAATGATTTGGTCATTAATCGTAGGTGCTATTATTGGTGCTATTGCAGGTGCTATTACAAGTAAAGGTGAATCCATGGGTTGGATTGCAAATATTCTTGCTGGGTTGATTGGTTCTTCCGTCGGGCAATCCTTATTCGGCTATTGGGGTCCTACCCTTGCAGGCATGGCGCTCGTTCCATCTATTCTCGGGGCAGTTATTGTCGTCATAGTGGTTTCATTTATCTTTGGTAAAAGAAAATAATCGTTTTTTGTAGAAAGAAGGAAAATGTATGACAGACGAAAAATTAAACAACAAGCTTGACCAAGCAGAAGGCTTTATCAAAGAAAACGCTGGCAAGCTCTTAGATGACAAAAAATTAGAATCTGAAGGAAAAGTTGAAAATCTCAAGGCTAAAATTAAGGATGGTATTGAAGATGCCAAAGATGTTGTCGAAGGCACCATTGATGGCTTGAAGGACAAGGAATAATATCATCGTTATATAAAAAAAGAAGGTATCGCGCAGTATGCGATACCTTCTTTTTTTATATAAACACCAAAGGCCAAGGCCCTCAGTGCCGGGGGCTATCTTCGTTGCTTTCTAAGCAAATCTAAAATATCCTTTAGTGTATACAGGATTCGAATCAGAAAGAAAAGAGAAATCCCGACGATTACACATAAGACCACCATACTGTTGTCTATAATAACAATAGAACCAACGATTAATAAGATAGAGATAATAAATTCAATGAAAATATTGTCCTTTAGCATCTTTCTCATCCTTCCAGTTGTTTATTCTTTTATTTTATTATAATCATTAAATCATCTTATGTCAATGGTTGAGGCGTCATTTATAACGAAATAAGCGTATCATATTCTTTTGTACTTTTTCTTTGTAAAAGAGCCACAAAAAAGCAGATGCCTTAGGCATCTGCTTTTTATTTGTCGTCCTCTTTGCTGCGTCCTGCTTTTCGCAAGGCATCTGTGAGAAGATATTCAATTTGTCCATTGACTGAACGAAACTCATCGTCTGCCCACTTATTCAGTGCCTCATATAACTCTGGAGAGAGGCGCAGTACGATTTGTTTTCTGGATTTGGTTTTCGACTCCGCCATCATAGCCTCCTTTTTTTGTATTATCTTGAGAGATAGATAAAGTAGGGCACCATTGGCAATAAAATCAGCGCCAATAAGCCCATCATAATTCCTGTGGAAAGCTGCCACCCCATAATGATACAAGCAGTGAGATAAAAGAAAATCATCGCTGTGCCCATATTGGTCACGCCAAGATAAAGACGTGTGGCATGTAAGATTTCATCAATGGTACGCTTTTTCAAAAACATCACAGGGATATTAAAGGTGCGTGGGAAGATACTGCATGCCGCCATCCCTGCCACGCACAACACATCAAAGGCAAGCAGTATAAAAATGTTTGTTTTGCTACCATAATCGTCCACCTGTCCATGAATATCATAATGCATTGGGATTTCTGCTGACAAGGACGAATAAGACGCCAATGCCCAAATAACGGTCCCTAGCATGAAAAGAACGGCTATGGCATTTAAAATAATCTCCAACGGACTAAACTCTAAGCGACTTGGCCACGCCTCTTGCAGCTCTTGAAGCACTTCATCGTCCTTGGCTTGTTTTGTGTTCTTGTAGCCTACCTTGCCAAGAGGAAATAATTTCTTTGCCATCAGGCATCCTCCTTAATACAAGCTGCCGCTATTGACCACTGGTTGTGGATCGTGGTTGGCACAAAGCACCACCAGGAGATTGCTAATCATTGCCGCCTTGCGTTCATCGTCTAAGTCGAGGATGTCACTCTTTTCAATTTCCTTGAGTGCCATGTCCACCATGCCCACTGCCCCATCGACAATCATGGCTCTGGCATCAATGATAGCAGCTGCTTGTTGACGTTGCAACATCGCAGAAGCGATTTCGGGTGCATAGGCCAAGTGGGTGATACGAGCCTCGATGATTTCCAAGCCTGCCAAGTGCACCTTTGCTTGAATTTCGTTTTTCAAGCGTTCTGCCACTTCTTGGCTAGAGCCTTGTAAGGATTTTTCAGCATCGTTGTTGAAGCCATCATAAGGATATTGGCGCACAATGCTACGAAGGGCAGAGTCACATTGGGTAGAAAGATAGCTCACATAGTTGTCCACATCAAAAGCCGCCTTTGCAGTATTGCTGACACGCCATACCACGACAATGCCAATGATAATGGGATTGCCAAGGGCATCATTGATTTTTTGTTGTCCGTTTTCCAAGGTCATCGCCTTGAGAGACATCTTGCGGCGGCCATTGGTAAGCACTGGCACGCAAAATGGGTTGTACCAATAAAAGCCTTCGCCTTTGAGGGTCCCAACATATTTCCCAAACAGGGTCAATACGCGTGCTTCATTTGGCTTGATAATGGCAAAGCCTGGCAAAATCCCTACTGCTGCCACCAAGAGCAATACCCCAAGAATAATCAGTAGCACTTTGGTATTGCCAATTCCTGACAAGCCACAGAACAAGCCCCCAATAATCAATATCCCTTCTACCAAAAGCATCAAGAATCCGTTCAATGCCTTCATCTCTATTTCAGTAATAGTCGACTGAAATTGTTTTTCCATCTTCGTTCACTCCTTTGTTTGATATCATTTTGATATCATTATCATAACACGCCCCTTCCCATGCGTCAATCAAAATCAGCCTTCCTCAAAGGCCAAGGCCATGAGGTGTGCCGTTTTGGCCAACACCTCGTCCATGCTGAAATAGCCTGCCTTTTCGATGACGCAGGTGCCATTCAAATAAACCTGCACCGTTGGCGCCGATAAAATCTGCCGTTGTGCCCCAATGGCTGGATGGGCAGCAATATCCACATAGACCCCTTGCGCCTTAGGGTGCTTTTCCAGCCATGCATCGACACGGTGAGCCAAGGCATGACAGGTGCCACAGGTTTCCACACCATAATTGACAATCAGCACAGGGTACGTTGCAAGCATGGTTTCAAAGTCCTCATTTTGTTGTAAATATTTCATAAGCGTCTCCTTTTTACCTTCCTGGTAGCATGTGCTATACTAAAAGACGTTGCCCCTTGGGCAGTGATTTTCATAAAGAAAGAAGAGAAATCATGAACACCAGCAATTTATCTCAAAAAAATAAAGGCATTCTCCTCATCATCGCCTCTGCCTTTTGCTTCGCCTTAATGGGTATTTTTGTCAAGCTTTCTGGGGACTTGCCCGCAGTGGAAAAAAGCTTTTTTCGCAACTTTATTGCCATGCTTGTGGCAACCTTTATCCTCCTTCGCACCAAAACCCCACTGCGCATCGGCAAAGGCAATTATCTGCCGATGCTCGTGCGTGTCACTGCTGGCACCATCGGCATCTTGGGAAACTTTTATGCCGTCAGCCACATCATGGTAGCCGATGCCAGCATTCTCAACAAGCTCTCGCCCTTTGCCACAATTATTTTTTCGGTGCTCTTGCTCAAGGAAATTCCCAAGAAGCATCAGGTTGCCTGCCTCATGCTCGCCATGCTCGGCGCCATCTTTGTCGTCAAGCCAGGTTTTAATAGTGGCAACCCCACTGCCATGTGGATTGCTGTTCTCGGTGGCGTTTGCGCTGGGCTTGCCTACACCATGGTGCGGCTCCTCGGCGCTCGTGGGGTCAACGGGGCAGTGATTGTCTTTTGCTTTTCAAGTTTTAGCTGTCTTGCCATGGTGCCCCTGATGATTTTTTGGTATCACGACCCTATTTCGCCCATCCAGCTTCTCATGCTCCTCGGTGCAGGCCTCGCTGCCACAGGCGGACAATTCACCATCACCGCCGCCTACAAATATGCCCCAGCAAAAGAAATCTCTATCTATGATTATACACAAATTATCTTCTCCACCCTCATGGGCTTTGTGGTCTTTGGCGAAATTCCCGACCTCTGGAGCTTCCTCGGCTACATCACCATCATCACTGCTTCCCTCATCATCTTCCTCAAAAGCCGACACGCATAGAAAAATGCCCTCCTCCTATAGCAATACCCCACCAATCAGCACAAAAAAAGAATGAGCATGGCTGCTCATTCTTTTTTTATTTACTGGTCAATTGGCCGATGTTTTTTAGGGTGATGGTGGTGGTGCCATCTCCTTCGACATGGATATCAACGTAGTCCTTGTCGTTGTAGATGGTAGCAGGGATATTGAGGACGACACCTGCATCGGTTTCTAGCTTGTGCATGCTGGTTTGCTTGATGGCAAAGTCACGCTCCAAGCCGAGGGTTTCGCTCATGTTGCGCAGGGTGACTTCCCCCATAAAGCTTGATTGCATCTGGGCATTGTTTGGGAAGGCTTTCTCTGCTAGGGCGCGAGTGGAGATGGTGTCGCTTTGCTCGGCATTTTTGGCAACGTATTCCTTGGCACGTGCCATGGCTTCCACAGGGTCTTGGCTGTAGGTGTCTGCCACTGCGAGAGTCACTTGGCGAATTTCCTTGTAGGCTTGGCGACTGGACAATTCTGGATAGCATCCGAGCACCACCTCTTCAAAGAGCTGGGTGTTACCATCTATCCCCTTGAGCTTCACGTCTACCATGCGAATACCGAGGTCCCTTTCATTGATAAAGGCATAGCCCTTGACGCGCTGGGTCGGCTGTGGCATGAGGGCATGCTGAACGGTGATGGTGGTCGATGGATTTCCTTGGTCATCGTGGTCAACATGGTGGATAAAGCCATCCTTGCCTGCAATCACTAGAAAAGCCACATACTTATTGAGGCCATCTGAAAAACGGCAGGCAATGAAGTCGTAGCTGTTTTCGCTGTCGGTATTTTTGATTTCACTAAAAATCAGCTCTGCCATCCATTTTGAAAAATCCAAAAAGGTCTGCTCACCATTGAGCAGGGCGCTCACCTTGTCGGGCACAGGGCTCATGCCATCAAACTGCGCTTGGCAGGCGGACGGGTCCTTGAGGCCTCTTGCCAAATGATGCTCGAGGTAGCTGTAGAGCATACTCTTGTTGAGATTTAGGGGGGTGGTGGAATAGACCTCGCTGATGCTGTTGGCATCAAAAAAATGCAGAGCCGCTTCTTTAATATCAATCATGATTATTCCTCACTTTTCATCAATAGTCCTAGTATAGCGAAGTCTTTAAATCGATTCAAGGGCAAGAAAAATCTGCTTAAATTCAAAAACATAAGAAAGATTTATCTATGAATATTTATACGCTCATTTCTTCTGTTATAGCACTGCCTTTTGTTCTGTTATAATACACTTATTATTTGCTCGATACCCTATTAATACGGCTATTATCGCCTTTTCTCATGAATGGCTTCTATGCGTTTTGAGGGGATTCTTTCAATTTTTTGCATAGTTACGCACTTCTGTTTCATTTCATTATATAACAGTTTTAATTGCATAAGCATTCACTCATTGCATTTATGTAGACCATACGTTATACTTGCTGTACTGTTCGTTCACCTGTGAAGGACGCCAAAAAAGGGGGCCTTCCTTCTTATAGAATGAGCGTCAAAACTATTTTTTAAAAGGAAGTGTTTACATGGATCGTAAAACAAAAGATTTAATCGTTGTTGGTTTTGCATTGTTCTCAATGTTTTTAGGGGCAGGCAACCTCATTTTCCCTCCATATCTTGGCTTACATTCTGGCGAAAACTGGGTACCTGTTTTGGCTGGCTTCATTCTCACAGGGGTTGGGCTACCATTCTTAGGGGTGTATGCCACCATTCGTTCTGGTGGGACCATTATGACCCTCGCACGTCACGTTGGACGTCCATTTGGCCGTTTGCTCGGTATTATCGTTGTATTATCTATTGGGCCAATGTTCGCTATTCCACGTACTGCTGCAACCACTCATGAGGTTGGTGTGGCTTCTATTGCACCAAATGTTCCTCTCACTGTGACCACCACTGTGTTCTTCCTTGTGGTGCTCCTCATTTCTATCAACAATTCCAAGGTTGTCGATACCCTCGGCAAATTCTTGACACCATTCTTGATTGTCACCTTGTTGGCCATTGTCATCGCAAGCTTTGTACATCCTGTTGGCACCCCTGGTGCGCCACTTGACCCTACCTACAACTTTGCTGGCGGGTTCACTGAAGGCTACCAAACCATGGACGCTTTGGCAGCAACCATGTTTGCTGGGGTCGCTCTTTCTAGTATTGTTGCCCGTGGCTACAACATCCGCGAGGAACAGCTTTCCATGACCATCAAGGCTGGGCTGATTGCTTCTATTGGCTTGGCGATTGTTTACATCGGCTTGACCTTTGGTGGCGCTGGTTCTACTTCTGCCTTCCCTGCTGACGTCTCTCGTCCAGAATTGCTTATCGGCATGACTGGCAGATTATTGGGCAGCATTGGTGCTTACTGCTTGTCTCTCGCTATTTCCCTCGCTTGCTTGACCACTGCTGTCGGCTTGGCAGTAACCTGTGGGGAATACTTCAGCGAATTGAGCCATGGCAAATTATCCTACAAGTTGGTTGTTATCATCACCGTTGTGGCTTCTTGGATTATCTCCTCCCTCGGCGTAACAGGCATCATCAACTTGGCAGTCCCATTCCTGTTCTTGCTCTATCCTGTGCTCATGGCACTCATCATCTGCAACATCTTTGACCGTTTCATTCCAAACAAAAATGCTTACATCGGCGCTGTTGCTGGTGCTTTCCTTGTTAGTATCATTGATGCCCTCTCCACTGTTGGTGCCCTTGGCATTCAAGCAGCTTGGATTGATAGCCTCGTTGCTTTTGGGAAAACCCTCCCACTTGCTGGCTTTGGTCTTGGTTGGCTCATTCCTGCCATCGTATTGGCAGTGTTGTTCTCCTTCCTCCCACGCCGCAAGGTAGATACTGGCGTAACCATGGAAGTTTTTGACGAACAAGCATAATCTTATTTATACATTTTCAAATTTTGAAGTAAAGGAGCAATTCGTATGGAAATCACCGTACAAAAAACACAAAATCCAAAACAAATCCCTGAAAAGGTCACCTCTTTCGGCAAAATTTTTACCGATCACCTTTTCATTATGGAATATACCGAAGGACAAGGCTGGCACGATGCACGTATCATTCCACATGATACCTTGCCTTATGCCCCATCTACTGTTGCCTTCCATTATGGACAAGGGATTTTTGAAGGACTCAAGGCATACAAAGCAGAAGATGGCAAAATTCGTCTCTTCCGTCCAGATAAAAACGCTGCACGCTTTAACAAGTCTGCACGCCGCTTGGATATGCCAACCATTCCTGAAGAAGATTTTGTTCAAGCAGTCAAAGAGCTTGTCCTTGTGGAACAAGAGTGGATTCCTACTGAAAAAGACACCTCTCTCTACATTCGTCCATACATGATTGCTACTGAAGCAACCCTCGGGGTGCATTCTGCGAAGAATTATCAATTCATCATCATTTTGAGCCCATCTGGCCCTTACTACAAAAACGGCCTAGAGCCAATCGACATCATGGTTGAAAAAGACTATGTGCGTGCGGTACGTGGTGGGATTGGCGAAGCAAAAACCATGGGCAACTATGCCGCAAGCATCCTCGCTGCCACCGAAGCAGAACGCAAGGGCTATTCCCAAGTGTTGTGGCTTGATGGTGTTGACCGTGCCTACATCGAAGAAGTGGGCGCTATGAACATCATGTTCAAGGTCAACGGCACTGTTGTCACCCCAGCCCTCAATGGCTCTATTCTTCCTGGGGTCACCCGTGCTTCTATGCTCGAAGTATTGAGAGAATGGGGCGTTCCTGTAGAAGAAAAACGTCTTGCCCTCCAAGAAATCATGGATGCAGGGGACAACGGCACCCTCGAAGAAATCTTCGGCACAGGCACTGCTGCTGTCATCTCTCCAGTACAAAAGCTCAACTATGATGGCCAAGACATCGTTGCCACTTCAAGCTATGACGATGCTTCCATTAGCCATCGCCTCTACAACGAGCTCACTGGCATCCAAACTGGTCGCCTTCCAGACACCCGTGGCTGGGTTGTAGAATTAAACTAAGCATAAAAAACCGCTCCCTTAGATGGGGAGCGGTTTTTTTATGTCCTTTAAATACGTCTCTCGATAATCAAAATAGCCTGTTCGCACGTCAATGGTGTGGCCTTGAAGCATCACATGGTCTTTGTCCTGCCACTTGCATTGATAGATATAGTTGCCATCAGGGTCTATTTTGCCAGTTTTCGCACGAATAAGCACCCATTTGACTGGGTGCTTCACGCTATTCTTCGCCACGTACTTCTTTGATATAATTGTAGATGCTAAAGCGAGATACCTCCAAGGCTTCGGCGATGAGGCGCACGCTGTTTTGAATTTGTAGGATACCTTTTTCGTCAAGGTCTTGGACGATAGCCAGACGGTCGGCTTTTTTGAAGGCGCTGACAGGCTTATTGCGACCTTGCACACTCTTGTCGATGATGGATTGTAGGGTGGTCGGCTCGTTGATGCCCAAAATATCCATTTGCTCTTGGCGTGAGGTCATCGACATGAATTGATTGAGGGTGTCCTGCACCTTTTCCAAGGCGGTGCAATCATAGTTGATGCAAAAAGAGATGGTGCGTCCACCGATTTTGCGCACAATGGTAGAGGACTTGATGGTTGGGCCATTGGCACGAATGGTTTTGCGATAATTCACAAAAACGTTCTCATTGGTATCATTCACACGATGCTCTGCCTCTGCAATCAACGGCGCCCCCACATTGCGCCCTGTGACGTGCCCATTGTAAATATAGAGCACCGCTTCATCTGGATGGTCGAGGTCAGACACGCAGACCTCACAATGGTCCCCAAACATTTGTGCAATGGCTTGGGCAATTAAGGATAATGTTTCTAAATAATGTTGTTCTTCATCACGGGTCACTGCAACCAACCTCCGCTTCCAATATTATCTATATCTTATATTGTACGCTACCCTTTCTTCCCTTGCAAGTATTCCCCAGGGAAAAAGGTCTAGTCAATTTCAGGCAAAGCCTTTACAATAGAAAAGACCGTTCTTTTAGAAAGGAAGTTTGATTGTGTTTTCAACGTACTTACAAGCAGTGAAAGACCAACATCCGTTGGTGGACTGTATTACGAATATTGTTTCTGTCAATGACGTGGCCAATGGCTTGCTGGCCATTGATGCACGCCCTGTGATGGCGAGTGTGCCTGATGAAATCGAGGCCTTTGTGAGTGGCGCCGATGCCCTGCTCATCAACCTCGGTGCGATGAATGAGGAGCAACGCACTGCCATGCGCCGTGGCGCCCACTGTGCCAATCGTTTAAAGAAGCCAGTCATTCTCGACCCTGTGGGGCTAGGGGCTTCGCCCTTGCGTCAAGAGGTCCTTGCCGACCTGCTCACTAGCTGTCAGCTCACTGCCATTCGTGGCAACATCAGCGAGCTGCGTGCCTTGGCAGGCCTTGCCACCGATGCAGGTGGTGTCGATGCTTCCACAAGCGACCTTGCCACCAAGGAAGGTTTTGAGCAAGCCATCGCCATGGCCAAAGAGCTTGCCATCACCCACCACACCATTATCGCCATCAGCGGCGAGGTGGACATCATCACCGATGGCACCACAGTGCTCACTGTCCATGGGGGCAATGAAATCATGACCCGTGTCACTGGCACAGGCTGTACCCTCACAGGTATTTTGGCGGCCTTTGTGGCGGCTTCCCCAGACAACCCACTAGAAGCCTCTGCGGCAGCCATTGCCATGATGTGCGTGGCAGGGGATGAAGCCCTCGCCCACACTGGCACCCCAACAGGCACCGGCACCTTCCGCACCTTGATGATGGATGCCCTCTCTCTCATCACCCCCAACCAGCTCGATACCGATATCACCATTCGTTGCCATGAAGGAGGTAAATTATGATAAAAGGCGCTATTTTTGATATGGATGGTACCCTCGCAGATACCATTCGCCATTGGACCAAGCTCGTTCCCAACTATCTGCGTTTACAGGGCCATGAGCACGTGGATTCTGACTACCGTGATGTGATTCTCTCTAAGACCATGGTCGAATCTGCCAGCTTTATCAAGGAGCGTTTCCAGCTTCCCCTCTCTGTGGCGCAAATCTGCCACGATTGGCGCCAAATGGCTGCACGCATGTACACCCATGAAGCCCCACTCAAAGCTGGCACCACCCATTTTATTGAGAAGCTCCATGCCCACAATATTCCAATGGTGCTCGTGACCAACAACGATTGTCAGCTTGCCAATGCCCTCTTAGAACGCACTGGCATCCGCCGTTACTTTGCCGACCTATACTGTGGCTACAACCTACAGTTGAGCAAGGAAGAGCCGACCATCTTTGAAATGGGCCGTGAACGCCTCGGCACTCCAGCAGAAAACACCTGGGTTTTTGAAGATTCCCTCGGCCCAATCAAAACAGCCAAAAATGCCAACTACCCTATCGCTGCCATCATCGACCCCTTCCATAGCGAAGAAGAAAACAACGCCATTCGTGCCATAGCCGATGTCCACTTTAAAGATTACAGTCATGCCATGCCATGGCTCGACACCTTACTTGCTTAAAGCAACAAAAAAAGCCTTGTCCCTCGGGGACAAGGCTTTTTGATTATCTAAAATAAATTACTTTGCTTCTGCGATTGCTTCAAGGGTTTCTTGAGCGATGGCATATTCTTCGTTGGTTGGGATAATGAAGGTTGCTACTTGAGCGCCTTCAGCAGAGATGTTGCAAAGCTCGCCACGTTTGCCAGCGTTTTTGCTTTCATCGATTGCTACACCAAGACCGTCCATGTCAGCGCAGATGCTTGCACGTACACGGTCATCGTTTTCACCGATACCAGCAGTGAATACCAATGCATCGAAGCCATTTAATTCAGCAGCGTATGCACCGATGTATTTTTTAACACGGAGAACAAACATATCATAAGCGAGTTGTGCACGTTCGTTGCCTTCATCCATTGCACCTTCGATGTCACGGAAGTCGTTAGAAAGGCCACTTACGCCAAGAAGACCACTCTTCTTGTTGACATAGGTGTCCATTTCTTCTGGGGTGAAGCCTTTGTTCTTCATGATGTAAAGAACAGCAGCTGGGTCAATGTCCCCAGTACGGGTACCCATTACAAGACCTTCAAGTGGGGTAAAGCCCATGGAGGTGTCGATAATTTTACCTTCTTTGATAGCAGAAACAGAAGCGCCGTTGCCGAGGTGGCAGGTGATGATTTTGAGGTCTTCTACGTTTTTGCCAAGTTGTTTTGCTGCTTCACGAGCCACATATTTATGGCTGGTACCGTGTGCACCATAACGACGTACTTTGAGTGCTTCATAATCTTCATAAGGAATAGCATACATGAAGTGTGCTGGATCCATGGTTTGATGATAGGAAGTATCGAATACGCAAACCATTGGAATGCCAGGCATGTTTGCTTCACAAGCTTCAATACCAGCAAGTGCTGCAGGGTTGTGGAGTGGAGCCATTGCGCCAAAATAAGCCACTTGGTCTTTTACCCATTGGTCTACAACAGCTGCTTTAGGGAATACATCCCCACCTTGTACGATACGATGCCCAATAGCACCGATTTCCTTTAAGTTTTCAACAACAGCGAGGTCGCCAGTGGTCAATGCATCAACCACCAATGCTACTGCTTGTTTGTGGTCGTCAGCTTGTACATCTTTTGCTAATTTTTGACCCTTTGCTTTTACTTCGAAACCAGCAGTGGTGCCCATGCCGATACGTTCTACCAAGCCTTTAGACATTACATCGCCGTTTTCCATGTTGATAAGCTGGAACTTCAAAGAAGAGCTCCCACTATTCATGACTAATACGATCATTTTGTTTGTTCACCTCATAAATTTTTTTATTAAGAAAGGAGCAGCCCGTCGCTTAACACGCCGTTACCACTAGCCTTTTCAAACATTTCCAATAAATCGCCAACAGATAGGTTTGGATAATCGCTTTTTCTGATATCCACTACCACACGCCCTGCATTGAGCATCACCAAACGATTGCCATAGGTAATCGCATCACGCATATTGTGGGTGATCATCAAGGTGGTCAGACGTTCTTTTTCGACAATTTTGCGTGTCAAATCGAGCACCTTGGCCGCTGTTTTAGGGTCCAGCGCTGCGGTATGCTCGTCTAAAAGCAAGAGGTCTGGACGCTTTAAGGTTGCCATGAGAAGGGTCAACGCTTGGCGCTGTCCACCACTCAAAAGTCCTACTCTTGCTGTCAGGCGGTCCTCAAGCCCAAGCTCAAGCATAGACAAACGCTCTTTAAAGAACGCTCTTTCCTTGCTCTTGGCACTCCAACGAAGCCCCACACGCTCCCCACGGCGGGATGCCATGGCGAGGTTTTCCTCGATTTGCATATTTGCACAGGTCCCCATCATAGGGTCTTGAAACACACGCCCAATAAAGGACGCACGCTTGTGTTCTGGCAATTTCGTCACATTACTATTATTGATGTATATTTCGCCTTTGTCAACTAAAAAAACACCTGCAATGGCATTCAACATTGTTGATTTACCAGCACCATTGCCGCCAATCACTGTCACAAAGTCTCCTTCCTCCAGGTGGAGGCTCAAGCCATTGAGGGCACGCTTTTCGTTGACACTTCCTGGATTAAAGGTTTTTTCAATACCACGAATATCTAACATCTCTTGCCCTCCTAGCGACCAGCACGCATTTGTTGCGCTTTTGCTTTGAGCATTGGCAACGCCAAGGCAAAGGCAACAATGATAGCAGTCAATAATTTCAAGTCATTTGGATTCATACCGAGCCAGAGCACCAAGGCCACAACGCCACGGTAAATCACAGAGCCAAGCACCACACTTGTCAACCAGTTTTTGAAGCTGCGGTTGCCAAAGAGCACTTCCCCAATAATCACACTCGCCAAGCCAATGACGATGGTCCCTGTGCCCATGCCGACATCGGCAAAGCCGTTGGATTCAGAAATGAGGGCGCCAGTGATGGCCACCATCCCATTTGAAAGCACCAAGCCGAGGATAATCATGTAATCGGTATTGACCCCTTGGGCACGAATCATTTGTGGATTGTCCCCGGTGGCACGAATCGCCGCACCAATTTCTGTCCCAAAGAAGGTGTAGCAGAAAATCCAGATGACCACAGCCCCAATGATGCCCACCACCAAGGTAGATATATTTTTGTCGGCGCCTATCTGTTCAAAGAAGGTATACACCGTATCCATCCCCAAGATAGACACCGTTGCCTGCCCCATGATACGAAGGTTGACAGAGTAAAGGCCAATCATTGTCAAAATCCCTGCCAACAATGCTGGAATTTTGAGCTTGGTGTGCAACAGCCCAGTGACTGCCCCAGCAATCATTCCACCAATGCACGCCATCACGATACTCATAAAGGGAGAATGCCCATTTTCAATGGCCACCACTGCCAACGCACCACCAAGTGGGTAGGTGCCTTCTACTGTCAAATCTGCCACATCTAAAATACGAAATGTCAAAAATACACCGATGGCAAGCAAAGACCACAACAGCCCTTGGGCAACGGTCGATATTACCAATTCCATTGCAAAATCCTCCTGTATGTCGAGTTTAATCTCATATCAGACAACAAAACGAAGGATTACACCAGGGGCAATCCTTCGCTTATGCCTGTTTATTTCTTTTCAGGCTTATATTCCTTCACAAAATCTTTTAAATCGCTTGGCACTTCTAAGCCAATGGCATCCACAGCGATTTTATTAACAGCAGTGGCTGTCACTGCTGGCATTTCTACAGGCATATCGGCAGGCTTTGCTTCACCCTTGAGGATTTTTGCAGCCATCGCCCCTGCTTGCTTGCCAAGCTCGTAGTAATCAACGCTCACTGTTGCCAAGCCGCCGCCATTGAGCTCGCCCACTTCACCAACAAAGACAGGCAATTTTTTGGCATTGGTAATACCACATAAGTTTGCAATAGCAGTAGAAAGCAAATTGTCTGTTGGCACATAAACTGCATCTAATTTCTTGCCCACCAAGTTGGTTGCCGCTTGTTGGATCTCGTTGACATTAGAAACAGTGGTGGATTCCACCTCAATGCCTGCTTTTTTGCATTCTGCTGTAAATAGTTCAGATTGGATACGTGAATTTTCTTCTGCTGATGAATAAATCATCCCTACGGTTTTTACATCAGGTACCATCTTTTTAATCAATGCCACTTGTTCGGCAATAGGGTTCATATCACTGGTACCAGTCACGTTGCCTTCTGGCTTCTCGTTGGATTTCACCAACTTCGCCGCTTCATAATCGGTGATTGCAGTGCCGACAATCGGAATTTCCTTGCTGGCACTTGCCATTTGCACTGCTGCAGGCGTGGCAATCGCACACACCAAGTCCTTCTTGTCACTGGCAAATTTTTTGGTAATGGTGTCCAAATTGGATTGGTCCCCTTGGGCGTTTTGGAAATCAATTTCCACGTCCTTACCAATTTCTAAGCCATTGGCAGCCAAACCATCTTCAAAGCCTTTGTGCGCTTGGTCAAGCGCCACATGACTGGCCAACTGAATCACCCCAACTTGGAGCTTATCGCTTTTTTCTGCTGATGCACTGCCATTATTGGCATTGCCACCAGCCCCACAACCTGCCAATGTCACCATTGCGCCGAGTAACACCCCAGCAATCCATTTTTTATTCATCCTTCATTCCTCCGTTCTACAATTTCTACCTACATTTGGATGGATGAATCCCCTGTCTAAAGGGGATTACTTCTATAATAAAGGGAAGTGTTCAATATTTCAACCTTTTCACTTTCATTTTCATCCAATCTATTCAATAGTTGTTATTTTTATTATATATATCCACAATGCCCCAGAAAGTTGTGCACAAGAGATATCCACATATCCACACCTTAGAAAGCCACTTTTCAAGAGTTTTCCCCCGTTCCAAGGGAGTTTTCCACTGTTTTCTGGGGAAAACTTTTGTATTTCTTTGGATTTCAATTAAAACTTTTGACCATCTCATATTTTACTTTAATCAATAAATTATTGGATTAGTGATAAAGTTGTCTGAAAAATCATCACTTTTTTACAATTTAAAACCACCTTTTGTACCCTCCATCCACAAAAAAAGCGCTCCCAAAGACAACTGTCTTTAGGAGCGTTGCGCTCTTATTCTGCCAATGAAGGAAACCACTCGTCAAAGGATTTTTCTGCCTGCAACTTGCCAGCATTGTAGCCAGCAATCAGCGCCGCCTCATCACGCTCCGTACGAGTGAGGGGCATCGCCTCTGGATAAAGCACCAGCGCCTGACCAGTGCTTTCTAAGCGTTCAATCTCAGCCATCGCTGCATTGTAGTGTAGAGAACGTGCCATCATCGCCTCATACACCTTTGGATGATGACGCAGAATTTTCTTGTAGACCAGATTTTCCTTGGCTGGCTCACGGCGAAAGCCTCGGGTGTGGGTTGGAATAATGACAAATTTCTCATAGCCATCTCGCTTCGCCTCTTCTATCCCAAAGCTGTCCACCACGCCACCGTCCACATAGCCTTCGCCGTCAATATAGGTGGGTGGCATCAAAATCGGCAAGGACGATGACGCACGACAAATGCGCCCCAAGTCACGCAAGCTCTTTACCTCATCACGATGCCAATATTTCATGGTACCTTTGTCTTGGTTGTAGGCCCCAATGCAGATTTCCACATCGCTTTTTTCCCAAGCCTGCCAATCCACCGCCAAGGCCCCATCGTCATAAATCATTTCTTCATACATATAGTGTGCATTAAAAAACCCATGCCCCTTGATAAAATGCTTCATCCCTGCAAAGTTTGGGTCCTTTGCCGCATCAATGAAGCTGGCACGCAAGCGTGGCACATCACGCAGCACATAGTTGACCAATAAAGTCGTTCCAGCGCTGATACCAGTAATGTATGGAAACCACAAGCCTTTTTCAATGAGCACTGCCAAGATACCTGCGGAGTAAGTGGCACGCATCCCGCCACCCTCCAAGATCAATGCTGTTTTTTCCATGCGATGTTCACTCATATCGACCACTCCTTTGTGACTGCTATTATAGCACAAGATGGGAGAGGGATTGTATAGAAAAACTTTTTTTGTATTCTCTTTTTAACAAAATTACCACTAGCATATTAATAAAAACACGAGGATTGATAGCATTTCTATCAATCCTCGTGTTCACATTTCATCAGTATTATACTATATCAATAATGTCGTTACAGCTTTCTTTAAACTGATCGTTTAGTTCGTTTATTTCATCATAATCATCTACTATATCTCCATTGGCAATATCCACAAAGACATCTGCCAAACGACCACCCATTGGTTTAAATGTGAGATATGTTAGACCACCAGAAACAATCCCACCAAATATAGGGACTGTTTTTGTCACCGTTTTTCCCACAGATTGTTTGGTGATTTTATAGCCTAGTGTGGCACCAATTTTTTTTACCAAAGGATACCAAGCTGTTTTTGTTAAAGCCTTTTGCGTAACTCTCATCCCAATATTCTTACCAGCTACTTTGGAAACATTAGAAATGAGAAGTGCTGAACCACTTGCACCAAACATGACGCCTAGATAGGCAATAATTCTAATTCTGGCTTCTTCTGGTAAGTTTTCAATATCACCATTGAATAACTCATCTTCACCAAATAAGTAAGCAATTTGTTGAGAGAGATTTAAGGCAAAGCCGAAGTATTGTGCTATATCGCCTCCTCCTGCTGCTACTGCTATAACAGGATTAGAAGGAATACCTGTCACAAATGAAACAAAAGAGGTCTTATTAGTGGCCTTGTTGATAATCTTATCTGCTCTTTTTCTCAATGCTTTTGTCGTAAAGACACTTTGAGGTCCATCACTAATGATTTGCTCTAAATAGTCACTGCCTTTAAATTCCTTTCTCAAAAAGTCTTCTCGCTTAACTATCACGATAGGATTCTGGCTAGCTTTAGTAATGGTTTTAACTAATAAATCATACATCTGGTTGTCTGTGTTCATTTGGTTGTTATCGCTCATCTTAATATCCCCTATTTTTTTTGAATTTGCGACTATAAGCACATGACTAATAGCTCGCTTATTTCATACTTCAATTCAAAATAAAAAAATTTGATAAACAAAAAGTTATCTTTAATATGATAAGGACATCATTTATTATCAGTATATCAGACTCTATCTATTTTTTGAAAGTGATTCCACAAAATTTTTCTCGCAAAAACTATTGACAATGTCCCTTGGTCTGTGTTTTAATATGCTAAACCAATGAGGGAGAGTAAGTACTTCTTGTTGTATCATGATAGAGAGTCGCCGATGGTGGAAAGGTGATATGAGAGGCAGGGACGAATGGGCTCCTGAGGGCAAGCAGAAAGTCAAGTATGTGCGCCGGAGTAAATCCTCCGTTAAAAAAGATCCGCGTATGATGGTACGCATGAGAGGGTGTATGGTATCTATGCACCAAGCCGGGTGGCACCGCAAGAGAAATTTTACTCTTGTCCCAGCAGATTGCTGTTGGGACAGGAGTTTTTTTATTCCTTCCCAACAGTCTTACCAGACAAAGACAAGAAAGGAAGAACAACCATGACAAACACACACATTCCCCACAAAATTTATCTCGATGAAAGCACCCTGCCACAGCAATGGTACAACCTCCGTGCAGATATGCCCAACAAGCCAGCACCCCTTTTGCACCCTATCACCCACCAGCCGATGACCAAGGCCGACCTTGCCCCTGTATTCTGTGAGGGGCTGATTGACCACGAATTGGATACCACCACGGCCTATATTGATATTCCTGATGCGATTCAAGACTACTATAAAACCTATCGACCTGCCCCTTTGATGCGTGCCTATGCCTTGGAGAAAGCCCTCGGCACCCCTGCGCAGATTTATTACAAATTTGAGGGCAACAACACCAGTGGCAGCCACAAGCTCAACTCGGCGATTGTGCAAGCCTACTATGCCAAGGAGCAAGGTCTGCGTGGTGTGACCACCGAAACAGGCGCTGGCCAATGGGGCACTGCCCTTGCCATGGCGTGTGCCCACTTCGACCTAGCATGCAAGGTTTACATGGTCAAGGTGTCCTACGAACAAAAGCCCTTTCGCCGTGAAGTCATGCACACCTATGGCGCCAGCGTCACACCATCTCCATCAATGGATACTGCTATTGGCCGCCAAATCAATGCCGACCATCCCAACACCACTGGCAGCCTCGGCTGTGCGATTTCTGAAGCCGTGGAGGTTGCCACCCAAACCGAGGGCTATCGCTATGTCCTTGGGAGTGTGCTCAATCAAGTGTCCTTGCACCAATCCATCATCGGCCTAGAAACAAAGACTGCCCTTGACCAATACGATATCACCCCAGATATCATCATTGGCTGTGCAGGTGGCGGCTCCAACCTTGCAGGGCTGATTGCGCCATTTATGGGCGAAAAGCTCCGTGGCGAAAAGGATTACCAGTTTATTGCAGTGGAGCCAGCAAGCTGCCCAAGCCTCACCCGTGGCACCTTTGCGTATGATTACTGCGACACTGGCAAGGTCTGCCCAATGGCAAAAATGTACACCCTTGGCAGTGGCTTTATCCCATCGGCGAGCCATGCAGGGGGCTTGCGCTATCACGGCATGAGCCCACTGATTTCCCAGCTTTATCACGATGGCTACATGGACGCCCTGGCCCTCGAACAAACAGAGGTGTTTGAGGCAGCCACTCGCTTCGCACGCATTGAGGGCATCCTGCCTGCGCCAGAAAGCAGTCACGCCATCTGTGCTGCCATCAAGGAGGCGGAAAAATGCACTGCCACAGGCGAGGCAAAGACCATCGTCTTTGGGCTGACTGGTACTGGCTACTTCGATATGATGTCCTTTGAAAAATTCAACAACCATACCATGAGCGACTTTATCCCAACAGACGCCATGCTCGAGGAAGGCAAGGGTACCTTGCCAACCCTCGCCTAACGCACAAAAAAAAGAGGGCACACATGAGGTGTGTCCTCTTTTGATTTATTTTTCATTCTTACTTGCTTTTTTCTCTTCTTTTTTGCTGGACTTTTTTCCCTTCTTTGATGCTTTTTTTGGCTTTTTGTCCTTTTTTGTGTCCTTTTTGGCTGGCTTTTCTGGGGTCCCTTCAGCACCTTCCCCTTGATTGTCAACCATTTTGGCATCGTCAGCGTCCTCTGCTTCCTTCGCTACCGCCGCCACGTCCGCCTTCCCCTTGGCATTGGCAGATGCCTCCTTCTGGTCGGCTTTTTTGCTGGTGTCCTTGGTCGTGGACTTTGTCGATTCCGTTTCCTTCACGACCTTCTTGGAATCCTTTTTCGCTTCCTTCAAAAGTGCCAGCTCTGCGTCACTCAAGGCATCTTTTCTCTTTTCCAGTGCCTTGGTGGCTTCCTCGATAAAGCGTCTCAACACATACAGGCGCGCATAGCGCTTGTCTTGGCTCGGTACAATGTCCCAAGGACAATGCACTGTCGAGGTGCGGACAATCATATCATCCATGGCAAGCACATAATCGTCAAATTTTTCACGATTGCGCCAGTCCTCATCGGTGATTTTATAGTTCTTTTCTGGCGTGTTTTTACGTTCCTCAAAGCGTCTGCCTTGCTCGTCCTTGTCAATCACCAAGAGGAATTTGAGCAAGAGGGTGCCATCGGCCACCAGACTTTCTTCCATTTCATTGATTTCTTCATAGGCCTGCTGCCAACGGGTGATACTCGCCAGCTCCTCGATGCGTTCCACTAGCACACGCCCATACCAACTACGGTCATAGATGGTCAAATGTCCAGGAATTGGCAAGGTCTGATAAAAGCGCCACAGATAATGGTGCGACAGCTCATACGGAATCGGTGCCGCCGTGGTCGCTACACGATAGCTGCGTGGGTCCATGTACTTGGTCAAGCGGCGAATACAGCCACCCTTGCCAGCGGCATCCATGCCTTCAAAGACAATCACCGATGGAATCCCTTGGCGATAGAGCATATAAAGCAACGCCCCCGCTTCCTTCTGCAAGTCCTTGAGGGTGGCATCGTAGGCTTCTCGAGTGACGGCCTTGGTGAGGTCCACCTGTCCCAGCGGACGAGACACCACTGGTGGCAACGGCGTAATGCAATCAATCGGCGTCGATGCCAAATGCCATTCCAAGGCACGAATCATCGTGGTCAGTATCTGCTTCGCCGCCGTCTTGGTGTCCTCTGCGGCAACCACATGCCACGGACAATCCAAGGTCGTGGTGCGATCTAGCACCTTGCTGATGTGCTGGCGATAGGCCTTGTAGTTTGCCAGCTGCGCTTCGTCATAATTCGATAAAAATTGGCCCATGAGGGGATCCTTTCGGCGCCCTTCCACATTTTTCTTCATGGTTTTTTCGTCTTGGTCAATGAAAAACTTCATCACCATGCAGCCATCGTGCACCAATAGCTTTTCTACAAAGCAAATGTCACGCACCGAATGCTCAAAGGTGATGTCATCCATGTCCAAATCACGCAGAATATCCACATAGAAGCTGTGGTCAAAGACACCCATGCGCCCTCTGCGTGGGAACTCTTGGAAAAATTTCCACATCCAAGGATGGTTGCTGTCCTCTCTGCCGTTGGACTCCTCATACTGTGATAGTTGGTAATAGCGTGGGTCAAGCTCCTGCAATACATCATTGAGAATAGCCCCTCTGCCAGACGCTTCCCAACCACTCAAAATAATCAACACACTTTGTTCTGTTTTAATCATTTGTCGTTGGAGGGCTGCCAGTTGTTCGCCGAGGGCCGAGTTTTTCTGCTGCATTAGCGGATCATCTTTTGCAAAATCTAGTTTTCTTAGCATTGCTATCCCTTCTCTCTGTTCTTTTTTCTATTGTACTCCTAATGTAAAGTCTTTTCCATACTTTCGCGTAATATTTTTAACACCTTGCACTTGCGCTTGTGAATCGTGGTCTTAGACACCCCTTGTCGCAGTGCCAGGTCACGCTCCGTTGCCTCTCCCATCACCAACTGCCACAGCATTTCTTCCTCCTCGGGTGAAAGCAGCTTGAGGGCCTCATAAAGGGCCGCATACTTTGGCTCAAAGGGGGACACCTCTTGGCGCAGATGGTAGTCCACAGGCATACCAGCGTCCTCCAAGCGTTGCCACGACAGCTCATGGCGCATCGACTGCTGATGCAGATAGCGTGCATGCTCACGATGTTGGTAATAGGCACGATAGACGGTTTCAGATACAGTGATGCGCTCACCACGCACCACAATGGTATAGGGTTGGTTGCTCATAAAAGCATCCTTTTCTACCCCTGGGGATTTGTTGGATTCATCGATGTGCCTCTATTATGCAAAAATCTGCCCCCACAAACAGCAGGGAATCCCACCGACCTTGGCAGCACAATCAGCGAAATCAAGGTGCAACATTGTCGTATTGACATCGAACATATGTTTTAATATAATGGACTTGCCACTGGTAGATACTGTAAAGGAGCGAAAACAATGCCAAGACTATCCAAAACCATGATGACCTTACAATCTGCCTACAACCATCTATCCCTAGACATCGAGGACACCGTCACCCAGTGCCGCCACCTCCTTGCCAACTACAAACGCCTCGTGTGGATCAGCCACACCAGCTGGCAGCCCCTCGCCACCACCTACACCCTTTCAGACACAGCAGCAGGGCTTTCCCTCATCTACACCCTCTGCCAAAAGAATCTCCCCCTTCTGCCGAGCACCAATCTCGCCAGCACCGATTTTGTCACCCACACCCTCCAACAGGTGCTCACCCATGTGCGTGCCTATCCCCATAACGGCGCCCTGTTTTATGAAATCCTCCACGCCTACTACTTTGATGACACCAGCCCCTCGGATGAAGCCCTCATGGTACGCCTCCACCTCGAGCGCAGCAGCTACTACCAGCGCAAAAAAGAAGCCTTGAGCCTTTTCGGCTACCTCCTCTTTGCTTGGTACCTTCCGGCCCTCAGCGCATAGCAAAACCCCCCAGCCATTCGTCGTGAATGACTGGGGGGTATTTTTTACACTGCGCCTAGGCGTTCTAGGACGATGGCGAGCTCTTGGCGGGTGAGGGGGGATTTGGGGTTGGTGCCGTCTAGGAGGCCTTTTTTGGTGGCTTTTGCCCAGGCTTGCTCTGCCCATTTGTCAGGGGCGGTGGGGTGATGAGGGGCGGTGAACTCGTCATAGTAGGCTTTCGCCATGCGCTCCACCCTGCCAACATTCCAATCCCCAGGGCAAGCCGTTGGCACGATGGCACGGTGTGGCACAATGGGCAATATGCCCCACTCTCGCCAGATATCTGCCACCAGCATCGCCACGGTGTTGTAGTCCTCGGAAGTGGCCTCTGGCCGACACTCAATGCCGATGGACTGGAGATTGCGCTGCCACACCCCTGCATGATACGCCGTATCGTGGGGGCTGACGATACACGCCACCCTGCCAGCTTCCACCACATAATGCGCCGAGGTCTCACAGCGTGGATTGTCGCAAAACCACCCCATCACCTGCTCAAAGGTCTGGGCCTTGGCACCCCAATGGTGCAGCACAATCTCCTTAATCGACTGCCCACGCCGACCCACGGTGTAGGCACGTGCATCTTGGGCCGTCAGATAAACATAGCGATTACTTCTCCCCACGATGCCCATACCAGCGTCCTCCTCTCGGTGATTGATAGGTCATTGCCCTGTCGCTGTCGCCAATGCCCTCGGTGGTGGGATCCATCAAGACCCCCACCATCGCCAAGGCATTGACCACGCAGCCCAGCACCTGCACCACTTGGCCCTCGCCAATGGCTGGCACCACGCCACATAGCCCCAATACCTGATAAATGAATGCCACCACCACCGATACAAAGGCTGCCATCCATTCCTTATTTCGCAAACGTACCTGTCTGTTGAGTTGCATCTTCTTCCTCCTTTCGAATCGTCAATACACAGCATCTTTCATAAAGGGTCGTCAATACGCCATTGCCCCCTAAGCCATGATACGCCTCATAGAGCTGGTGAAAGCTGCTCCACTCGTGCATGGTCATGCTTCCTCTCGCCAATAGACACTCCCCATAATAGATGAGGAGATATTGCCCCATTGCCAGTAGCATCGCATTTTGACGGCGGTTGCAGGTGACCCATCGCCAGAGCAGTCCGCCCACGCCACAGGCCGCCACCACACACGTCAATAGGCGAATCACGCTCCACTGGACAATGACCTGCCAAAGTTGCGCCATGAATGCCTCCTTTCTTTGCTCAAGCTTCTATAAAAAAAGATGCCCTCTCTAGGAAAGGGCACCTCGATACACTAGGCATTTTCTGGATTAAAAAGGGTAGTCACGC
Organism: uncultured Peptococcaceae bacterium; assembly: GCA_947254645.1. Lineage (GTDB taxonomy): Bacteria > Bacillota > Peptococcia > Peptococcales > Peptococcaceae > UMGS1590. Next base: position 67,591 of record CAMYDW010000002.1, on the reverse strand, counting down.
TGCGTTCCACATAAGCCGCACTGTATGCGCCACTGTAGGCCACGCCTTTATTGGTGGCAAATGCCCCACTTGACACCATCCCTTCCATCGCCTGCTTGACAGCTTCCTTGCTCATATCCTCCTTCGCATTGATAATGGAGAGAGTGGTTTGCTTGTTGTCAGCAGTGCTAAATTTTAGCTCAAGGACCTTCTTGGTTTCAGCCATACGCTCACCTCCTTTCTTGTAAAATCATCCTCGCCTACATTTCAGTGAGTACCGCTTCATCGACACGGCGAATTTCTGCAGGTGCTTCTTTGAAAAGCTTGGTCATCGCCTTCACACCGGTCATCAAAACATCGTTTGAGATGTCACGCTTGATGTTGCTATAGGTGGTGCTTTTTTTCACACTTTTGCCCTCTTGGTTGAGCACACTGTGCACCAATCGCACCTTGGTTGCTTTTTCTCCAACATTGATAGCCATCTGGGTCACCTCCTTTGGTTTGAATTAAGAGCCTCTCATAGCTCTAAGGAAAAAATCACCCTTTTGGTCACCCCTTGAGGCACAAAATCCCATCCCTTTGCCCTTACACATTGATTTATCCCTTATATTAAGGTGTATTTTAAGGGATAAGGGCACAAAAAAAGACACCTCCTTATGAAAGAGGGTGTCTTTTTTGTCTTTATGATACTAAAGGTTTATGTCCTTTTACAATGGTATTTTCAATCACACATCGCTGTGTGAATTTCATCAGGGCAAGTTGCTGCTCCATTTAACAATACCTTTCGAAGAAAAGCCAAAGACCAACCTACCGAGCGATAATCTCAGATACTACCGTCAGCGAAAACAGATGACAACAAGGCAGTTGGCAGAAAAGCTGAATATTGTGCCAGCGACTATTGTGATGTATGAAAACGGAAAGCATCCCATCCCTTACGATGTATCTATCAAACTGGCAGATGTTCTGGAAATCGAAGCATCTTTGCTCTATGATGATTTCTCTCGTTTCCTTGCCGTACCCTATACAGAAGCACTAAAGAGCGTTAGAACAGCTCTGGGACTGTCTCAGAAGGCTTTTGCCGAGCAAATAGGGATTGTGCCAAGCTACTACTATAAGATTGAAGAAGGCAATCGCAGACCGTCACGAAAGGTTTATCAGAAGATATGTGCTGCACTCGAAGCGACTGGTCGACAAACTTCACTTTTATGTGCGCAACCATTACAATGAAAGTGAAAAAAACGATTGGAGGAGTGACTATGGCACAGAATTTGACTTATACCCGTTGCGGTGATTATCTCATCCCTGATATTCAGTTGAGCCATGTAAGCGATAAACCGCTTGGGAAATACAGATGGATGCGCAGAGCGTTTCTTGCAGAAAATAATCCAATGCTCTTGGATGACATGATTCTGACGGAGACCTTGTTCCCACACTTATGGGAAATCGACGAAACAGCTCACCGCAGAGTGGAACAGATGATTAGTGAACTTCTGGAGAGAAATTCGGCTCCGGACAAGGCGACTCAGCAGCTTGCTTGGGCGCAGCACATGAATAGCCTGAAAGCACAGGCAGAGGAAATCGTTAATGCAGAGCTGATTTTCTGCTAATAGGAATAAAGGTTTTACTTAGGGCTGACCGGAACCGGTCAGCCCTAATTCATTGATGGGACAATTCTTGAAGTGTATTTCTGACAGTTTCAGAATTGTGCTTTTGACAATTCAAGAACTGTCAAAAGCACAATGTAACAATACTGATTATAGTGACACTGATCTTATCCTTTCCTGTCCGGAATGGAACAGGAATGATAAGATGTAATATAACTAATGTTGAGGCTGTGGTCTGCCTTTATTGTAGAAAATTTTTTCGCTATCTCATATAAAAGTGTGATTGATAAACATTAAATTTTAATAATTTTGTGATTTCGGTTGTAATTTTCATAGATTTCGCATATAATAAAAGTGTGATTATGAAGCATAAAACTCCAATAAAAATGTGAGGAGTGATTCTATGGAACGATTTATCTTAAAAAAGTTGCTGGATTGGAAGAATTCTCCCTACCGCAAGCCTTTAATCTTGAAGGGCGTACGTCAGGTGGGTAAGACTTGGATTCTGAAAGAGTTCGGCAGACGCTGTTATGAAAATACAGCCTACTTTAACTTCGACGAAAACGAAGAATATAAACAATTTTTTGAAACAACCAAGGATGTGGATCGGATTCTACAGAACCTTATGCTGGCAAGCGGTCAAAAGATATTGCCAGAAAAGACCCTCATCATCTTTGACGAGGTACAGGACTGCCCGAAAGTCATTAACTCCATGAAATATTTCTGCGAGAACGCACCGCAGTACCATGTTGCCTGCGCTGGTTCTCTGTTAGGCATCGCCTTGGCGAAGCCTTCCTCTTTTCCAGTAGGCAAGGTCAACTTCATGCAGATTGACCCAATGACATTCGCTGAGTTTCTACTTGCCAACGGTGATGAAAATCTGGCACAGTATCTGGAACAGGTGGATACCCTTGAGCCTATCCCTGACGCCTTCTTTAATCCGCTGTATGAGAAGCTGAAGATGTACTATGTTACCGGTGGTATGCCGGAGTCGGTATTGATGTGGACGGAGGCACGGGATGTTTCTGCCATGCAGGAAGCATTGTCCGGAATCATTGGAGCCTATGAGCGTGATTTTGCCAAGCATCCTAATCTCAGCGAGTTCCCGAAAATCTCAATGATTTGGAAGTCTGTTCCTTCTCAACTGGCAAGGGAGAACAAGAAGTTTATCTATAAGGTGGTCAAGGAAGGCGCACGAGCCCGTGAGTACGAGGATGCTTTGCAATGGCTGGTGGATGCCCGTCTGGTGCATAAAATTTATCGCAGCTCAGCTCCCGGCTTGCCGATTGCAGCTTACGATGACTTGTCTGCTTTCAAGATTTATTTGGTAGATGTGGGACTGCTCCGCCGTCTGGCACAGTTGGCCCCCACTGCCTTTGGCGAAGGGAACCGCCTATTTACTGAATTCAAAGGCGCATTAACCGAAAACTTTGTGTTGCAGACTTTAATTACTCAGTTTGAAGTCATGCCCCGTTATTGGAGCCAGAACAACCCACCTTACGAGGTGGATTTCCTCATTCAGCGGGAGAACGACATCTTCCCCGTAGAGGTCAAATCTGAAGCCAACACAACCAGCAAGAGTATGAAGAAGTTCAAGGAACTGTTCCCTGATAAGGTCAAGCTTCGCATCCGTTTCTCATTGGACAATCTGAAACTGGACGATGATGTGCTGAATATCCCGCTGTTCATGGCAGATCAGACGGATCGATTGATTGGGTTGGCATTGGAAAAGAGGAAGTACTGATGTACATGGCTAAACTATACTAACCTAAATTGAAAAAACATTGAGGCGAATGAAATGAATCAATATAACGAAATTTCTACACTTCAATATATGGGAAGCAAGACACGGATCATTTCTCATATATGTGAACCCATAATCAAAAACAAATCTATTAAGACCGTTGTTGATCTGTTTGCAGGTACAGGATCTGTAGGCTATGCACTTAAAGCACACAAGAACATCATCAGCAATGATCTTGAATACTACGCATATATTATCAATCATGCAATCCTAAATGGATGCGTTTTTTCTGTTACAGATGAGATTTCTTTTTGGAACGCAGTTGAACAGCAATCAGCTTCTTTGCAAGCAAAAGTATGTACTGCGGTGACTACAGAAAATAAATTCTTTATTGATACTGTAGATTACAAGCAGTATCAGTTGTTCTGTGAAAAAACTCCTTCTGTGTTTATGCCACAGAGCGATGATCCTCGCTTGAAGGAGATTTTAGATTTAGTAGATCAAGTGACTCCAGGTAAAGCGCCGACGGTAGAAACTCCGTGCTTATTTTTGACATACTATGCCAATGCGTATTTTGGCATTGCTCAATGCTGTCAGATTGATGCGATAAGAAGTATTATTGGGCAGATTGAAGACGAACGAACCAGATATGTTTTGTTGACGATGCTAATGTCTGTTATGAGTGCGAGTGCCTCTACAACGACACATTTCGCACAATATCTCAAGGTTAAAAGCAAGGCAACGTGTAATAACTTGATTGGAAAAAGAAAAATCAACATCATCGAAAGCTGCAAATCTTTGCTGGCAGAATACCGTCAAGCGGGGTTATGTACAGCAGATAGAAAAGCACCTTCTGTTTGTTATAACTTAGATTTTTCTGATTGTTTAGACTCAATTTCTTTGAATAACGAAACTTTGGTTTATGCCGATCCCCCATATTTCAAAGAACATTATTCCAGATATTATCATATGTTGAATACCGTGTGTTTGTACGACTACCCGGCTATGGCTATGAACCCGCAGACGCATGAACTCTCAATTGGCAGATACAGAGAAGATAGAAGTGTATCTGACTTTGGTAAAAAAGCAAAGGCTTTGGGTGCGTTTGACACGCTTATCACAAAATGCTCCAATGCTGGAGCTTGGCTAATGATTAGCTATTCAGATAATTCTATAGTAAATATTTCAGATATTCAGGCATTAGCCGAAAAAAGGTATGATGTCTTGATTGAAAAAGTTGAGCTTAGTCATTCTAAACAAGGCCGTAGCTCTATATCAAAAGTTGATGAGTATATCTTTATTTGTCGTCCAAAAGAGATTGTGCATGATGTGGACGAGAAGTTGAGTGTTATAAAAGAACTCAAGCCCATCGTCGACAATCCCGCAGGGTTCATGCACAATTATATGGCACGGAAACCGTATAATGTTGTTTCAGAGATTATTAAACGTTTTTGCCCTGACGGTGGTTGTGTCTATGATCCAATGTTTGGTTCTGGTACAACGATTATCGAAGCGAGCAAGCTTGGTCGGAAAGCCATTGGTACAGATATTAACCTTTTGGCTTATAAACTCTGTAAAGCGTCCTTAACAAGATGGAATCTATCTAAAGTAGAGGAAGCAATAGATACCTTCTGTGCAGAGGTATCCTTCGCATGTGAATCTTTGTATTGTTTTGAAGATTTCGACGAAAATCGTATTTTGGAGAGATGCCATTTTGATCAGTGTGGTTCGGAACTCGTACCAACAATGTACTGGTATAAAACTCGCAAAAACGGAAAACTAACCGGACGAAAAAAATCTGTTGCATCATGTGAGTTTATTGAGAATTATCGTTCTTTTCAGACGGATTGTGTGCAAAATATCGACAACTTTTCGTTGATACCAAATTCTCGTATTGCTGTCAAAAACGGTGCGGCTGTATTCGATTACTTTTGCAAAAGAAATTTGATTGCTATTGATCGTATAATAGGCATTCTTCATTCACATCAAAGTGAATATGGCTATGATATTTTGGAATTGCTTGTTTCGTCTGCGATTAACTTAATTAAGCTTTCTGATAAAAAAGCATCCAGTCAAATGCCCTATTGGTTGCCCCAAAAGGACATCACATCAAGAAATGCTGTTATGGTGATCATGAAAAAGGCGGTTGCGTTCAAGGAAGGTTTAGCCTATTTGTGCGAGAAATGCCACTGTTTTATCGGTGAAAACGTAGTCCTTGAAAATATGCCTGCGCAAAATATATCTTTGGATTTGCTCCCGAATGAAGCTGTCGACTTGATTTTAACAGACCCACCCTACACGGACCAAGTTCCGTATCTTGAGTATAATCAACTTTGGTATAAGGTGATGGGATGGAGTGGTTTTACCGATGAATCTCTTGGATCAGAGTTGGTTGTCTCCGATGCTCCAAGTAGAAATAAAGATGCAGAAGATTTTAATAATATCTTTGCTGCAATATTGAAGCGTATTTCACCTGCTCTGAAAATGAATGGGTATTTCATTATGTTCTACCACTCATTTGATTTAAAGTCTTGGAGTGAGATTCTCAAAATTATGCAAGAATATGGCTTGGCATATTGTGGTCAAATTCCAAGCGCCGCACCGAGAAAATCATTCAAGGCCATTATGACGCCAAAAGGAACATTGGACGGTAACTATATTGTAGTTTTCCAGAAGAAAGCCAATATCAAAATTCAACCCTTTATTGGCGATATTGATGATGCGAAACAAATGGCGATTGAATGTGCAGGTAGAATCATTTCTGAACGTGTTGAAGTTACCTCTCAAGATCTATATGATTGTGGTATGCTCAAAGAATCTTTTGAGCACGGCTATTTACAGGTGCTATCAAAAAAGTTTAAAACTTTCATTGACGTAATCAACGATTCCTTCGTATTTCAAGATGGGCTATGGAGGTGCAAATAATGTATTGGTTATTGGACTATGCAGAGCAAGAAAATCTGCGTCAAAGAATGGTTCATTTGCAAAGTACAATCATGAACAGCCAAGCACGAGATCAATCAGAACAGATTTTCCCGTTCATTGGTCGAAAAAGTCGTGCAATAGCAAGAACTCTAATCGAGAACCTTACTGATGAAAATGCTGTTATTGTGGATCCCTTTGGTGGCTCTGGCACATTTGCATATGCTGCACTTGATGCTGGCCGTCATGTGATCTTCAACGAATGGGAGCCGTATGCCTATGAAATGTCTACCGCACCATTCCGTGGAGTTCCGTCCCCAGATGAGTATGCCGATGCATTATGCTTCATTGCACAACGTGTGGAACCTACAATGAACACCATTTACAAAACCAGATGTCCAAACTGTGGTGCAGAATTGGTTTTTGACGGCTTGTTTTTTGATCGGGAGCCGCTCGAATACTATCATCCTACACAGCATGAGCGTCTTGGCGAAAATGGAGAAAACGTAATCTTTAGAGATCGCAGATACAGATGCCAATGTGGGTGTAAGGAAAAGCATTATGATGATTTTGATGAAGCTGTGCGTCTTCAGGTAGAATCCATGCCATGCAATTTTCCTAATGTTGCTTTGATCGAAAATTCACGCTTGAATTTTACAGCTCCTCAATATACAGCATATCAGAATTTGTTTTCCAAGCGGCAACAAATTGCTTTGATGACATTAAAAAATGCCATTGCGGAGCTTCCAGAAGGTAGCCGTACATTCTTTGAGGATACCCTCATTTCTATTGCTCATTGCAGTAAATACACCGATTACCGTAGCAAAAGTCAGGACAATCACTGTCCTGAAAATCGCCTGAAGGAAACCAATCTATATCATAGGTTCTTGGAAAAATTGAAGGAACGAAAGGAATATATTGCCGCACAGAATTTTGATTTAAATCAGCTGGAAGTCAATTCTATGGATTATCGGCGTTTTTTGCGTACAATTCCACCTAATACCGTGGATCTTTTGTTGACTGATCCCCCTTACGGAGACAATGCCCAGTACTTTGAACATGCACAAAGAGTTCATCCACTTATGAATTACTCCTTAAGTGCAGACAACGACAGACTTCATAACGAGGTAGTTATTAGTAACGCCCCGTCAAGGACAGACAAGCATGGCAAAGAACAATTCCTCGTTGATATTGAAAGACTATTTATTGAAGCAAACTGGATTGTTGACGATCACGGTTTCATGGTTCTGTACTTTAGACCACAACAGCGGGATTGGGTTAGCGATCTTAACAAACTAAAAGATTTTGGTCGGCGTCATGGATTTGAACCTCTTTTGACTATCTCTGCAGGAATAGCTGATCCATCGATGCGAGCATTGGCATCCGCAGCTTGGACATTCAAGAACGATGTTTGCTTTATTTTCTTGAAGCTGCAGGAATGCGAACGCAGATGGTATGAAGGCGAAGTTGATATTGATGAGCTTGTTTTCTTAGCAGCGACAAGTGCTGCAACAGACCAAGGAAATCCTTTTGTAATCACTCGATTCAACCAAGAATTCCAATCTCAGTTACGCAGAACCGGATTAATGAGATTAGCTCATCCTATGTATGAAGATAAAATCAGACGAACGCTGGATCGTTTTACCACAAGGAATGGTGCGCAATATCGCTTAACTGGACTGTCACCATACACTTTAATGAATCGTGAAATGAACGCAGAAATTCGTCTTCGTGAATTTGCACCAGTTGTTATTGAAGAACTCACAGCAAATGGAGAAGGATTTACATTCGAAGAATATGTAATTCATCTTGCCTCTTATATGGAGAACGGAAGTAGAGAGATTATCAACCAACTGCACACTGCAAATAGGCTGATCCCTGAACTCTTAAATGTTTATGCCGTTGAAGACCCTGAGCGAGGGAAGTTCTTCGCTCGTACTACTGTCAATACAAAGCATGATGTAAATGGGCGAGAGCATTTGTGTGCAATGGATCCCGCAGATTTTGAACGGCTTATTGCTGATTATTTCTTACGAAGAGGATTTGTTCGTGCCGAAGTTATCGGTCGCTCTGGTGACCGTGGCGTTGATGTGTTAGCGACTAATACCCAAGGAGAGCTTGAACTCATACAGTGCAAGCGTTATCGATCCGGAAATAACATCGGATCAACGCCCATTCAGCGAGTAGATAGTTATATGAGAAGCAGACATGCAAGTCGTGCATGGGTAATTACAACATCTGATTTTACACCTGACGGCAGAGATGAAGCCCGTATTACTAATGTTATTATAATGAATGGTCAGGATTTGTTGCAGTCCTTGGAATTGTACTATCCCGGAAGGTTTTGCCTGTAACAGCATTTTACACAGAGTGGTCTCTTAGGCGACACGCATTATCTTGTTGTGTGTCGCCAGAAAGGACAAAATATGCAATTATCAAAGATAAAAATTAAAAACTACAGATTGCTTATTGATGCCGAACTGGAGGTTGAGCCTAAAACAACATTGATTGTTGGACGTAATAACACAGCCAAAACATCATGCTTTGAGTGTATTGGCAATGTGCTGGACGGAGCCCCCTTTTTCTTCAATGATTACCCGCTGCAAAAGCGAGAGAACCTCTATACCAAGATAGCTTTATTCATGGAAAAGAAGATCACATTTGAGGAGCTTGCCAAGCAGCTGGAACCCATATCCATAGAATTTCTTGTGGATTACTCTCTCGATGATCCGGAGGATAACTTGGGAGCATTATCACCTTTTATCATTGATGTAGATGTAGACACTACTACAGCATTAATCCGTGTTGAGTTCAGATTAAAGGCAGATGAGAAAGCTTTGTGGAAACTATTGGAGGAAAGCTATTACAAAGACGGAGTCTTTACTCTTGATGATGACACCCACAATGCCATTGTTGCGAATTTCTATAAGCTATTTGAATTGACGGTTTATGCGGTGAATCCTAAAAATCCAGAAGAAAAGCAAGTCAAAAAACACAAAGAACTGAAAGAGCTTTTTCCGTTCCATATCATTCCAGCTGAACGACTCCTCGGCGAAGATGGTACTCAGAACAGCTCTCTGTCTGCACTGATTTCGGATTTCTTTGATATGAGTGAAGACGAATTAGACCCAAGCATTACAAAAAAGGTGAAGGAACTTCGTTCGATTGTCGAAAATGCAAACAAAAGTGTTCAACAACAAAGTAATGAGATACTAAGTACCCTTGTAAGCAGTTCGGTCGGTTTTGGTTATCCAAATAGCGAAGAACTACAGTTGGGTGTTACAACTCAGTTAAGCATTGATGAGCAGATAAAAAATCAAACGCAACTTTCTTACACAGCAGGCGCAAGTAAGGAAAGCCTTCCCAGCAAATACAACGGATTGGGATATAAAAATCTGATCAAAATGGAGTTTCTTCTTGCTGCATTTGCCAGGAAGGTGGAAAAGTGTGGCACTGCCTGCATTCCCCTGCTTTTCATTGAAGAACCAGAATCTCATATGCACCCACAAATGCAGCACGCCTTTGCGGAATATTTGGAGGCTTTTCTTGGAAAAATCACCTCTGTCGGGATTCAAACTTTTTTGACTTCTCATTCCGCCCATGTTGCCAATACAATGGTCTTCTCTAAAATTCGATATACTCAGAAAACTAAGGATGGCGTAACTTATAAAAACCTGAGTACATTTGCTCAGGAAAATCCCACCCACATCGATTTCATTAGAAAATATTTAACTCTAACCAAATGTGATTTATTCTTTGCTGATAAAGCTATTTTTGTAGAAGGTGCATCAGAACGTCTGCTGCTTCCAGACATGATTGAAAAGTGTGCAAAGGCTGGGGATTTTGATTCTCAGGCGTATAAATTGCCTGCGCAGTACTATACGCTGATAGAAATCGGTGGAGCATATACTTACAAATTTATCCCTTTTGTCGAGTTCTTAGGAATTCCATGTCTTATTCTTACTGATTTGGATTCTGTATTAGGAACAGAAGGAAAAAACGGCAGAACATATTATAAATCTGTTCCGGTTTACCTTGGTGAGACAACATCAAATGAAACTATAAAGTGGTGGTGGAGAAAAAGCAAAGGTCTTAGCGAGGATGATAAAGGGAAAATTCCCATTACTGAGATTACATCAATGACAGCCGATGAAAAAACAAAAGGCAAATGTCACCTTGAATTTCAAACTAAGGAACAAGGATTATGCGGACACTCCTTGGAAGAAGCTATCCGGAATGTCAATCGTGCACATTATGAATTGGAGGACACTATAACTGAAGATGATATTGAGTTTTCTGGAAAGAGTAAGACAGATTTTGCACTTGATCTTGTTTATGAGTGTGATGATTATACCATTCCAGCTTATATCAAATCTGGATTGAAGTGGCTCAATGAACAAAAAATACTTGAGTAAGGAGGTGACTATTTATGATTGAAAACCTTCATGGTCGCAATTATGAACTTGCCAAAGCTGAAGCTGACAAAGTAGATGAACAGATTATCGAAGTGTTGCAAGCAGGTCACAGCTTTCGTGTCGAAGCTGGCGCTGGCTCTGGTAAGACTTACTCACTTAATAAAGTTATTGAATGGATTCAATCAAATAAGTGGGCGGAGTACAGCCGCAAGAAGCAAAATGTAATCTGCATTACTTATACAAATGCTGCTGTAAATGTAATTGCAGAAAGGTTATCAAAGGATTCTTTCATCCTTCCGTCTACAATACATTCCTTTGCGTGGAATGCAATTAAGCAATATCAGAGTTTTCTAATCAATATTGTTACCACTGCCCCCGACTTTTTGCCAGATGAAGGAGATTTTCTCAAGATTACCGAAGTTACATATACCTTGGGGAATAGGTACAAAGAAAACGGTATTCAATATTTATATCATGACGATGTTCTGAAATTATTTTACACACTCTTGGATAACGCAAAATTCCGTCGTGTGTTTTCAGACAAATATCCTTTGATTTTGATTGACGAATACCAAGATTCCTATAGCCCAATCATAGAACGTTTCATAAAATATTTTATTGCAGAGGAAAAGGGTCCACAATTCGGATTTTTCGGTGATGCATGGCAAACCATATATCAATCCAATAAGGCCTGTGGAGTTATTGAACATGATAAGCTTAAGGTTATCAAGAAAGGATCCAATTTTAGATCTGCGCCGAAAATTGTTGACCTCTTGAATGAAATTCGTCCAGATTTACCGCAAACATCAGCAATAGATGACTTTGAAGGAGAAGCGTTTGTTATTACGTGCGAGGATTATACTGGACCTCGTCGTGCAGACCGTAATTTCAAGAACGAATTACCTCCAGGGGAATTGAAATCACGATTAAACAAGATTACTGAAAAAATAAAACAAGAAGCACCTGCGGATGAAGAATTAAAAGTTCTAATGATTACGCACAAGGTTCTTGCTACACAGCAAGGATACGAGAAACTCCTGGATATTCTGAATGACGGATTGAGAGACAAAGAAGACCCGTTCCTATTGTTCTTTATGGAGACCGTTGAACCGATCTATCATGCGCTTAACACCTCCGATATGCAGTTGCTTTTTGATACACTTGGAATTAAGCGTTATCCAATTACCAAGAAGGCTGAGAAAAATAAGTGGAAAGAACTACAGCGTCAACTTGATGAGGCACGCAAGAAAAGAGCCATTGATGTTTTTGAAATTATCAACCGGACTAAATTGATTCCTATACCACCCAAATTAGATGGTTGGTATCATTTGTACCAGAATACACCTGAAACAATATATACTTCTAATACTTCAATTGAAGCGTTCTTGAATCTGGATTACGCACAGTTTATTGCTGTGAAAGACTTCTTACATCCAGAAGCACAGTATTCTACAGAGCAGGGAGTTAAAGGAGAAGAATACGACAATGTGATTTTTGTTATCAGTAAAGGATGGAACCAGTATCAATTTGAAACCTATGCTCCAATGATAACAAAAAAAGCTGTCATCCCAAGTGGAAAACAAGCTTCCTTTGAGCGTAATCGCAATTTATTTTATGTATGTTGTTCAAGGCCAAAGAAAAGGTTGATTTTCTTTGTAACGGTTCCTATTGATTCCACCTTCAAATCGTTTTTGGTTGAACTTGTTGGAGAACAGAATATTTTTACCTTCAGCCAGTATATCGAAAGAAAAATCGATTAAGTAGTTAGAAGTAAGACATCACTCATCGTTCTTTGAACGGTGAGTGATGTTGCTATAAATTCAATTATTATTTCATAGATTCTTTTCTGTTGCTTATTTCATAAGGCAAATTATAAGAACAGCGTTCAGGATGAACGAGCAGCCATCAATGAAATTGATGTTCAAAGGGTATCAGGGAGTTTTCCCTGACAAGTTATTTTGCAAATTGAGGCGAAGGAGAAAATGAGCAAAGTGCTGTAACTTTGCCCTGCTTGCCAGTTTCCTTCCAACATATAACTTGTGCCCAAGTTGGGAACAAGTACGAATTAACTTCTGCTCGAATTGGGCAGAAGTCGGCTTTGGAACTTCCGCCCAATTCGGGTGGAGGTGCATCAGCTTTTATTACCAACTTGGGAATAATTTTGCCTATATATTATGAGCGTTACAAATTGGCAAGCAGTGCAAACCTGTACAGGTTTACAAATTTGCAAGCAGTGGGAAGCGGATCCGTTTCCCACTTTTCACGATTTCCCTTCGGGCAATCTTTGCAAATTTAGCTTGTTGGGTGAGCACCCCCAATCCCCTTTGAACGCCACCTGCGGTGTCGGCTGCGCATTCATTCTGAATGCTTGTACTTATGGACTTCTGCGCAATTTGCATAGAAGTTCAATTTTCCATAAACGAAAAATGAAAATCACTTCGACATAATTTGTGTCGAAGTTGAAGGTATGGGCTTTATGCTTATGGACAGGTTAGCCACAAGACTGCTCAGGTATTTTTTGAAAATTAACTTCGTCCCAAGTTGGGATGAAGTTCTGCGGTGTAACTTGCACCAAAGCAAGGCGTGAAGATTTTGCGTTGTAAATTCTTGACGAAGAGATTGGAATTTCAAAAATAACAAAATGACTTCTGGACAATTCGTCCAGAGGTATCATCAAGTTCCAAGTAGAATATCAAAAATATCCTTGCTGCAACTTTCGGTAAAATGAAACTCTGTTATTAGCTGCTTGTCCCCGAATTGGGAATAGTCTCTTTGGCGGAACTTGGCATGATTGCATCTTTCGACATTTCATGCTATGATAGTTACAGTTGAAAATTAAATACCGCTTCATACGAGATTTTATTGATGGGCAAGCCCCATATTTATACAAACATATTTTGAGTCAGTCCGAACTGTCGGAGCTGTTACATGGAAGCATCAAGTCAGATACAGAATCTTCTTGTGTCTGTTATTGTTGCATCTGTGTGGCAGCTTTTTTATTTATCTGACTTTAGACCAAGTTGGTCTGAAGTCAGAACCACAGACAGAAACGGAGGAAACTATTTGATCGCAGTAATTCACAGAGGACAAAAATTCAAAGAAACCATGGAAGCATTTCAACAAAAACGTGCTGAATTTATCGCACAGGAAATCAGGAGCTTTGACGCAGAAACCTTGTATGTGTTTCTGGGATGGGTTCGTAGCAACGGCCACAAACTTGATAGAATAACCGGGATGGCGGTATGATATGAGCGGAGGTGACTACCCATGAAGAAACAGAGAAAAATTGAAAAAGACAATCGTGGCGTTGCAATATACGCCCGTAAATCCCGTATCACCAACAAGGGTGACAGTATCGGCGTTCAGTTCAAACAATGTGCTGATTATGCTAAGAAGGAATTGGGATTGGATGAAGATTATGAATTCCTGCAATATGAGGATAAAGGACTCAGCGGATATTTTTCAGACAGACCGGATTTTCAGAGAATGCTGCATGATGTACAGGATGGTAAAATCAAGGCAATCGTATGTTACAAGCTGGATCGTGTCGGTAGAAAAACAGCCGACCTAATCCGACTGATGGATTTTCTGGAAATGTACCATGTTAATCTTCTGATCTGCTCCAATGGTATCAATACTGCCAGCGGACTTTATAAAATCTTTATTCAGATATTCGCTGTCATTGCGGAATTTGAAAGAGATACGCTGACAGAGCGAATCGTGGATAATATGATGGAGCTTGCAAAGGATGGTCGATGGCTCGGCGGCAATACACCAATGGGATTTACCGTTCGTCGTGTAGCAACCGGAAGTGGGAAGGGAAAATCAGCATATAGCTACTTAGAAAGTCTGCCCGAAGAAAAACGCATGGTTCAGCGTTTATATGAAATTTTCAGAACCACTCGCAGTATTATGACCACTGCAAAGCAGATGAATGAGGAAGGATTCTATACTCCTTCCGGTGCGGCATTCAACGCATCCACAACGAGACTGGTTTTGAGAAATCCTATCTATTGTACCGCTGATAAACGCAGCTATGATTATTTCATCGACCATGGTGGTAATGTGTTTGGAGATATGACAGAATTTGATGGAACTCACGGATTGTCAGCTTACAATAAAACCGATCAGGAAAAGTATGAGGGAAGCGACAGCACATTTATCTCTCCGAAATATGTTCAAACCATTGAAAGCAAGCCTATCAGCGAGTGGATCCTTGCTGTTGGACGGCATGAAGGCTTTATTCCAAGTGAACAATGGGTTGAAGTACAGGAGCTTTTGGACGCTATTGCAGAGAAATACAACCGTCCTCATAGAAAAACCAATGCTCTGTTGGCGGGACTGGTGCATTGCCCTCACTGTGGCAGACGACTGAGTGTAATTTCCGAGTCAGACCGCTGGACGAACGGAAAACCTCGATTCAAATATGTTTGTCCCGGTTATCGCAAAAAGGAATGTAATTTCAAAGCGGTAGACGGTGTCCTTCTGGATGAATTTGTGGTACAGCAGTTATCTGACCTGTCTGACGAAAATACTGAGCGTTTCAAAAGTATTTTGGAAATTAAAATCGAGGAGGTCTTGGAACAGTCACAGACGGTGCAGGAACACAACCTCATTAAAAAGAAACGTGACAAGCTGAAAGCGGATATTGCAGCGCAGACAAGAAATCTGCGTGAAGCAGACGGTAGTATCAAGCAATTTATCCAAGAGGATTTGCAGAATCTTGCTGAAGAACTGAGAGAAACGGAACGGCAGTTGTCCAAACTGGATGAAAGCAGAAAGAACAATATGATTGCCATCCGTGACTTGGAAATTACAAAAGAAAGACTGCTCTCCTTTGCAGAGTATGCAAAAGATGCGCAGCCGGAGGTTCTGGTCACTTTGATCCAGACTATTGTAGAAAGAATTTATATTGTAGATAAGGATGATGAGCGTTACTGCCACATCTTTATCAAGGGCTGTTCCGGAGAAGATTACACCGGCTTCTTCCGGACAGCCGGTTACATAGAGGACAATTCGACCTCTGTGTGTGATTCAGAACAGTATAGCATTACCTATATGCAATATACCATCTTTGGCTTTTGTGCCAATGTGGTGCTTACTTGCCGATGGCTTGGCGGGCGAGTTGGTCGGCGAGGTCGTTGTAGGTGTTGCCTGAGTGGCCTTTGACCTTGACAAAGACGACCTGTAGCTGCTCCTTGATGGACTGATAAAAGGCTTTGTAGGCGATGGTACCTGCTTTGTTGGCTTTCCACTCGCCGGTGCACCATTTGGCGATACCTTCGTAGTCATAGTAGATAGCGACCCTTCCAATGCCTTCCCTCAAGCAATGGCGCATGGCAAGCTCGGCCCCTTTGAGCTCCCCTGCCACGTTGTGCATAGGGGCGAGGTCGGCATCGTCATAGACTTCCGAGAAGTGGGTTTCTTGGTCCTTGTGAAGGAACACCACGCCACAGGAAAATCGCCCAGTGCTTTTGTCGAAGCTGCCATCCACGTATGCCACTGCCTCGATGACAGGGGGGGCCGTGGCTGGGCTTGTGGCATTGGTGGCGCTACTGTCAGCACTCGCCATAAAAGCTTCTGCCTCGGCGAGGGTGGGAAAGCTTTTGTAGGAGGCACAGGAATAGCCTTTGACCTCTGCTTGGCACGCTGCCCATGTATCGTAGATGCCTGGGTTGTGTCCTTTGCGAACTGCGTAGTATTTTTTTGCCATGGGTTGCTCCTTTGTGGTTAGTCAGTCTATTATAGCACGTGCTTGCCCTTGCACCAAATAAAAAAAACACGCCCTCCACAGTTGGACGTGTTTTTTTGACGTGTCTAGGAAAATTCCTATTCACTGATATATTGTTTGTTTAAAACTTATTTCGTAAATACAACGTTAGCGGTAGTACCATCATTGTTGTAAGTTGGGGTTACGGTGAAACCGAGGGATTCAGCTACGAAACGAACTGGTACAAAAGTACGATCCTTCATGATTTCTGGAGCAACATCCATGGTTTTCTTTTCGCCGTTAATGGTGTAATCTTTAGAACCAATGGTCATTACCACTTTGTTACCTTCTAATTCAACAGTAACCTTTTGATCTTTTTCATTCCAGTCAACTTTAGCGCCGAAGTCTTCAGCCAATGCACGGATTGGTACGAAGGTACGGTTCATTTTGATGTATGGAGCAGCATCGATAGAAACGATTTTGTTGTTGACAATGCTGTCTTTAGAACTGATGGTCATTACAACACTCTTACCAATCGCATCACTCTTAGCACCAAAGGTGTAGGTTAAGGTGTTTGCATAGATTCTGCCATTGCCATCTTTCACATAAACAGCGATTTCAGCAGTGGTAGCTTTATTAGAAGTAAGGGTTAATTCAACAGTCCCTTTGTTTTCAAGGTCTTTGTCTTTAGCTTCAACATTTACTTTTGCTTCTGGGTTAGAGGATTTAACAACATATGCAACAACTTCTGCATTGGTAGTAAGTTTTTTACCAAGTGCTACAGTCTTATCTTTGCCATCAACGATTTGACCAACAACAGTGTTGTCTTGGTCAACTTTACCAGCGTTGTCATTGAACTTAATGCTCTTACCGTCTTGACCTACAACTACTTCAGCAACTGCAGTTAAACCATATTTCTTAGAAACAGCAGTAAAGGTTACTTTTTGTCCAAGATATTTTTCATCATCTTTAATGCTAAATTGGAATTTGTTATCAACATTACCATCAAAGTCATAAGCTGCATAACCATCATAACCATAGGTTACTTCATCAGAAGCTTTGTCGACAATTCTTTGAACACCGTTTTCGTCAATAAGTTTTACAGAAGTAGGTTTTTGGTCGATAGCACCAAGTGCAACAGTTTCAGCATCAAAGTTGATTTTCATTTCTTTTGGAGTACCAAAAGCTTTTACTTCGAAAGAAACTTCAGCAGTTTTACCGCTGAGAAGACCTACCTTAACAGTGTATTTACCTTCTTTAAGAGTAGAAGTAGTCTTTAAGGTGTAAGCTTTGTAATCAGAAGTTCTTACTAATACAAAGTTGCTACCATCAAGCTTAGAACCAGTAGGTTGAGCAGTAACTTTTACATAATCTTTATGATTTGCAGTAGCTACATCAAAAGCAGGTTCATTGGTTACTGTACCTTGTTTAGCTTGATCGTTAGCTAGAGCATCATGGTCAGTTTGATTTTGAAGATTGTCGATTTCAACATTGTTCTTATCAGTGATGTCAAATTGAATATCATCTTCATTCAAAACGCCAGTTTTGTTTGCAAATGGAGCTTTTGGAGTTTTAGAAGTGGTGATGTATTCAGGACCATTTTCATCAGTAGTGGTCACTTTGATTTTACCATTGAAAGTATCAACATCAGCATAGATAACATAAGAACCGTCTCGGGTTGCACTGTATTTTACAGATGCTTTACCAAGGCTGTCAGTAGTAACAGTTTTTTTATCTAATACTGCATAAGAAGAACTAGTAGACAATTTAATTTCTTTGTTAGGAAGTGCTTTACCATCTTTATTCATAACAACGAAATCTAAGGTTTTTTGTTCCAAGCCATTTGCTTTAACCTTAAGGTTAGCAGTCATATCTTTTTCGATATTATCTTCAATAGCTGTACCATTAACAGTCATCTTAGTAGCATCAGTGGTAGGTTCAACTGCAACAATTTTGTTTTGACCTTCAATTGTTTGAAGTTTTTCGAGGTCTTCAACTTTAGTAGCCTTAGGAGCAGTAATTGCAGCATGGATAGTATAAGTACCAGCACGTTTAAAAGCAACTTTTACTTCAGCGTTATTTTTTACATTAACAAGATCGTAACCATATTTAAGGTTATCAGTCCCATCATTTGCAGCGCCTGGAACTGTTGCATTAACAGCACCAGCAGCTTTTACTTCAAATGCGCTACTTACATTGCCTTGAGCATCTTCAGCCCAAACAGTGATAGATTGAGCATCGGTAGCTGTAACGCCACTAGCATCTTTTAAGTCAATTTTTACATCTACAGTCCCTGTAGCAACATCAACATTTGCATTTTCAGCATCTTTATCTACAGTGTAAATAGAAGAAGCTTGTGCATCTGTATTTGCTGCGAATGCTGCCATTGGTACTAAGGTCAACACAAATGCAGCCAAAGTAAGAACCGCAGCAATTTTTTTGCTAGATTTTTTCAATATAATTCCCTCCCAAAATGGTTTTACAGAATCGCCTGTCTGTATCAGGATTGAGATAGCCCTCTCAATAGGGGTCATCGGGCTTACATGAGTCTCGCCGCTCAATGCCAATGTGTACTCTCCATCACCGCACACAACGGTGGATTGTCTGATGCACTCAGACCTTTGAGTTATGCTGTGGCCTAACTCCTCCCTTCGATGATTTGGCTATGGATCATACTTGTATGGTGTCGAAGCTGTGGACTTCGACGCTAAAGAGGTGTCGCACCTCTTGTAGCCAAAAAGAATAAAATACTTGGCGCTTTAAAGATACACCAGTTGGTACATTTTTAAAACGCTTTCAAAAAAATGTTCATGAATAAAATACCGCTGGGGATACTCTGTTCATGATGTAAGCTTATTATACAATGCAA
Organism: uncultured Peptococcaceae bacterium; assembly: GCA_947254645.1. Classification (GTDB taxonomy): domain Bacteria; phylum Bacillota; class Peptococcia; order Peptococcales; family Peptococcaceae; genus UMGS1590. Next base: position 48,348 of record CAMYDW010000002.1, on the reverse strand, counting down.
CTATTCTAAAATCAACATAAAAAGCCTATAGATAGCAATTTGTCGTTATTTTGTTAATAAGTGGATAAATGATTTTGTGTGCTTTTTTTTGGTGGGTGGCATATTTCCCCATGTGGGCAAAAATTTGCCCAGTTTGCCCACTATATATAGATGGATAGGCTGCTATAAGGAATGTTTAAAAAATGATGAAGGGGTTGTTTATCGAACAAAGTTGCGATATTACCCTTTAAAAACAACAGGGTTTTCCAAGGTACCGATGCCTTCAATGTGAATGGTGATGGTATCACCGTCTTTGAGGTGGCCGACATTTTCTGGGGTGCCTGAATAAATCACATCTCCTGGGTAGAGAGGGGTAAATGCGCTGATGTGGGCGATGAGACGCGCAATGGGAAAGATCATGTCCTTGGTGTTGCCATTTTGCCGTGGCTCGCCATTGAGGAAGGAGCGCACTTGTAGGGATTGGGGATTGGCGATATCGGTGACAATCCATGGGCCGAGGGGCTTGTAGGTTGGTTGGCCTTTGGCACGGAGCCACTGCTTGTCGGTGTTTTGGTGGGTACGGTCGCTGATGTCGTTGCCACAGGTGTAGCCGAGGACATGGCGAAGGGCGTCGGCTTCGGGAATCTGCACGCCATACTTGCCGATGACCACGACAAGCTCGGCTTCGTAGTCGATGGGGTGGTCGTCATGAGTGAGAACGATGGGGGCCCCTGCTGGGCTGATGGCGCTTGGTGGCACCATGAAGGAGATGGGTGCCTTTGGCACGATACGGGTAGGGTCGATATGGGCAAATTCATCGACATGGGCGGCATAGTTGAGGCCAATGGCATAGACGTGGCGTGGCTGCACTGGGGCGAGGAGGGTGCAATCGGCGAGGGGGAGAATGGTATGGGTGAGGTGGTAGGCGCCTGTGGGGTCGAAGATGTCCCCTTCGATGAGCTGGGCCTTGGTGTCGTTTTCGATGATATTGGCATAGTAGAGCTGTTGGTCGTGGGTGATGCGTGCGATTTTCATAGGGACGCTCCTTTTGGAAAATTTGATGTATTTATTATAGCTTTTTTGGGGGCGTGGGACAATTTTTTTGTGGGTGGGGTGCTGGGTAAAAAGAGGCACAAAAAAAAGAACCTTTCTGATGAAGGAAGGTTCTTTTGTATAAGCTTTTATTCCTTAGGCACTGATGCGTCCTGCGCTGGTGAATGGATACCAGCTTGTGTTGCAAATGCTCACGACTTGGCCTGGTACTGGGGCGTGGATGTATTGGCCATCGCCGATATAGATACCAACGTGATGAGCAGGTTTGCCCCAGAATACGAGATCCCCTGGTTGGAGTTGGTCGAAGGAGATTGGGGTGGCTGCTGCTTGCTGTGCTGCTGCAGTACGAGGAAGGGCAATGCCGTTGCGGGCATAGACATAAGAGGTGAGGCCAGAGCAGTCAAAGCCGCTCATACTCATGCCGCCCCATACATAAGGCACACCGAGGCAAGATGCAGCGGTGTTGACCAAGCTAGACCCTGCTGCTGCTTGTGGCAATACAGGGGATGCTGGTTGTACGGAGTAAGCATCGAGGGGTTTCCAGATGCCTTGTTGGTCAACAGTGATTAAAAGTAAGGTGTTGTGATACACGCTTACGATACGATTGGTCAAACTTTGAATGAATGCCATTGGCACGTAATCCAAGCCATTCATAGAAACAACTGGACTTTGCACGCCATCTTTGGTGGTGGCAATTTGCTTGCCGCCGTTGTTGTTGGTAAGGTAGAGCTGTGCCACCGCACCATCGGCAAAGGTTAATTTCAAACGGTCGCTTTGGTTGTCTGGGTTGGCAGTGACTTCTGCGCCCATGAGGTTCAACACGCTGGTGAGGGGAAGGTAAAGGGTCCCTTCTTTGTTTTCCACGCTTGCTTTCATGGTAAAGGTATCAATATGATAAGTGCTGGTTGCTTTTGCAACTGCAGTGGTTGGTGCGGTGTCTTGGGTTGCGACTGCTGGTGCTGATGCTGTGTCTTGAGCAGCAGCAACTGGTGCGGTGTCTTCTGCCATTGCTGGGATGGCACTACCTGCACCTGTAATGGTCATTGCTAATAATGTAAGTGTCGCAATTGCTTTGCTCTTGAAAATGATAATCACGTCCTTTCAGTTGTCTCCTTTTCAAGACTTAATTATATTACCACAAATTGTATTGAAATCAACCAAATGCAAAGATATGTCATTTGATTGTTATATTTGCAATTTTGGGTTGTCATTTTTTGAAATGGCTTTATGAAGCTATTTGTGAAAAAAAGAAACAATAATGTGGTGATATTTAAAGAACTTTTGTTCGATAAAATGTGGCATTTTTGCGGCAAAAGCTACACAAATGGCATTGGTCATTATTATGCAAAGGTGTAAATACGGCAGAGAATTGGCGCTGATGAGGGAAGGAAAAGGTGGTTTATTGAAGGAAATTTTCCATTAAAATATGGCCTTTTCAGACAACAAAAAAAGCCAGTGACAAGTCACTGGCTTTTTTTTGGTGCGAGATTATTTTTTGAAGTAGTTGGCAGAGTCCACAGCCTTGCCATTTACAATTGTTTCGAAGTGAAGATGTGGACCAGTTGCTGCGCCTGTTGAACCGATGCTGCCGATTTTTTGTCCTTGGGAGACGGTTTGTCCCACCTTAACAGCGTAGCCGCTCAAGTGTGCGTAGCGTGTGACTAAGCCACTTGGGTGTTGTACATCGATGCAGTTGCCATAGCTATAGAACCATTCTGCACGAATGATTTTGCCTTTTTGTGCAGCAAAAACTGGTGTGCCTTCATTGCCTGCAATATCGGTGCCTGTATGGAAGTCCATCTTGGTGCCACCAAATGGATTTGGACGATAGCCAAATGGGGAGGTGATCACTCTGGACAGGGTTGGCCATACGAGGTTGTCGGCAATGAGGTTGGTGCTCTTGATTTTTGGTGCAACCTGTTGATTGCTCGCTGGTGGCGTGGTCACTACTGGTTTGGAAACACTTGGTGTGGTGACTTTTGGTTTTGCCACAGCTGGTGGAGCGACTGGCTTAGGTGGTGCGGCAACAGGTGGTTGATACGCATGGAGGTTGCCCCAGAAGCTCTGTGGGTTGGACCATATATCTACGGTTGGTTGTCCGTTGGCCATGCCTTTGTCGATGAGGACAAGGAGGTTTGTGCCAGACAAGCCGAGGTAGCTGGTTTGGATAATATCTTGGAAAAAACGGAGTGGCACGTAGCTGGTGCCATTGACAATTTTAAGGGGATAACCGGCATCGCCTTGTTGGAGGTGGATGCTGGTACAATTATTGCTTAGATAGACTTCGTAAGCGCCTGTGCCATTGACCAATTTGATTTTGTTGGCACCGTCTACTTTCCAGATAAGCTCTAAGGATTTGTTTTTCATTGCTGAAAAGGTGGCACGAAGTGGCACATACACTTCACCACCGATGATGCTGGAGCCTACTGGTAAATTAATATAATCATAACCGAGGGTTGCAGTTGCTTTGGTGTCTACAGGAACAGCGCCTGTAGGAGCAACGGCAACGGTACTTGCTTCGACAGTTGGTGCGTTGACTGGTGCAGTTGCGGTTGCAGGGGCAGCAGGTGCAGGAGAGTTCACTGGTGCTGTTTCATAGCTTGCTGATGTCCCTGTTGGTTGAACGATTGGTGTTACTGCCACTGCGGTGTCGGCTGCTTGTGCAGGTACGACAGTTGCAGTGAGTGTCATGGCGCAAATCGTCAATGCGCTCGCCCAATGCTTGATATTTATGGGAGCCACGTCCTTTCGGTTGATAATATTTTCCGTTCTATTCTCAGTGATACCATTCTATAAAAAAGATGGGCTCTTGCCTAGTGGTTGACATGTTTTGTCATAAAACTGTTACAGAGTGAACAAAACTTCTAATGGAAAAAATGCCTAAGTGGTGGGATTTTGCTGGATATTTGTTAGATTGTTACAAAAATGTGCGAAAAGGTGTTCGCAGGGATTTATCACAAAAAGACCCCTCAAAATGAAAAAAGCGCCTCTTTCCGAAGAAAAAGGCGTTTGTGGGTGTTTATTGAGGGAGTATGGTTTGTTTATCGGCTGCTTCTTTGCGATTGCGGTCGTACTCGCTGCGGGTCATGACATCGACCACACGCATTTGCAGGTCGTTGACCACGAGGCCTGTCATGTGGTGCACCTGCTGACGCACAGTGGCTTTGACTTTTTCAAAAACCTCTGGCGCTGAGGCACCGTATTCGAGAATGACTTTGAGCTCGATGGACGCTGCGTTGCCTTCGACACTGGCTGTGACCCCTTTGGTAGGGTTGGCACTGCCTGAAAAGCTTGAGGCAAAGCCGCTCATGAGGCTGCCCTTCATGGCGAGGACGCCAGGGACTTCTCGGGCTGCAATGCCTGTGATTTTTTCGATGACTGCATCATCAACGAGTAGGGCATCTTGGGGAATATTTGTTTGTTCTGACATAAAAACCGCCTCCTTTAGGCATCGTTGGGGTTCTTTACATAAAAGTAACAAAAAATAAACAAGATGGGGTTATTTGATAAAGGGGTTGTCCTCTATCCAATAATGGTAAAAATGTGCCACACGTTGAGCGAGGCGTGGGTTGCCATCCTTGACACTGCCGATGAGGTTGCCAAGGAAAATCAGTCCTGCCACCAGGAGGGTGCGCCAAAAGCCAAGGGTGAGAAAGCCAATGCCTAGGGCGAGGCCGATGGTGGAATAGAGGAGGGTGTGTCGATGGGTGATGAGGTAGGCACGGAAGGCTGGTGAGGACACGAGCTTTTTCCAGAAGCCTATTGGTGGTTGTTGGTCACTCATTGGGCATCATCTCCTTCGGATTGTTTGCTTGGTAGGTCATAGAACAGGATGTCCACACGGGCAATGGGTTTGCCTGTGAGGCGTGACAAATCATTGGCAATGTGTTGTCTTATGATATCCCCATATTCGCTGAGATTTAAACCTTCACGCACGCCGAGCCACACCTTGACGCTGTAATGATAGATGCCTTTGCGACGTTTGATGGAGAGCTTGACGTTGCCTTCCTGCACGTCTTTGTGGGTGCCGAGGGTGGTGCGCACGCAATTTTTGAGGGCACGCTCGGTGATGAGCACACTGCCATCCTCTGCTTCTTGGGTGAGGTGATGGTGGTGCTTACTATGGAAGAAAAGCCCACGCAAAAGGATGACCAGCCCTGTCACAAGGGCGATATAGGCAAGGGCTGCCATAACCATCAATAGCACCTGTGGGGAAAGGCTTGGGGGTGGCACTTGCACGTAGAGAAAGACAAAGGACAGAACGGTGTATGCCAACACTGATAGGCCAGCAATGCCATAGAGGAATCGCAGCAATCTATGCATAGGGGGTGCTCCTTTCTAGGAATCGGTTAAAAGGGCTTGGTAGAGGGTTCGTTTTTGACACTGGTATTTTTTGGCAGCGTCTTTGGCTGCTTGGTTGACGCTCTCTCCCTCTGCCACAAGGGCTTGGGCATGGGCGAGGGCGGCGGCAAAAATGTCTTCCTCGGTTTGTGGGGTGGTGGTGGCTTCGCCAAGAATCAGCACAAACTCCCCACGGATGGGGTGCTCTTCGAAGTGCGCAAGGACGCTTTCGGTGGTGCCTCGTACCACTTCCTCAAATTTTTTGCTGATTTCTCTGGTGGCCACAAGGGCTCGCTCTGGCCAACGCTTGGCAAAGGTCTCGAGGGTCTTTGCGAGGCGATGAGGGGATTCGTAGATGATGGTAGGAGCAGTCGCTTGGTCGAGGAGCTGTAGACGCTGGTCGAGGTCTTTGTTTTTGCGGGGCAAGAAGCCTTCAAAGCTGAAACGGTCGCTTGGCAGGCCACTGAGGACAAGGGCGGTGACGCTGGCACTGGCCCCTGGCAAAACGGTATAGGGTAAATGGGCCTCTTGAAAGGCATTGACGAGGGCATAGCCTGGGTCGGAAATGCCTGGCATACCTGCATCGGAAATCAGCGCCACTTCCTTGCCATCGGCGACAGCTTGGACAATTTTGGCCAGCTGGGCATCACTTGAAAAATCATGGAAGCTTTGCAGGGGCTTGTTGATTTCGTAGTGGCGCAAGAGCTTGAGGCTGTTGCGGGTGTCTTCACAATAGATGACATCGACACTTTCGAGGGTGCGTAGGACACGCAGGGTGATGTCTTCTAAATTGCCAATAGGGGTGGCACAAAGGTATAGCATGCCATTATTCTCCATGGGGGTTCTCTCCTTGATACCACGATTGAATGGTGGGACGATAGCAGCCTGCATCGTCATAGATGTATAGGGGTTCTTCGACAACGAGGGTTTGGGCGCCGAGGTAGCAGCATTCTAATAGAAATAGCTTGGCTGGCTCGTTGGTACGTGCATAGACGAGCTGTAGGCGTGTGGGCTTGCATTTGTGAGCAAGGGCGAGGGCAATGACTTCATCGAGGCGTGAGGTGCTATGAATCATGGCCAATTTGCCACGCTCCTTGAGGACAACTGTGGCAAATTGGAACACCTCTGCCAGGGATAGGCTCACCTCATGGCGTGCCATTGCCACCTCTTGGTCTGGGCTGGTGGCACCATGCCCCAGCTTGTAAAAAGGGGGATTGCAGGTCATGAGGTCGAATTGTCGGCGATAGGCTTTGGCTTGGGTGCGCATATCACACTGGGAAAAATCCACATGGGTGGCTTCGATGCCGTTGCGCTTGCGACTGGCGTGGGCATTAGCGATGAGCTGTGGCTGAATGTCGATGCCGAGGATGTGAGCGCTCTTTTGGCGTGCGGCCATGAGAAAGGCAATCACCCCTGTGCCTGTGCAGGCATCAATGACACGCAGCTCGTCCTTGAGGGCGACAAAGTGAGACAGGAGCACGGCATCAATCGAAAAACGCAGGCCATGCTGACGTTGGTACAGCCCCCAGCCATGAATGCTAAGGTCGGTCCATTCTAAATCATTCGGCGGTTGGCTTTGGTCGGCGCTTGCCGTTTGGGCGTTTGTTGCCTCGTGGACGTTGCTTTCTTGGTTTGTTTGGGCGTTGCTTTCTTGGTTCTTCATCTAAAAACGCTCCATCTTCGCAGTATTCTTCAATGGTGATTTCGGTGTTGAGGGCTTGCTTCCTTGGGCGAGAGCTTGGGCGAGGCTTGTCGGCCTTGGCTGGTCGCTCTGCTTTTGGCGCCTTGTCGCCACGATGGGCTTTGTCCCCTTTTGGACGGTGCTCTTTTTTCTCTGGCTTTTCTTGGATTGGCTCAAGGACTTCCTCGAGGATTTCAATTTCTTCTTCGAGGGTGACACCTGTTTCCCCCTCTGGGCTATCGGGCACTTGCTTGCAGGGGCAGTTGCCGCCACAAGCACAGGCTGCTTTGCCTGCTTCCTTGGCAAGGCGGTTGCTTTCGACATAATGCTCGTTTTCGTAGGTGAGACAGCAGAGCAAGCGTCCACAGCAGCCACTGATTTTGGTTGGGTTGAGGGAGAGGCTCTGCTCCTTTGCCATCTTGATGGACACTGGGGAGAAATCCCCTAAGAAGCGATGACAGCAAAGGGGTTGGCCACAAATGCCGATGCCACCGACAATCTTGGCTTCGTCACGCACGCCAATTTGACGCAATTCGATGCGGGTGTGGAACACCGATGCCAATTCCTTGATGAGCTCTCTGAAATCGACACGTTCATCGGCGGTAAAGTTGAAGATAATTTTGGCTCTGTCGAAGGTGTATTCCACGTTGACAAGCTTCATTTCGAGGTTGCATTGGATGATTTTTTCCATGCAGATTTGATACGCCTCTTGGGAGAGGACGAGGTTTTCTTCGTAGGTGATGGCATCTTCTTCGTTGGCGATGCGTATCACGCTTTTGAGGGGGGCAACCACCTCTTCGTCTGGCACCCAATGATTTTCAAGGGCGACTCGGGCATATTCGATGCCTCTTGCTGTTTCTACAATCACATATTGGTCTTGACGCACTTGGTTGTCGAGTGGGTCAAAGTAGTAAATTTTTCCTGCTTTTTGAAATTGTACGCCAATAATTGTCGGCATAGGAAGCTCCTCTCTAAGGGCGTAGGGTATACGCCAATTCTAACAGTAGGACTGCAAGGATACTGGAGGCATCGGTATTGGTTTGAAGGCGCTCCAGGGCAGTCTTGGTTTTTTGAAACAATGGTATATAGTGATCGATGGGCCTGTCGTGGGCAAGGGCGTCATCGAGTTGTTCTTTGTAGTAGTGTCGCACCAAAAGCACCATGGCACGAATGTCGTTGCGCTTTTCTTGGCGACTGCCTTGGATGCTGTGGGCATATTGTACCAGCTCGCCATCGTGGGTGGTGGTGAGGGCATCGAGCAAGGCATATAGGGAGGCTTTTTGGGCAATGCGCTGATTGAGCAAGTCCTCATCGGCAAGGTAGTCTTTGAGGGTGGTCAACGAGCCATTGGCAAAAAAGAGGGCCATTTCCCCTTGAGGGGTCTGTCGCACATCTGGCAAATATTGCTCAAGCTGGGCAGTGGTAAGCTTGTGAAAGCGCACCAGCTGGACACGAGAATGAATGGTTTCTGGCAAGCGACCTGCTTGGGTGGTCAGTAAAATAAAGCAGGTCGGCCCTTGAGGCTCCTCGATGGTTTTGAGGAGGGCATTGGCGCTTTCGACATTCATGGTGTCGGCCTCTTGAATGACCACCACGGTGTAGCCACCATAGTAAGAGGCACTGCTCAAGCGCTGACGCAGGTCACGAATTTGCTTGACCTTGATGCTGGCGCCTTCTGGTGCCACTTCCAAATAATCCATGTGGGTATGGGCGGCCATTTGCTGACAAGCATGACAGTGGCCACAAGGCTCATTTTCCACAGGGGATTCACAAAGGAGCAGACTGGCAAGGGCACGGGCGGTTTGGTATTTCCCAACACCAGCAGGGCCATCGAAAAGATAGGCATGGCTGATGCGTCCATGCTGATACGCTTGTTGTAGTTGTTTGACAGCCTGTGGCTGTCCGATGATGTCTTTAAATGCCATCTTTTCCCCTCCAATGTTATCCTCTATTGTATGCTTTTTGGGGGTGGTTTTCAAGAGAGCACTGCGACAGTCGCATCGAGGGAGTGTCCTGCACGTTGCCACACATCGAGGACCTCTTGGGTGATGCGCTCCCCTGGCACCACCAGAGGAATCCCTGGGGGATAGGCTTCTAAGATGCCTCCTGCCACGTGGTGCAGGGCCTTCTTGAGGGGGAGATAGTGACGTGGCGCCATCCATGCCTCTGCCACTGGCACGACACATGGAGGTGGCGTTGGTAGATAGCAGGGCTGTGGCTTGGTTTCCTTTGGTAATTGAGCGAGGGCATTGGCAACGGTGGTGAGGCAATCGGCGAGGGCCGCGTCGCCACCATCGAGGGGCATGAGGAGAAGGGCACCAGTGCCATCGCACATCTCGACCATTTGCCCATGGGCCTCAAGGTGCTGGCCGAGGGTTTCGCCGCTGACGTGGGCAGACACCAGATAGCATTTGAAAGGGTCGCTATGCCACGCCTTGTCCTCGGCGATGGTGAGGACGGGATTGTCGGCAAATTGGGCACGCAAGCGCTCTATCCTCGCACGGCCCTCTGCCATCACTGTAGGCCCTTCGGCAAAGAGCCAAGCCCCAGCCATCTCTAGGCTCGCCATCAAGAGATAAGAGGGCGAGGTGGTATGCAAGAGGCGCACACTCTCCTTGAGGGCATCGACAAGGGCAGGATTGGATATCATCATCACGCTGGCTTGGGTGAGGCAGGGCAGGGTCTTGTGGGCACTGGCGATGACCACATCGGCACCAAGGGCGATGCTTGAGGCTGGCATCTCCTCGCCATAGAAATGTGCCCCATGGGCCTCATCGACAATGGTGGTGATGCCGAGGGTACTGGCTCCTTGAAAGAGGGCCGCATTTTGCCAGGTGATGCCATGATAGGTGGGGTGCACCACCACCATGTGTTGGCAATCAGGGTGTTGGGCGGCCATCGACTTGAGGGTCTCCACTGCAATGCCAAGGGGAATATGCAAGGTGTCATCGAAGGTCACAGGGAGAAAAACAGGGGTGGCACCAGCAAGGGCAAGGCCTTGATAGATGCTTTGGTGGGCATGACGAGGCACAAATACCTTCTTGCCACGACAAAGGGCATAGAGGGCCGCCTTTAGCCCAAGGCTCGTGCCTCCTAAGAGATACTGCACCTCGACACAACCTCTTGCTTTGGCCCAGCCCTTCATGGACTCTGCCAAAACCCCCTCTGGGTGCGCCAAATTGTCGAGGCCAGTGATTTCCGTGGCATCATATCGCCAGATGCCCGCTCCCCATGCCTCACGCAAGGCCTTTGGCACGAGCCTGCCGTTTTTGTGTCCAGGGGTGTGATAGCTGTTGGTTTGTCGTGCCACATGCGCCGACAGGGCATCAAAAAGTGGTGTATCCATCGTCTTTCTCCTTTAAAAATGATAGTCTCACTATACTATACTGCCAGCTTTTTTCATAGAAAGAAGCAATAAAAAATCCACCATCATTGGTGGATGAACGAAAGTTGCCAGATTCCAATTGCGCCTTTAAGCACGCTTCCATCAATAAATACACACGATGCGCATTTATTGATTGATAATACGCATGATACGCATTATAATAACATCAAAAGGTGAGGCAATGAAAGACAAAGAGCTCCTTAAACTACTTCAACAAAACGGATGGGAAGTAAAGAAAATCACTGGCAGTCATCATAAAATGAAAAAAGGTGATCAAACACTCACCGTTCCAGTCCATGGTAAAGAACTCACGAAAGGTCTACTGCACGCAATACTGAAACAAGCAGGATTGAAATAAAACCTACTAATACTAAGGAGAATGTATATAATGAAATTTATGTATCCAGCCATTTTTACACTAGAAGAAGGTGCTTATTGGGTCGCTTTTCCTGATATAGAAGGATGTTTCTCTGATGGAGATACACCAGAGGAAGCGATGAGCAGCGCTCAAGAAGCATTGAGTTTACACCTCACACCAGAAGAAAATGAAGAACCAACAATTCCTAAACCATCTAATATTAACGATATAAAACAGCCAGAACATGGCTTTGTTAGCTATGTAACCGTTGACATTGACCTCACTAAATCCAGCAAATATATTCGTAAAAACCTCACCATCCCTGAATGGCTGAATGATAGAGCCGTTCAAAAAGGGGTCAACTTCTCTCAAACACTACAAGAGGCCCTTATTAAACAGCTCTATTAAAAATAAAAATGCCCTCAAAAAGGCACTGCTTTTGTGCTGATACCACGTTATTTTCCTATTGTGGAATATTTTTCTTCTCTCTATAATAGAGGTATGATTGAAGGAGGTTGACGATGGACGAACAACTGTGGCAAACGATTCATATTGATGCCCTCTATCCGATTGCAGAAGATGTCTATCGGTTAGACCCTTGGGCAACAAATATTGGGCCTTTTGTGCTGATGCCCCCTGACAATCCTGATGCCTATGTGGTGGTATTGATTGAAGAAGACGATGAGGGCTTCAAGGATATTCGCCTACTCTTGGGGCGCCGTGGCTTGTCGGCTTATTTGGATGAGCGGAGCATCATGCCAAATGAGGAGTATCTTTCTGCTGAGGAGCTTATCAATCATTTTGACGGCTATTATTTAGAGGTGGGCTTTAACACCCCTCATATCAATTTATTTGAAAAAAAGGTGGCCAGCAACCACGATGACCGTGTCATCACCTTTCGCCGTCAGCGCCCTGGCTATGGCTTGGCAACGATTGTTGACCAGCGTGATTTGGAGCATATTGGCCGCTATTTGACAGCGATTCGCCAGCTCTTGATTCATCAGCAGCTAGAAACCTATCAGCCTTTGCGTGTCTTGAAGTCCAATGGGGCGTTGTTTGAGGCGCCAGCCTTTGCTTTGAATGATGGCTTGCCAACGCCATTGCCTCGTTTTCAGCTCAGTCAGCAGAAGCTACTACAGCCACTGCCTCCTGTATTAGACGAATTTAGTGCGGCACGTCTGCGCCATCTGCCGAGCAATCAAGGGATATATGAATTGTTTTTCTTCTATCTCACGGTGGCACAGGGGGATAAAAAATCCATGCTGCCGATGACCTTTTTCTTGGTGAATATGGAAACGGGCATCTTGGAATGGAGTGAGGTCATCACGCCATTGAGCTTCCCAGAAACGGTTCTGCACCGCTTGTGGCAATTTTTTGTTGGACAAAACAGCAAGCCGAGCCAAATACTTATTCACCACACTGGCCTTTATACGGCGGTTGCCAGCGATTTGCGTGAGGCTGGGATTGGGGTAGAAAAAATCATCACAAGCTATGTGGGCGATGAGCTCTTAGAGGGCTATCTCAATGTGGCACGATTAAAGGAATATCATCTTTTGGGAGAAAATTTTCCCGAGGACCCTTATAAATAAGCAATAAAAAAGCGAATCCGATGATGGATTCGCTTTTTTTTATAAATTAATGGTTGGTGTTTAGGCCAACACTATTGGTGATATCGATAGTAAAAAGAATGCCGGTGTTTGGCTTGTTGAAGTCGATTTCCTTTTGTATGCCTGCAATGATGGTATCCACCTCATCCACAGGGGTGACAAAGAGGGCGAGTTCTTTTTCTGGCTCGATTTCAAAGTTGAAGAATTTTTCTATCTGGCCAGCGCCACTGCCTTTGCCATGAAGCAGGGTGGCGCCTCGTGCGCCTGCTTTTTGGGCAGCTTCTACGACATCTTCTCCTCTGCCATTGTCCACAATGACGATAATCAGCTCTTGTTGCATTTCACTGCCTCCTTTTTTGGTGACGATTTCGCACGCATCATCGGTACCCTTTGCCAAGCCATGGAGATGGCCAATTGGCATGGTAAAGGCGATGCCGCCATGCTTGTCCATATAGCAATTTTTGTAAAGCTCTTTTAAGAGCACTTCGCCAACGCTCTTATTATGAACGACAAGGAGCATTTCCTTGCGTGGACTGTCTAGTCCCAAGAGGCACATCCAATGGCTAGAATTGGTGCCTCGGGCAAAAAGCCATGTGGCGCCATTCGCCCCTGAGGTGCGAATGGCCGCTCTGGCTTGTTTTTCATATTTTGGATCGACCACACCTATGGTCACACTGTAGGCACTCATTGCTTTGCCTCCTCCTCAGAATGGCTTCTTTGATACGCTTTTTTGCGCTTGTGTTCATAGAAGATACCAAATAATTGTAACGTAATCAATGGGGTTAATGCAACCAATGCAATCACGCCAAAGGCCTCAATCAATCCCCCATCGCCATAGACGTGGAGGGCGATGCCTTGGGCAAAGGATAGGACAAAGGTCGCTGTCATTGGCCCAGATGCGACACCACCAGAGTCAAAGGCAATCCCCACAAACAGACTTGGGGTAAAGCGGCTCAAGAGAATGGCGAGGATGTAGCCCACCAATAGGAACACCCACAGTGCCATACCGTCCACTCGCAGACGCAGCACCGATAAGGTGATGGCCATGCTGACACCGATGGCAAAGGCGACAAGGATGGCATTTTTTTTGATGGCGCCATTGGTCATTTCTTCGATTTGCTTGGTGAGCACGTGTACCGATGGCTCTGCGAGAATCACCACACAGCCAATCACTGCTGCCACCACAAGATTGAGCCACAAGGGCATGCCACCGAGGGCATAGCCGAGGTCCTTGCCTGCGGCCATAAAGCCTGCATTGACCCCTGTCAAAAAGAGCACAAAGCCGACATAGGTATAGAAAAAGCCCTTGAGCATACGCTTAAAGGTACGGCGTGGCAGGTGAAGGGCCGTCTTATTGGCCACAAGACTGATGATAATCAATGGAGAAATCGCCAATAATACCTCTTTGGCAACATGGACTGCACTGTGCACAAAGGGCAGCCATATCCCTGCTTCTACAAGGGGGGCACTACTCGTGTCGCCACTAATATTGGTAAGCCCACTGATGAGGGCCATGAGCATGATGGCAATCATCGGCCCACCAGAGGCGATGGCGGTGAGCCCAAAGGCGTCCTCATCGTTGCCTCCCTTGGTGCGATGAATGGCACTGACCCCAGCGCCAAGGGCAAGGATAAAGGGCACTGTCATAGAGCCTGTAGTGGCACCCCCTGCATCAAAGGCGATGCCATAGAAGCTTTTTGGGGTGAAGCAAGCCAAAATAAATATCAATCCATAAATCATAAAAAGCACATTTTTCAAAGGCACCTGCATGATGATGCGCAAAAGCCCCATGGCCAGCATCAGCCCAATGCCAATAGACACCACAATGAGGATGTGGGGCACTGTGAGAATGCCACCAGTGGCGTCGTTGATTTGCTTGGCAAGGACAAGGAGGTCTGGCTCGGCGATGTTGATAAAAAAGCCGAGGGTCATCCCCCCTGCCAAAAGAATCAGCAAGGATTTACGCTTGGTGAGGTAGGTCCCAATGGCATTGCCCACAGGCTGAATGGCCAATTCTACCCCAAGCAAAAAGATGGATAGGCCCACGATGATGACCACGGAGCCAATCACAAAGCGCCACAAAATGGGCGTCTCTAAGGGTGCGACAAAAAAATGGAGGAAAATCACCATCAGTGTCACAGGAAGAACAGCAAATATGGTTTCTTCGAATTTACTGATCATTTGGTTCATTGTCATTCCTCCTTTTTTGATGATATAAGAGCGCTCTTATAACAAAAAGTCCTTATACTGGCGGTCAACGTCGGGTATAAGGGCTTTAAGTACGAAGAGGTTATTTATTATATACCTGTTTTGTGCTCTTATTAAACAGTTATCCCTTCTAAGGGCATAGAAAAAGACCAGCACCACGGTGTTGGTCTTTTTTGTGTTTTTATTCTTCCACTTGACTGATGATTTTTCGGATAGATTTTTCTAGCTTCACACGAGGAATCCATGCTTCATGGTCACAGCCCTGGCAACGGATGCGAAAATCCATCCCAACACGAGTGATGATAAAATTTTTGGAACCACAGGGATGCGGCTTTTTGAGCTCCACCACATCTCCTACATGGAGTTTCATTGGCATGATGAATCGTCCTTTCTATCTGAAACTGGTGTTCTGTTATCAACAAGGGTGAGGATATCATAGGGAATGTTGATTTCATCGGCATCGAGGGCACGCTTGCATTCTTCACGAAGCTGGCGCAGAATCGGATATTGTTCAAAGGGCTTGGAATTGAAGCAGACCTTCATCATCACTGCACTGGCCTCAAAGCTTTGAATGCCAAGGACACGGCAAGGCTCTAAAAGCACATCTTGATAGAGGTCATTGACCTTATCGCAAGCCCTTTGCAGGGAGGCCTTGACCTCGTCAATGTCGCTGTCGTAGCTGACACCGATTTCAATGCTATAGAGGGGTGGCAGCTTGCTGTAATTGGTGATTTCTGTGATGGAGCCATTTGGCACAAAGACGGTGTGATTGGCATCGGTGACGAGAACGGTGTCACGAATGCTGATGCGTTGCACACGGCCAATGGTGTTGCCCACCTTGATGACATCGCCAACCTGATATTGGCGGTCCACGATGATAAAGACGCCACAAATCCAATCCTTGATGATGCTTTGGGAAACAAAGGCAATCACCAACCCAGCCACCCCAGCAGATGCTGCCATGCCACGCATGTCAAAGCCGAGGATGCTCATACAGGCAAAGCCACCGACAAACAGGCAGGTGTAAAAGAGAATGCTCTGTATCAAATGGGACAAGGTGCGTAGCTGTTGGGCGCCGAGGACATCAGTGCGGCGAATTTGCTGATGGATGGCCCCTTTGAATAGGGTGATGGTGACACGATAAAAAACAAGCAGCACCAAAACCACCACAGCAATGCGCACAGCAATCACCAAGAGGTTTTGTATATTGGCGGTAGAAAACAATTCGCCAAAAATATCCAGTTGTTTGATGGCACCATCTGCCACTTTTTCAGCAGTGTCTGCTGGGGCTGGCGTGGATGCCAAGGAAAGAAATTTCATACGGTGCCTCCTTTGCTTATTGAGTTGCTAGGTCGTCAATCATTGCTCCTCGCAGGTAGTTGAATCGGCTGCCTTGACTGGTGCCTCGCTCCATGAAGGTGTCGTTGATGGCGTCCTTGATTTTCCACCAGGAGGTGTCCCAGTTGCAGAAAATCAAGTCCTTTTGCGGGCCTTTGCCCACCAAGCGTTGGATGATGATGCGTGGGTCGAGGTATTCGAGAAAATCACACACCCTTTCCACATATTCCTCTAGGGAAATCATCTCAAAATCCCCAAGCACCAGTTGCTTGGCAAGAGGGGTGCCACCGACCACATAGAGGGAATGAATCTTCACCATGTCCACCTGTAGGGCAGACAAAATGCGTGCCGTTTCGATGGCATCGAGGGTGGTGTCTTGAGGCAGATTCAAAATCACATGGGCGCAGATGGAAAAGCCATAGTCCTGAATGCGTCTTACTGCGTCAATAAAGACGGCAAGGGTGTGGCCACGATTGATTGCCACGAGGGTATGATAGTTGACGGTTTGTAAGCCCAGCTCCACATCAATGTCAAGCTCTCTGGCTTCCTCAAGTTCCTTGAGGGCTTCAAGATAAGCAGGATGGATAAGGTCTGGGCGTGTAGAAATCGACAGCCCAACGACATCGTCGTCTTCTGTGGCTGCCCAGATAATCTCCTTAAAACGAGACAGGGGCATATAGGTATTGGAAAAGC
Source organism: uncultured Peptococcaceae bacterium (assembly GCA_947254645.1). Classification (GTDB taxonomy): domain Bacteria; phylum Bacillota; class Peptococcia; order Peptococcales; family Peptococcaceae; genus UMGS1590. The sequence continues at coordinate 31,705 of CAMYDW010000002.1, read as the reverse complement.
TTTGCAAATAGACGATAAACTTGTCGCATTTAAAGCGTTTGCGATAGAAGGCTTTGTTTTCAGCCAACTGCTCACGCACGCTCATTTCTTGGGGCAGGCATTGAAAGCCTGAGCCACTTTCGTCACAAAAGCTACAGCCACCAACAGCCACACGCCCATCACGATTTGGGCAGGAGCCACCAATGAGATTGATGGGCACCTTGTAGACTGGCTCTTGATAGTAATATTTCAAAAATGTTGCATAATCGTTATAGTAGGGCTCCATTAACCGCCGAGGCCTCCCTTAATCACTACATTGAATGCCTCCTGAAGCCTTGGTGCCATGAAGCTATGATGGAGGGCTTCGCCAATAAAATGATGTTCCGGCATAATGAATAAGCATAATGCAGTGAAAATCCCCACCACAACCACCATAATCACGCCACTGACAAAGGCACCGAGAAATTTGTCAATCATACAAAGGACATACACACGTTCAAACAGGTGATGCAGTATCACCCCAATGACAATGAGGATGGCCACAACCACCATGGTGGCAGTGACAAATAAAATAAAATGCCAAACAGGGGTGGCCAATATATTGGCCATTTGGCTGTAAATACTGTGATAAATACCTTCTGCTGATTTATTGAGGGCGGTATACAACTCTTCCTTTATAAAATCAGGCAAGAAAAGAGAGCCTACCCATTGCTTCATATCCTCTAAACCATTATCTGGATTAGCAACGGCACGGGCAGTGAAATAATCAAGCAACCATTCTTTGGTGCGTGCATGGCCATCGACTGTTGGTTTGAGCCATGCGTTGATGCGATTAAGCTGTGACAAGACAAGCATGCTGGAGATGATAAATCCGACCCAGCCTGTCAAGCGTTGGGCAAGGCCACGATAATAGCCACGAAAGATGGCAATGGCAATCATCGCAAAAATAAAACCGTCCCACCAAGAAAAGGACATATAAATCCCCCCTAATATCTTATTGTTTACAATATGCAACGGCGCTTTCTCCAGCCAATCGACCAGAGGACCACGCCCACTGTAGGTTATAGCCACCACAATCGCCATCGACATCGAGGACCTCGCCACAGGCAAAAAGCCCTGGGGCCATCCATGAGCCGAGGGTGGTGTCGTCAAAATCTGCGGTATCAATGCCACCAATGGTGACCTGAGCATTTTCTAAGCCGTTGGTGCCTAGGACAGGCAAGGACCATGCTTGTAATTGCGAGGCACATTTTTCCAGTTGTGCTGGCGTTGGTACTCTTTTAAAGGCGATACCACAGCTTTTTAAGGTGGCTTCAGCCAATACACGTGGCAATAGGCCTAAGAAGAAGGTCTCTGCTGTGCGTGTAGGGTGTTGTGCTAGGCGCTCATGAAAGAGGGCCACCAAGGCTTCTGGGGCGTAGGTAGGAAAGAAGTTGATTTTAGCAGTGACTTTTTCCTTTTTGGCCAAGGCCCGTGACACTCTACCAGAGCATTGCAGCACTGGCGGCCCAGAAATGCCATATTTGGTGATGAGAAGCTCTCCTTCGTCCTTGGCAATAGGGCCATTTTTGCCATAGATAGAGAGGGCAACGTCTCTTTTTAAGCCAACCATGGCTTTGATGCTCGTGGTATCTGTCACCAGCTGTACAATCCCAGGATGGGTGTCAATCAGCTGATGCCCTAAGGCCTGCAAGAGCTTATAGCCATCTCTGGTGCCGCCAAGCTTCGCGGCCGCTTCGCCACCAGTGGCAACCACCACGGCATCGACACATTGTTGACCGTCTTTATAGAAAAGACACCACCCTTTTTCGGTGGTTTTGATGTCCATAATGCGTGTATTCTCCATCACGTTGACGTGTGCTTCACTCAAGGACAGGCGTAGCACATCTAGTACGGCAGATGCCTGTAGGGACGCTGGATAATAGCGTTGTCGCTCATCCTCCACAATTTCAATGCCTAATCTGTTAAGATACTTTAAAGTATCTTCTTCATTATATTGAGAAAGGGCATGGCGCACAAAATAAGGATGGGTACTATGAAAGTTTTCCACAGTGAAGCCCTTGTGGGATAAATTGCATCGCCCATTACCAGTAGCAAGGAGCTTTTTCCCCAATCGTGGAAAACTTTCGTATAAAGTCACCTGTCCACCAGCCTGTGCCGCACTTAAAGCGGCCACCATGCCAGAGGCGCCACCACCAATAATGGCTATCTTTGGTTTATTTCCCATTTTGACACCTAGTAGCACTCAATGTTCAACACATCTAAGATGCGTGTGAGGTCTTCATCCCCATAGAAATCAATGACCAGCTTGCCAACCTTGCCATTGTCTTTGATGCGGACCTTGGTTTGGAGTTGGTCAGTGAGTTGCTCGCTTACATTGCGCCATTTTTCCGTTGCTGGCTTACCTTTTTTTTTCTTTTTGCTGTTTGGGGTGTTATCAAAGGAAAGAATGTCTTGAATCAAGTGTTCCAAGGCACGCACAGACATCTCTTGGGCAATGGCATCACTACATAAGCCAGCTTGCAATTCTGGGTCTTTGATTGCCAATAGGGCACGTGCATGCCCAGCAGAAAGCTTGCCTTGACGCACTGCATCCAAAATCACCTCTGGCAAATCGAGCAAACGCAGTAAATTGGCGATGTGGGGACGTGATTTGCCAATCATTTTTGCCAATTCTTGCTGGGTGTAGTCGTATTTGGCAATGAGGGATGCATAGCCACGTGCTTCTTCAATGGCATTGAGGTCTGCACGTTGAATATTTTCTATGAGGGCAATTTGTGCCATGTCCTCACTGGTCAATTTTCGAATGATGGCAGGGACCTTTTCCAAGCCTGCTGCTTTGGCGGCACGCAAACGGCGTTCCCCTGCCACGAGGATGTAAGTGCCTTCTTTATCCACCACCAATAGGGGAGAGATGACCCCTTTTTCACTGATGGACTCGGTGAGATCTGCCAAGGCATCCTCATCAAAGGATTGACGTGGTTGCCAGGGGTTTGGTTGGATGCTGTCGCATGGCAATTCTGTGATTTGTTCGCCCATAGGCAGGTCCCTTTCAACCACGTCTGTTTTTTTCTTTGATGGGGCTTTTTTGGTGGATTTTTCCACTTTTTCTTCTGATTTTTCCACAGTTGTGGATTTTGTCAATCCATCAAGGGAAACGCTATCGCCAAATAACGCACCAAGACCTTTACCAAGGCCTTTTTTTGTTTCCTTAGCCACGTTTTAACACTTCCTTTGCAAGATTATTGTAAGCAAGGGCACCTTTTGAGATGGCTTCATAGTCAATAATGGCTCTGCCATAGCTTGGTGCTTCTGCCAAGCGTACATTACGAGGGATTTTTGTCTTAAAGACCACATCCCCAAAGGTATCCACCACTGTATCCACCACTTCACGTGCCAAACGCATACGGCCATCAAACATGGTCATGATGATGCCCCCTACTCGTAGGTCGGCATTGTATGCCTGCTGTACAAGTTGTACGGTTTGCATGAGCTGTTCTACCCCTTCAAGGGCATAGTATTCACATTGGATTGGCACATAGAGCTGCTCTGCCGCACTCAAGGCATTGATGGTGAGCATCCCCAAGGAGGGTGGGCAATCAATAAAGATATAGTCGTATTCATGGACGATTGGTTGCAATACGTCTCTCAATCGTGTGCCACGGTCCTCTAAGCTAGTGAGCTCTTGCTCTGCCCCTGCCAAGGCGACAGATGATGGTACCACATCAAGATTTTTGCGGTAAGTAGGGATGATGATATCCTTGATAGACACATCATTGATGAGGGCATCGTAGATAGATTGTTCCACTTCGGTTTTGTCAATGCCAATTCCACTTGTGGCATTGGCTTGAGGGTCTAAATCAACGAGTAAGACTTTCTTTTTCTTCTTATTTAAGGCTGCAGACAAATTGATAGACGTTGTAGTCTTGGCAACGCCACCTTTTTGATTGACCATAGCTATAATTTGTCCCATATTATTCTCCTTTTGATGTTTCACGTGAAACAATTTCCTACAGCGTTTCCAAAGAGATGTTTCACGTGAAACATCTCTTTGGGTCAAATGACAGCTTCTATATTTTCCACAATATATTTTCGGTCTAAACGCTGCATCACCATTATACAATTAATTTTTCTTTTTTGGTAGTTGTTTTTAGATATTCCTTCTTAAAACAAATGTTTCACGTGAAACATTCATAAAAAAACAGCCTTTCTTATCGACAAAAAAGACTGTTATTATAATCTATATAGTATTTTATTATTTATATGAATAATTATTGATTATATAATTGGTTTCTTTGCAGCCATCCCAGCTTGACGTGGGAATTTTTTTGGGGTAGGCTGCAGTTTTTTAATCAATAGGATGTGTCTGCTTTCGCCAGATGGCAGATGGTGGTAAAAGGTTTTCTCAAAGCGAGAGACCAAGGTCTTGAGGGCTTTTTCTGCCTCGTGGACTTCCTTTTCGCCGTCTGGACCCTTGCAGGCGATGAAGAAGCCACCCACCTTTACAAAAGGCAAGCAATACTCTGACAAAAGGGGTAAGCGTGCCACTGCACGTGCGCACACCCAATCGTAGGCATCTCGGCGGCTTTTGTCCTTGGCAAAGAGCTCTGCTCGGTCATGGAAGCAAGCCACATTGTCTAAACCAAGCTGCCCTACCACTTCCTCAAGAAAGCGAATACGCTTGGCGAGGGAATCCAACAAATCCACTTGAATGTCTGGGCGAGCAATGGCCAGTACCAAGCCAGGGAAGCCTGCGCCAGTGCCTACATCGAGCAGGGTGTCTCTTGGCTGCAGCTCGACATCTTCCAATAGGAGCAGGCTGTCGAGAAAATGCTTCTCTACCACTGCTGGGGTATCGGTGATGGCAGTGAGGTTCATGCGAGTGTTCCAATCAAGGAGAAGGTCATGGTAGCGTGCCAGTTGGTCACATTGGGCATCGGTGAGAGAAAAACGTGTTTTTAATGCTTCCTCAATGAGGGCTCTGCACTCCTTCATCCTTGATTTCTCCGTAATTGCTCCATATAGATAATCAATACTGCCACATCTGCAGGATTGACACCAGAAATACGGCTTGCTTGGCCAATGGTTGCTGGGCGAATTTCTTCAAGCTTTTGAGCGGCCTCTAAGCGCAAGCCCTTGATATCGCCATACACCACATCTGTTGGTAATTGGCGGGTTTCCAATTTTTCCAAGCGATGCACCTGCTGTAATTGCTTGTCAATATAGCCTGCATACTTCACCATGATTTCCACTTCTTCTTGGACATCACTAGAAAGGCTCTCCTCCCCAAAGCCAAGGCGAATGAGGTCTTGATAGGACACCTGTGGACGCTTCAACAAATCGCTGGCTGGAATCCCTTGTTTGAGGGCTTCGGTGCCTTTTTCCACCAGAAGGGCTTGCACGGCTTCATTGGTATTGGAGGCAGTGATGGTTTTGAGACGGTCGATTTCCCTGTGAATGGCATCACGGCGCTTAATAAAACGCTCATATTTTTCGTCACTAAGGAGGCCAATCATGTGGCCATAATCGCATAAGCGCAAGTCGGCGTTGTCCTCACGCAAGAGCAAGCGATATTCGCAGCGAGAGGTCAGCATACGATAAGGCTCATTGGTGCCCTTGGTAATCAAATCGTCAATCAGAACGCCAATATAGGCTTCGTGACGCTTGAGAATAAAAGGTGGGCGATTTTCAAGGCTCAACACGGCATTGATTCCTGCCATGAGGCCTTGGGCAGCAGCTTCCTCATAGCCTGAGGAGCCGTTGATTTGTCCTGCACAATAAAGGCCATGTATTTTCTTGGTTTCCAAGGTCAAATGCAATTCCTTTGGGTCGACCATGTCATACTCGATGGCATAGGCAGGGCGAATGATTTCCACATGCTCCAAGCCTGGAATCGTCTTAATCATTTGTAGCTGTACGTCCATTGGCAGGCTAGAGGAGAAGCCTTGCACATACAGCTCGGTGGTTTGCAGGCCTTCTGGCTCCACAAAAATTTGGTGACGGCTCTTATCGCTAAAGCGCACCACCTTATCCTCGATGGATGGGCAGTAGCGTGGGGAGCTGGCTTTGATTAAGCCACTGTACATTGGCGAACGCAACAGGTTGTTGCGAATAATGGTGTGGGTATCTTCGTTGGAATAGGTCAAATGACAAGCCACACGAGGGAGGCCATTGTCTGGAGTCGTCCAAAAAGAAAACGTACGTTCGTTTGCGTCACTTGGCTGTAGGCTCATTTTTGAAAAATCCACACTGCGTGCATCGACACGAGGCGGCGTGCCTGTTTTAAAGCGCATCACATGTAAGCCCAGGGTATCCTCTAGGCAGCTAGAAAGCTTGTTGGCTGCCATTTGTCCTTGTGGGCCACAGTATTCGGTGTATTCGCCGATATGGATACAGCTTTTGAGATAGGTACCGGTGCAAAGAATAACCTTCTTCCCACGATAGCCAATGCCAAGCTGGTCGACAACGCCGCAAACAGTATCGCCATCTAGCAAGAGATTTTCAGCGATGAATTGCTTGATGGTGAGGTGGTCGGTATGCTCAATGCGCGCTGTCATTGTGCGATGATAGAGGTCTTTGTCCATCTGGGCACGCAAGGAATGCACTGCAGGGCCTTTGGCGGTATTGAGGACACGCATCTGAATGGTTGCAGCATCGGCGACTTCGCCCATGGCCCCACCGAGGGCATCTATTTCACGCACCAAATGGGCCTTTGCAGGGCCACCAATAGAGGGGTTGCAAGGGAGGAGGGCGATATGCTCCATGCTGATGGTGCAAAGCAATGTTTCATGGCCAAGACGTGCAGCAGTGAGGGCAGCTTCACAGCCTGCATGGCCACCACCTACAACAATGACATCATATTCTTTTTCATAATAATATACTTCCATAAAATGCTCCTATTTTCCTAAACAGAATTTAGAAAAGATGGTTTGAATCAAGTCATCTGCTGCACTTTCACCAGTAATCAAACCAAGATTTTCCCAAGTGTTTTGTAAATCAATCACCAAAATGTCCTTGCTCATCATCATCTCGACCCCTTCCTTAAAGGAGGTCAAAAGGCTTTGGGATTGCTCCAACAAGGCCAAGTGACGCACATTGTTGACAAGAATGGTGCTATTGGTATCAATGTCTTTCATCACATATTCATAAATGGCTTCTTCAAGGGCATCAATGCCTTCTTGCGCCTTGGCAGAAATCGCCACCGATGGCGCAAGAATCTCCTCTGGGAGCTGATAGCCCTGATTCAAGTCCTTTTTATTGACGACAAAAAGGAGGGGTTTGGTGGCCACATCCTTCAAAAAGACCTTGTCTTCATCGTCTAAGCCTCTGGTGGCATCGACCACATAGAGAATCAAATCCGCTTCTTGACTGGCATCCTTGGCACGCTCTACGCCAATGGCCTCGATTTTGTCGCCTGTTTCACGAATGCCAGCGGTGTCTAAAATTTCAATGGGAATGCCTTTGATGGTCAAATGCTCTGCCACCACATCACGGGTGGTGCCAGCAATATCGGTAACGATGGCACGTTCACGGCCAAGGAGGGCGTTGAGCAGGCTGGACTTGCCAACATTTGGCTTGCCAGCGATGACCATTTTTAAGCCATCCTTATACAATCTGCCACGATTGCCAGAATTGATAAGGGTGGTCAAGGTGTCCTGCATCTTTGCCACACGGCTAAGCATTTCTTCATCATTCAAGCGTTCAATGTCATCCTCTGGATAATCTAAGTCGGCTTGAATAAAGGCAATCAATTCCAAAACAGCTTCACGCAAGTCGTGGACAGTATTTTCTAAGCTCCCTGCCTTTTGGTCAACAGCGATTTGTAGGGCGCTGCTGCTTTTGGCATCTACAATGTCCATGATGGCTTCGGCACGGGTAAAGTCTAGCTTGCCATTCATAAAGGCACGCTTGGTAAATTCCCCTTCTTCGGCAGGGCGCACCCCGAGGGTCATCAACACCCGAAAAATTTCTTGAATCGCCACATTGCCACCGTGGCATTGGATTTCAACCACATCTTCCCCGGTGTAGCTATGGGGGTCACGCATCACCAAAAAGAGGGCTTCGTCAATGCGTGTGTCACGAATAGGGTCCTTGACCCAGCCATAATGAATGGTATGAGTGGGCGCATCCTTCAAGGAAGCTTTGCCATCATAGCATTGGCAAGCGATTTCTAGTGCTTGGGCGCCAGACAATCGAATAATGCCAACGGCACTTCTTCCTGGTGCTGTTAAAATAGCAGCAATGGTATCAATCAGTTGCATTGGTATACGCCTCCTTCATAATCTTTTGATAGTGTACCATATCTAGGTCTTTTCTTCAAAAAAGAAAATCCCTTTGCATCAAAGCAAAGGGATTCTGATTATAATTCTTCTTTACCTTCAAGTTTCATACGCTCTAATTCTAAATCAATCAGAGATTGCACGATAAAACGGCCATGCTTATCGAGCAGACGGTACTTACTCAAGAAGGTTTCAATGTCTAAGCCTTCTTCATTCACGGTCCCACCAGAGAAGAAGTCTAGTGTGACATTGAGTTCCTTTGCAAGGGCCAACAAGATGTTGATGTCCACCTTGGTATTGTCACGTTTGATAATACCGTAAATAGTTTGCGGACTAAGACCTGCAGCTTTTGCAACCTTATTCACGTTCGTATTGCGATAATTAATCAATTCTTCCAAGCGTTTCCCTATAGACATATCCTTTACACCTCATAAAATAAATTAAACAAATGGTTTATTCTTACTAAAGATTACCACAACTATAGTGAATAATCTAGGGTCAATTATATCAATTCAAAAATATCATTGATTAGTTAAATACATTATAAAACCTCTTACCTACTGAGTAAATAGGTAAGAGGTTGCTTTTATGAAAAATACGACAAATTTTTCTTATAGATTTTTAATTTTCTTCGTCTACAAAGCGTGCAGTGGCAATGACACCGTCATTGTCATCCAGCTTCATGATTTTCACCCCTTGGGTGGCACGACCGAGGACATTAATGTCATTGACAGACATTCGGATGAGGGTGCCTTCACGGCTAATCACCATGATTTCTTCGCCACTGCGCACCACGAGGGCAGCAGCGATAAAGCCTGTCTTGTCGTTGCGCTTCAAGGTGAATACCCCTTTGCCGCCACGGGCTTGCTTGTGGTATTCCTCGAGGCTGGTACGTTTCCCAAAGCCATTTTCAGTGACAACGAGAAGCTCGCTGTTTTCCTTGATGACATCCATGCCAATCACCTTGTCCTCATCACCCAGGCTAATCGCACGTACACCAGCAGTGGTACGGCCAGTGGCACGGACATCCCTTTCAGCAAAGCGAATCGCATGGCCACGTTGGGTCACCAAGATGATTTCATCATCGCCACTGGTCAAGTGGACGTTGATCAATTCATCGTTATCGCGGAGATTGATGGCACGAATGCCGTCTTTGCGGTTGGTGTTGTACTCACTGAGGCTGGTCTTTTTAATCATCCCTTGGGCAGTGGCACAGGTGAGGAACATTTCCTCATCGTACTCACGAAGTGGCAACACGGTGGTGACCTTTTCGTTGTTTTCAAGCTTCAAAAGATTGATCATGGCAGTGCCTTTGCCGGCCTTGGTGCTTTCTGGAATTTCGTAGCTCTTAAGCTTCAATAAGCGCCCTTTATTGGTAAAGAAGTGGATATAGTGATGGGTGGTGGCAATAAAGATGTTTTCAATGAAATCTTCACTCTTCATCTTTGTCGCATTGACCCCACGTCCGCCACGTTTTTGGTTGCGGTAGGCATCCATCGGCATCCGCTTGATGTAGCCAGCATGGCTGATGGTAATCACCACATCTTCTTCAGCAATCAAGTCTTCGATATCAATATCGTCGCTAGAGAAGCTGATTTCGCTCAAACGGTCATCGCCATATTTTTCGGCAATGGCAACAAGCTCTTCACGAATAATTTCCATGACCTTGTTATGATCTGCCAAAATGGCTTTGTATTCAGCAATTTTTGCCAACAACTCTGCCAATTCTGCTTCTAATTTTTCTCTATTCAAGCCTTGTAAGCGGCGCAATTGCATCTCAATCACGGCTTGGGCTTGACGGTCGCTCATGCCAAAGCGGTCGCCTAAGCGTTCTTTGGATTCGGCATCGTTGTAGGAGGCACGAATGATACGAATGACCTCGTCAATGTTGTCAACGGCGATTTTCAAGCCTTCGACAATGTGGGCACGTTCTTCTGCCTTGCGCAAATCGTACTCGGTACGGCGCACAATGACATTTTCTTGATGGTCGAGGTAGTGGGCAATCATTTGACGCAGGGTCAATACCTTTGGTACCCCATCCACCAAGGCCAGATTGATGATATTGAAATTGTCTTGCAAAGATGTGTGCTTATAAAGCTGGTTCATCACCACTTGAGGGTTCACATCACGGCGCAATTCCACCACGATACGAATCCCTTCACGGTTGGATTCGTCACGCAAGGCAGTGATGCCATCAATGACTTTTTCCTTGGTGAGGTCGGCAATTTTTTCAACCAAGCGTGCCTTGTTGACCTGATATGGAATTTCAGTGACAATGATGCGGCTTTTGCCATTGGCCATTTTTTCCACACTGGTGCGTGCACGTACAGTCACTGCCCCACGACCAGTCAGGTAGGCATCTCTCGCCCCTTTGAGCCCCATGATGATTCCCCCTGTTGGGAAATCTGGCGCTCTGACAATATTGGCAAGGGCTTCATCATCAACGGCAGGGTCCTCAATCATTGCCACCACAGCCTTGGTGATGTCACGCAAATTGTGTGGCGCCATATTGGTCGCCATCCCAACAGCAATCCCACTAGAGCCGTTGACCAAAAGGTTTGGATAACGGGATGGCAAGACCACTGGTTCTTCACTGGATTCGTCATAGGTTGGGGTATAATCCACTGTTTCTTTTTCGATGTCACGCAGCATTTCTTGAGCCAAGCGTGTCATACGTGCTTCGGTGTAACGTTGAGCTGCAGCTTGATAGCCGTCAATGTTCCCGAAGTTCCCTTGCCCATCGACAAGGACATAGCGCATTGAGAAAGGCTGAGCCAAACGAACCATGGCATCATAAACGGCACTATCCCCATGAGGGTGATAGTTTGCCAACACATTCCCGACAATGTGGGCAGATTTTTTATGTGGATTGGTTGGTGTCATATTGGTTTTATACATAGAGTATAAAATACGACGGTGAACAGGCTTCAATCCATCACGCACATCTGGTAGAGCACGTGAGGTAATAACACTCATAGAATATTCAATAAAGGAGGTTTTCATTTCCTCAACGATGTTGACATTCTCTATATTACCGTGTGTATAACTATCCATCGTTTACCTCCTAAATATCAAGATTTTTCACATAACGTGCATTGGTCGTGATAAATTCACGGCGTGGTTCGACACGTTCCCCCATGAGAATAGAAAACACGTCATCGGCTTCAATGGCATCTTCCAAAGATACCTTGAGCAAAATACGGTTTTCGTTGTTCATGGTGGTTTCCCACAATTCCTCTGGGTTCATTTCCCCAAGCCCTTTATAACGCTGAATACCCTTCACCTGCTCAAGGTCAGCGTTGCCGCCTTCTTCTTGGAGGTATTCTCTCAAAGCATTGTCGTCATAAAGATAGGTTTTCTTTTTCCCTTTTTTAATAGAGTAAAGGGGTGGTTGAGCGATATACACATAGCCTGCTTCAATCAATGGCTGCATATAACGATAGAAAAGTGTCAATAAAAGGGTACGGATATGCGCCCCATCGACATCGGCGTCTGTCATGATGATGATTTTATGATAGCGGGCTTTTTCCACATTGAATTGGTCACCAACACCAGTACCAATGGCAGTGATGAGGTTGCGGATTTCTTCGCTCCCTAAAATGCGGTCAAGACGTGCTTTTTCAACATTTAAAATTTTCCCACGCAAAGGTAAAATCGCTTGATAACGGCGGTCACGCCCATCAATAGCAGAGCCCCCTGCGGAGTTCCCTTCGACAATAAAGAGCTCAGAAAAGCTAGGATCGCTCACAGAGCAATCGGCCAGCTTCCCTGGTAGAGTTGTGGATTCAAGCGCATTTTTGCGGCGTGTCATTTCACGTGCCTTACGAGCCGCTTCACGTGCACGGGCTGCCTTGATGGATTTGTCGATGATGCGCTTAGCTTCTGTTGGGTGCTCCTCTAAATAGGTAGACACCGCTTCACCAGTCAAGGTATCGACAATCCCACGCACCTCGCTGTTCCCAAGCTTGGTTTTGGTTTGCCCCTCGAATTGAGGCTCAGGCACCTTCACACTTATGACACAGGTCAAGCCTTCACGAATATCTTCCCCAGTGAGGTTGTCGTCTTTGTCTTTCAACAAATTAGAGCGGCGTGCATATTCATTGATGCAACGAGTGAGAGCTGTTTTAAAGCCAAATTCGTGAGTCCCACCTTCGTGGGTGTGAATGTTGTTGGTGTAGCTGTAGATGTTTTCGCTATAGGCATCGGTGAATTGCATGGCAATATCCACCACCACATTGTCCTTTTCGCTTTCAAAAATAATCACATCCTTGTGGATTGGTTTTTTAGAGCGATTCAAATAAGGCACATATTCGCTGATGCCATTTGGATGGAGGTATTTTTTGATTTTTTCCAAGCCTTCACGCTTGTCCTCTAGGGTCAGTTGAATGCCTTTATTAAGGAAAGACAATTCACTCAAGCGCTTCCCTAAAATATTAAAGTCATAAACCGTGCCTTCTTTAAAGATTTGTGGGTCTGGCAAGAAGTGGATAGTGGTCCCAGTTTCTTCTATTGGGCACTCACCAATCACAGTCAATTCTGTGATAATTTTTCCATAAGCAAATTGTTGCTGATAAATTTTGCCATCACGGCGCACTTGCACATACATGGATTCAGAGAGGGCATTTACCACACTCATCCCAACGCCATGTAGACCGCCACTAACCTTGTAGCCGCCACCGCCGAATTTCCCACCAGCATGGAGCACCGTCATAACCACTTCTACTGTTGGACGCTGCATTTTTGGGTGAATATCCACAGGAATACCACGCCCTTGGTCACGGACAGTGATAGAATTATCCTTTTCAATCACCACTTCGATAAATTTCCCATAGCCAGCCAATGCTTCGTCAATACTGTTGTCGACAATTTCATTAACCAGATGGTGTAAGCCAGCGCTGTCTGTGGTACCAATGTACATACCAGGACGCTTTCTAACAGCTTCTAAACCTTCTAAGACCTGTATCTGATCGCCAGTATACTGGTTTTCAACTGTTGTATTAGACAATGTCTTAACTCCCTTCAAAATAAAAAAATAGGTTTTTCTTTTCTGCAAAAAAGTCAACCTATCCTCAGAATAAACATATCAAGCCCTCTTAGAGCGATAATTTATTATACCAAAAAAGCCCATATTTAGCAAATATGGGCTTCTTTTTATTTTTTACTGATTTGTCCCTCTTTTATATAAAAAACAGGGTTATAACCAAAATGATTGAATTTAAAATCTAAATTTGTACCAGAGATGACCGTCTGAATTTTTTTGTTTACCACAATATTCATGATGGCTTGTTGCCGCAAAGGGTCCAATTCACTCATCACATCGTCCAAAAGCAGTAGGGGCTGCTGGCCAAGATGATTGGCAAAGCAGCTGATTTCAGCCATTTTCATCGACAAAATAGCCGTGCGCTGTTGGCCTTGGGAGCCATAGGTGCGTAGATTGATGGCATTGTTGTAGAAATTCAAATCGTCACGATGAGGACCAATACTCGTTGCACCCTTTAAAATATCGCTGGCTTCATGCTCCTCGATAAGGGCCATGAATTGTCCTTGCAGGGTCTTGGTGTCTTTATAAAGCACTGGGCCAATGCTCGATTGATAGGTGACATCGAAGTTTTTGTCTTCCTTGGTGACAAAGGCGTGCACCTTGCGTGCTTGTGGCACCAACACCGACAAGAGAGAAAGGCGGCGCTCAATCATTTCTGTGCCATATTGAATCAGCTGCAAATTCCAAGGCTCTAATTGCGCAATCGGCGCTCTTTTGGCACGAATATCCTTGAGTAGTTCATTGCGCTGTAAGAGCACTCTGTCATAGCTGCGTCTGGTGGTATCATAATCCCCATAGAGCGCTTCCAATTCTCGGTCAATAAACTGACGGCGACTGCTGGGACTGCCCTTGATAATCGCCAAATCATCAGGGGTGAATAGCACCGCTGCCAAACGCTCAGGCACTTCCTTGAAGCTGCGATACTTGACGCCATTGAGCTGCATCATTTTGCGATGCAGATTGTCATAATACACCACCAAATCATGCTGACGGCGGCTTTCTTCTATTTCAAAAATGCCATGCAGGCGAAAATAGGCACTGCCCCAACGAATCAGCTCTATATCCTTGTTGCCACGAAAATTTTTGCCGTAGCAAAGATAGTAGATGCTTTCTAGGAGATTGGTTTTGCCTTGTCCATTTTTGCCAAGAAACACATTGAGCATCGGTGAAAGGGCCAAAGACAAGGCTTCATAATTGCGGTAATCCTTGACTTCTATTTCTTTTAAAATCATCTTATTGTCTCATTGGCAATAAAAGATAAATGTAGCTTCCATTGTTCTTTGGCTTGATGATGCAAGGGCCCATGTCGCCACTCATTTCAATATCTAATTCATCATAGTGAATTTTAGTGAGAACATCCATTAAGAAAGTGGAGTTGAACAGGATATTGACAGCATCCCCTTCTACAAATACTTCAATTTCTTCATTGACACGCCCTGTTTCAGACTCGGTTTTGATTTCAATTTTACCATTGTCAATCAACAAACGCACCACATAAGAGCCTGTGCGGTCCTTACTAAAGAGATTGGCACGCTCTAAAGAATGCTTAAAGGTACTACGGTCGACACTGAAGAAGGTGGTGTGGGTCTTTGGAATCGCTCCATCGTAGGGAGGGAAGGTGCCTTTGACCAATTGAGACATCAGGCGAATATTTTCCATTTCAAAAATCACTTGATTTTTAGACAGATAAATCCCAATCACATCATCTTCCGCAGCAATGGACACCACCTCCTGTAAGGCACGCACAGGAATAATCACTTTGGCATCCTTGCCAGTGATGTTATTGATGTTTTCCTTCATTAAAGCCAAACGGAAGGAGTCGGTCCCAACCACTGTCAATTCATTGCCAGTGACTTCAAAGGAAAGCCCTGTAAAAATAGGGCGAAGGTCGTCTTTTTTGACAGCAAAGCTGGTTTGACGTACCACTTCTGCCAAGGTTTGAGCACCGATGGCAAAATGATGCTCAACCGCCATGTCTGGTTCTTTTGGAAATTCGTAGCCTGGGAAACCATACATGGTGACTTGGTTTTTACCATAGGTGATCTCCATGGTGTCTTTGCCATTATAGGAATCATTTTCAAATAAAATATTGGTATCTGGTAAACGGTTCACAAAATCACGGAAGGGTTTGCCTTCTACCACCGTGTGTCCTTCTTCTAATACATTGATAGGAATGGTGCATTCAATACGCATGCCCACATCATCGGCCATATCTGTGGCAATCATGGTCAGCTTGTCCTCTTTACATGAGAGATAAATCCCATTTAAGATTGGTTGAACGTTTTTACTTGAAAGAGCGTGCTGAACCACATTTAAGCTTTTTGCAAGATTATCTTTTATCCCAGTAAATTTCATCGATGCTTCATCCTCTTCTTTATATATATCTTAGTAGTAGTAGTAGTAGGGGCTGTGGATTTGTTGAAAAGCCCACGTAGCCTGCTGTATAAACAGGAAAATGGGTTTTGAAAACCATGTGCAAAAAGAACCTTGGTTTTCCAAAGATTCCACAGCTTTTTTTATTATCCACAGAAACCAACATGTGGATAACCAAACTTGGGAAAATTCTTGGGAAATGGATTGCATAATTATTCATACAACTGAATAACACGCTTGCTGTCTGGTTTTACATTATTCTCTTGTTTTGAGATAGTATTAAAAAAATAAAATCATTTATATGTGTTTATAAAATGCTGAATGAGATATTTTATCCACAGTTTTCGAAAGGTTGTGGAAAACTATGTGGAAAAAAACGTTGATTTTAAGGGAAATCCACAGGTTTTCCTCAATTTTTGCCTTTTACTTGAAAAGTTTTGAACATTATCCCCAGAAACATGGAAATGTGTAAAAATAGGATTAAAAGTTTTACACAGAAAAACATCGTGCATAAATTTTAGCTATTTTCAATGCTTTTCTTGATGGCGTTGAGATCCCCTTGTAAAAAGACGTCATTTTTCAAGGAATCTTCAATTTTATCAATAGAATTGGAAACGGTGCTGTGGTCTTTGCCAAAAAGCTTTCCAATAGAAGGCAGGCTCATGGAAAGGAGTTGACGGCAGAGATACATGGAGAGCTGTCGTGGCACAAGAATTTCCTTTTTACGGCTGGTGCCCATCATTTTTTCTTTAGAGAGGCCATAGCGTTCGCAAACCTTGGTGATGATGAGGTCACTGGTAATTTGTTTTTCGTGGGTCACTTTGTTTTTGATGACTGTTTCAGCCAATTCAAGGGTGATTGGTTGATTGGTGATGCGGGCAGTGACAATGAGGGTTTGCAGGGAGCCTTGTAGGGTACGAATGTTGTCATCTACATTATTGACAATGTATTCAATGACACGGTTGTCAACGATGGCATTTTCCATTTCGGCCTTTTTTTGCAAAATCGCAATACGTGTTTCAAAGTTAGGAATTTGAATATCTGTGAGGACGCCTCCTTCAAAGCGTGTCACCAAGCGTTCCTCTAAATCTGGAATTTCACGTGGGAGCTTATCAGAGGTGATGATGATTTGACGGTTGTTGTTGCGCAATTCTTCAAAGGTATGGAAGAACTCTTCCTGAGTCCCTTCCTTCCCAGTGAGGAATTGGATATCGTCAATCAAGAGAATGTCTACATTGCGGTATTTTTTACGGAAGGCAGCATTCTGATTAGACGAAATGCTGGCAATGTATTCGTTCATAAAGTTTTCACAGGTGGTGAACTTGATTTTTGCGTGGGGATGTGCCTGCAAAATTTGGAAGGCAATGGCGTTCATTAAGTGGGTTTTCCCAAGCCCAGAGCTGCCATAAATAAAGAGGGGATTGATTTTTTTGGCACAATTTAAGTCATTGGTCATGTCATCGGCGATGGCTTTACAAAAAGCACGGCAATGCTCGTTGTTTTTCCCAATAACGAAGGTGTCAAAGGTATAGTCCTCTTGAAGACGATGGCCATCCAATACTTCTAAATAGAGCTGGCCAGGCATTGTTGGGATTTCCTCCTCTACAGTAGGGGTGGTGGATGCTTGCTTGGTAGGGAAATAGGTG
Organism: uncultured Peptococcaceae bacterium; assembly: GCA_947254645.1. Lineage (GTDB taxonomy): Bacteria > Bacillota > Peptococcia > Peptococcales > Peptococcaceae > UMGS1590. The sequence continues at coordinate 14,387 of CAMYDW010000002.1, read as the reverse complement.
CCTGCAGTGACAAATTGTGTTTGCACATATTCATTGAGGAAGTGATACAACCAATTATTGATGCGGTCATTAAGCCCTTGCTGAACCATTGATTTGCAAATATTATCGTTGTTTGCTTCTATAATATAAACATTATCCATGACATCAACGAGATGTAGGTCCTTATACCATGCATCAAAGACAAAGGGGCTGACTTCTTCTTCTATTTTTTGGATGGCATTTTGCCATGCGATCATATAACGTTGCTCCATTGTATTTTCCTCCGAAACGATTTTCTTTCATTCAGCTTGTGGAAAACTTTCTCTTTCCATCAAAAATGTCCTCTTATGATAGCATAAATTTTTTAATTATGCACCATTTTACGAGGGTGAAAAAAGGCTATAAAATGGAAAAAATGAGAGTTTTCCACAGCCTTTTGAGCAGATATTAGAAAGGATTAAAATACGTTTTGATTGCCTATATAGCCAGCCATCGAGAGTTTTCAAAAGGAGTTTTCCACATTTCCACAAAAGAAAAAGGGGGTTTTTCCACAGGAAAAATTTATTTTTTTTGGTAATTTTTCTCAAAAAATTATTTATCCACAGAAAAATTGTCAGAAAAAAAGAAGAAAAGGGGCTGTAAAAGGATTTTGCTTTTTGAGTTTTCCACAGTTTTCCTGTGGAAAACCCATATATTGTGTGGAAAAATCAATTTAATACCTTATCTAGTTTCGTGAAAAAAAAAGTGCTAAAAATTCGTTAAATACGGCATTTTATACGAAAAAATATCTTGACCCACCATTAAAAAACACGTATAATTACCGTTGTATGTAAATTGAAGTCAGGAGGTGTTAAGATGAAACGCACATATCAACCAAAAAAGAGAAAACACCAACGCGTTCACGGCTTCCGCAAAAGAATGCTCACTAAAAATGGTCGTAATGTTTTAAAGAGAAGAAGAGCAAAAGGAAGAAAAGTGCTTAGTGCATAGCATGTTTTTTTACTTTAGATAGAGATGAGAAGGCCTTCTATAACGGGCCTTTTTTATCTTTATTGTCAAAAAAAGTCAAAAAAGGTGGTATCCTATGCTGGCATCGCCGTATCGCATCAAAAAAAAAGAGACGTTCGCTGCCATCTACAACGAACGTCATTCACGTGCCAATCCCTACATGGTCATCTATACCAAGAAAAATGATGTAGGGCACGTGCGTGTTGGATTTTCTATTTCAAAAAAAGTGGGAAAAGCCCATGTGAGAAATCTCTATAAAAGACGCTTGTCTGAAATTATACGACTGCATCTTGCAGAATTTGCTGCTGTGGATGTGGTTGTGATTGCGCGTAAGCCCATTGTTGAATTAGATTATCATGCCCTTGAAGAACAGTTTTTAAAACTTTCAGAAAGAAGTCATATTTATGAAAAAGCAACCTGTTAAGAGATTCTTATTAGGGTTGATTTTATTTTATCAGAAATATATCTCAGTGATGAAAAAAACGCCAAGTTGCCGATTTACACCAACTTGTTCCAGCTATGCTTATCAGGCGATTACAAGATTTGGTGCGTTGAAAGGCGGCTGGCTGGCATTCAAGCGTATTATGCGTTGCCATCCTTTTCATCCTGGTGGCTATGACCCTGTTCCAGAACAACCCCCAAAATTTTAGGAGGTGAAAGCCGACCTGTATTTTTACAGGAGGCAATCCATTGACTGCATTTGTTCAAGTGATGTCGAATTTTATTCATATTTTATATGGCGTGACCCAAACCATTGGTTTCCCAAGCTATGCTTTGGCAATCATTATATTGGGGATTATTGTCCGTATCTTATTGTTGCCACTTTCTATCATGCAAATGAAATCCACCATTGGCATGAGCGAAATCCAACCTGAAATCAAAGAGCTTCAAACAAAATATGCCAACAATCGTGAAAAAATGAGCGAAGAAATGGCGAAGCTGTACAAAGAATATGACGTGCGTCCAGCTGCTGGGTGCTTGCCAATTCTTATTCAGATGCCTATTTTGTACGCATTGTTCCGTGCGATGCGTCAATACAACTTCTCTGAAAACGCTTCTTTTTTATGGATTGATAGCTTAAATAACACCGATGCCTTGTACATCATGCCAGTGTTATTGGCAGTGGTGATGTTTTTACAGCAAAAGCTTTCCATGCCAAAGGGCAGTGAAATGGCAAACAATCCTTCTATGAAGGTGATGCTCTACTTCATGCCTGTGATGATGGGCTTCTTTGCCCTTCAATTTCCAACAGGCTTGTGCCTGTACTGGATTACTACCTCTGTCATCATGGTGTTCCAACAAATTTTCATGAACCGTTTGCGTGCAAAGGAAGTTGAAGAACGTAAAATTGAACGTGAAAAACGTCGTGTACAACGTGAACAGGAGCTTGAAAAACAAGCCAAAATGGGCCAAAACCCTTCTAAGAAGAAAACCAAGCAGCAGCTCAAAAACGAGCATAAAGCAAAAAAGAGAAATTCAAATTATAAAGCACCTACTAAAGAGGGCAGTGGGGCAACCTACAAGGCACCTAAGAAGTAGACGCTCTCAAAAAATATGATGTAAGGAGAGTCTGCAATGAGTGAAAAATTAAGAATAACTGCAAAAACAGTAGAAGAAGCCATTAAAAAAGCGTCTGACATCTGGAAGATTGACGCCAATGAGGTTGGCTATGATGTTATTCAAACACCTAGCAAGGGCATTTTCGGGATTGGCAGCAAGGACGCCATCATTGAAATCAATAAGAATGGTGCACCTGTCAAAGAAGAAAAGGAAGCTCCAACGGCTCCACAACCTAGCATCAAAGAGGAAGCACCAGTGGTTGCTGAAGCACCAGCAGCTGTGGTAAAAGAGGACTATGTAGAAAGTGCTGAAGATATTGGTTTGGCATTTTTGGCACCAATTTTAAAAAGCTTTGAGGTCAACCCTGTGATTACCGTCACCGAAACCGATGAAACCATTCGTTTTGAAGCAAATGGTGAAAAAGTAGGGATTTTGATTGGTCGTCGTGGTGAAACCTTAAATGCGATTCAATTCTTAATGAGCTTGGTCATCAATTCTAAGCTTGAAAAGCGCAAAGGCGTGATTTTCGATGTGGAAAACTATCGTGCACGTCAAGTGGAAAAATTAGAAGATATTGCAAAGCGCATGTCTCAAAAATGCCGCAAAACAGGAAAACGTGTGACCCTCAATCCAATGAACGCTGCCGAACGTCGTATCATTCACATCACCCTTGAAAAAGAAGCAGGGGTGACCTCTTACAGCGAAGGCAACGAGCCAAATCGTCGCATTGTGATTATTCCTGAATAATATGGTCTATTTGTCGCAGGTCTTAAGACCTGCGACTTTTTTTGTGCAAGAAAAAAGCCCTCATAGCGAGGGCTTTTTCAATCTAAATCGGAAGATGATATATGCACACACCCTTATTTGCGATGGGAGAGGGTGATGTTATCGACATAAATCTATGAAACGCTCGTGTAGACGGGTGTCATTGTCTAGCTCTGGATGAAAGGCCAAAGCAATTTGCTTGCCGTATTCCACAGCAACGATGTGGTCATCGACAGTGGCCATGACCTGGGCGCCATCACCAGCCTCCAGCACATAAGGGGCACGGATAAAGGTCATGGGAAGCTCGCCAAGGCCTTTATAGGGTGCAGTGGTACGGAAGCTGCCAAGCTGTCTGCCATAGGCATTGCGGCGAACGGTCATTGGCAAGGTGGCAAAGTGTGGCCCTTGCCCTTGGTCGAGGGCTGTCGCGAGTAAAATCATGCCCGCACAGGTGGCAAGGACAGGCAATCCACCACGAATCTTTTCTAATAATGGGGAAAACATATCGAGCTCTTTGAGAAGCTTGCCTTGTACGGTGCTTTCGCCACCAGGTAGAATGAGTCCGTCAATGTCCTCGTCTAAATCCTTGGCACAACGGAGCTCTTTATAGGGTACACCGAGGGTGTCTAAGACTTTTTCGTGTTCAATGAAAGCCCCTTGAACCGCTAAAACACCGATTTTCATCATTGGCCTCTTTCTGCCATGAGGATTTCAATTTCAGATTCGTTGATGCCAACCATGGCTTCACCGAGGTCTTCGGACAATTTTGCAATCAGCGCCGCATCGGTGTAGTTGGTCACTGCTTTGACGATGGCATTGGCACGTTTTTCTGGGTTGCCAGATTTAAAGATGCCAGAGCCAACAAAGACCCCTTCTGCACCGAGTTGCATCATCAGCGCCGCATCTGCTGGGGTAGCAACGCCACCAGCTGCAAAGTTGACCACTGGCAAACGGCCATTGTCATGGACATACATCACGAGGTCATAAGGCACTTGAAGTTGTTTTGCTTCCTCAAAGAGCTCATCTGGACGCATGGTGGTGATGCGCGCAATGGTGCTGTTCATTTTGCGCATGTGGCGCACTGCTTGAATGATGTCCCCAGTGCCAGGCTCCCCTTTGGTACGAATCATGGATGCCCCTTCATTGATACGGCGAAGGGCTTCACCGAGGTCACGTGCCCCGCAAACAAATGGCACCTTGAAATCTCTCTTGTTGATGTGATACACATCGTCTGCTGGAGAAAGGACTTCACTTTCGTCAATGTAGTCGATTTCGATGGCTTCAAGTAATTGTGCTTCTACAAAGTGGCCAATACGGCATTTTGCCATGACTGGAATAGAAACCGCTTCTTGAATCCCACGAATCATCTTAGGGTCGCTCATACGGCTCACGCCACCAGCAGCACGAATGTCTGCAGGAATGCGTTCGAGGGCCATGACGGCACACGCCCCTGCTGCTTCAGCAATGCGTGCTTGTTCTGGTGTGGTAACATCCATAATGACGCCGCCCTTGAGCATTTGCGCCAATTCTTTATTAAGTTGATATCTGTTTTCCATGGTAAAACCTCCCTGTTGTCTAATACTGTGCCTTGAGTATAATAGGAGTATGACCTTGTTTAAATCATCAGATTAAAGATATTCAGTAAGGTCAGATGGAGAGGTGACTAGGTAATGTTGACGTATAATTTCACAAATATAGGGTCAGATTTTCTCTACGAATACCTATATAAGTGCATCAAAAATGATATTTTACAAGGAAGAATCCGTGTTGGGGAGAAACTCCCCTCAAAACGCAGCTTCGCCAAAAACTTAGGTGTCAGTGTGATGACAGTAGAAAATGCCTATGAGCAGTTGGTGGCAGAAGGCTTTATATACGCCATGCCAAAGCGTGGCTTTTATGTATCGAGCTTTAAAAAATCATCGGCAAGGGAAAAGTCCTCCCTGCCAACGGCAATGATTTCCACCATAGATGGACAATCTGATTTTTTTGCGGATTTTACAAGCAATCAAACCCCATCTGACCTGTTTCCCTTTACCATCTGGTCTAAAACCGTGCGAGAGGTGCTTGCAGATAGCCGCATTCAGCTCATGACCAATCCCCCCTGTGGTGGGATTTTGGCATTGCGACAAGCCATTGCCAATTACCTCAAGGACTTTCGAGGCATGAGTGTTGCCCCAGAGCAAATCATCATCGGTGCAGGCACCGAGTACCTCTATGGGCTGTTGATTCAGCTCTTGGGACGGGATAAAAAATACGGCGTGGAAAATCCAGGCTATTTGAAAATCGCCCAAATATACCAAGCCCATGGAGTGTCCTGTGACTGGGTAGGGATGGATGAGAAAGGCATTTCGGTGGATACCTTGGAGGAAAAGGGCATCGACATCATTCATTGCTCGCCCTCTCACCATTTTCCCACTGGGATTGTTACCCCAATCAGTCGCCGCTATGAGCTGCTCGGTTGGGCCTCACGCAAGGCAGGGCGCTATATCATCGAGGACGATTACGACAGCGAGCTGCGTCTTTCTGGAAAGCCCATCCCCACCATGCAAAGCATTGATGTCAGCGAGCGCATTATTTATATGAACACCTTTACGAAAACCCTCTCTTCCACGGTGCGAATTAGCTATATGGTCTTGCCCCCAGATTTGCTGCACACTTTTATGAAGGAGCTGTCCTTTTATTCCTGTACGGTTTCTAATTTTGAGCAATACACCTTGGCACGCTTCATTGAAGAAGGAAAGTTTGAAGCCCATATTAATCGCTTGCGCAACCATTATCGCAAAAAACGCCAATATTTTTTGCGTGCCATTGAAGAAAGTGCCTTGGGACAAAGGGTAGAGATTACTGGGGAGGATGCAGGCTTGCATTTTTTGATGCAGGTGCATAGCACACGCACGATGGAAGAGCTGATTGCGGGCCTCAAGGGAGAAGGGGTGAATCTGGCGCCCTTGGCAGACTATGATGCCACAGGCAGCGATGCCTTCCGTCATTATTATGTGATGAACGATGCAAGCCTCTCTGAAGAGGCGATTCCAGCCTGTATTGACCTGTTAGAGAAATGGTGTAAATAATTTGAAAATTAACGATGGTTAATTTTTATTGACAGCACTTTACATTTTTTATATACTGAGATAAAAGTTGACAAATGTTAACTTTTTTATCGTTTTAATCAATGGTGGGTGACGTTTCCTGAATGTATTGACATTCATCGTCCTCTTAACACGCAGATGGTCTATCACAGCCCAAGAACCACCATCTGACGATGTCGTAATATTTTCAAATCGTGTAATAATCTCCCTGATTGCGACAAGTTTGACAATCGTACACGGCGTTTGACACCTTTGGTGTCAGAGACATACAAATTCCCTTTCATGTTACAACGCCTTTTCTTGTCATTTTCACCCACCTTGATACACAAAAAAACGCAGGCCATGGTCTGCGTTTTTTTCATTGTAAAGTGGTATCATAGGAGGGAAAAGGAGAAGGATATGGATTATCAGCTTATTCGCAGTAAAAGACGCAGCATCGCCATTGAAATCACCCCACAAAACGCATTGCTTGTACGTGCGCCCATGAGGGCGTCCATCAAGGATATAGAAGCCTTTATCAAAAAGCAAGAGGCGTGGATAGAGAAGCATAGGAAGAACACAGCACCCTTGCCGCCCCCTCTTAGTAGAGAAGAAATGAAGGACCTACTAGAAAAGGCAAAGGCAGATTTGCCGCCACGGGTGGCCCATTTTGCCAACATACTTCATGTAGACTATGGCCGCATCACCATCCGTTTTCAAAAAACACGCTGGGGAAGCTGTTCCAGTAAGGGCAACTTAAACTTTAATGCCCTCTTGATGCTGGCCCCAGAAAGGGTGCGAGATTATGTGGTGGCCCATGAGCTTTGCCATTTATATGAAATGAATCATGGGCCAGCCTTTTGGCAGTTGGTTGAAAAAATATGGCCCTCGTATAAAAGCGAACGTCAATGGCTCAAGGACCACGGCAGTGCCCTCATGGCAAAACGCATATCAGTGCACAAAAAAAACACCGTCAATTGACGGTGTTTTTTATTTAAATTATTCTTCGTCCCAGGAAATGCATTTAACTGGGCAGATACCCATAGCTTCTTCAGCACCAGCTTTAAGTTCTTCAGTCGCTTCAACATAAGCTTCTGCTTTACCATCATCATTTAATCTGAAAACATCTGGGCAAACTGCTTCGCAGGATCCGCATCCAATGCATTCGTCTTGATCAATTAATACGTACATCTCTATTCTCTCCTTTAATGTGTCGAAATTGAAAGGAATGACACGAAATACTCTTAAATATATCCCTCTCTCATTTCATTGTACTATATTTCCAGCCATCAAGCAAGAACATCTATCAGGTCTGTTTCCAGTAAATCCTCTTCACTAAGAACGGTAATGCCCTTTTCTGTGAGGGCTTTGGCAGTGAGGCCAGGCGCTTGAATCAAGGTCGAGGAAAAGCTGCCGTCATAGCGTGTATGTGGCCCGCAGGAAGGACTGCGCTCCTTTAAAATAGCGTAAGAAATTTGAAAGTCTTGGCAAAGACAAACCGCTTGGGCAGCACCTCGCGTGAAAGCATCGGTGACATCCTCTCCTTCGGTGTTGATGACACGGCCATCGGCTTGACACTCTGCAGGGGGGCGAGGGGTGGACAAGCCACCATATTCCTCTGGACAAAAAGGTATCAGCGCAAAATCCTTCTGCAAGGCTTGCACCTGGGGATTGGGCTTAGAGGTATCATCATAGCGACAGCGAATGCCGAGCAAACAAGCACTGACTAAAATAGGCATAGCTTTTTTCTTATTTCGCGCGTTCACGACAGGTTCTCCTCCTATTCTCGTACTGGGGACGAATGCGAACCAAACTTAAAATAGGCATATTTTCTTCGTTTTCAACAATTTCAGCAACAGGCACCCACAAATCCTTTTCTAAGGCAGAAAGGGCAAGCACCAGCCAGCGGTCACCTTCTTCATCACGCTCGACACGATAGGTGTCATTTTCATAAGGAATGTTGAGGGCATAGTCATTCAAGGTATTTCGCAGCATCGTGCGAATGGGCTCCACTTGAACAGAAAGCTGTATCAGGCAGCCACAAGGGGATTTTCGTGTGCTGCCAATGGCACGGAGATGTTCGCTATAAACAATCATCCTAGACCTCCTTTCATGTGTGCTTTTTTAATCATTATACCCTAATTAAGGAAGAAGAAAAAAGGGTAAGAAGAAAGTATAGAAAGAGGTGTTCAATATGTATGTTACCGTTGAAAAGGGTGGCTGTATCGGCTGTGGCTCTTGTGTGGCATTGTGCCCCAATGTCTTTCATTATGAAGGGGAGCTCGCGAGTGCCATTACCACACCTGTCAATCAGGAGGATTATGCGCTTGTGCGAAAGGCAGCCGCTATCTGTCCTGTGAATGTCATTTACATAGATGAGGAATAGCAAAAAAATTCATAAAAAATAGGTGCTGTTTGCGTTAACAGCACCCTTTTTTTTTGTGGGCTTAAAAAAATGGTCAGATAATGACTAGAATGTGAGAAAAAACAGCCCTCAAATTATGTTAATTATTTTTTATATAAATAGATATATTTTAGATATTATAAAAAAAATATATAATAAAAAGCTAAAAGAAGAAAAAAAAAGGATAAATATAGATAATATTGTTGCAGTGAAAAATTGCAAGATAAGTTTAATATCAAAAAAAAGCTATGTTAATCCCTTGAAAAAATTAAAATACTCATTTATATTAGGCAGTGTGATAAGAAAATTTGTTCAATGTAATAAATGGTTCTGAGAAAAATTATATACAACATAAAATAGGAATGTTATAATATTTTTAATAGCAAATGCAATGAACACTTAATTTCTTATAGCATCGTTAGAGAGTGTTGTAAAAAGGGAGATGAAAAGATGTCGAATCAAAATCAGGAAGTAGAATTTGAGAAAGCGTTAAGTCCGCTCGGCGTATGGGGGCTAGCACTTGGCGCAATGATTGGTTGGGGTTGTTTCGTATTACCAGGGAATACGTTCCTTCCAGAAGCAGGTCCAATTGGTGCAATTATTGGGCTATTTCTTGGCGCACTTATGGTTATTCTTATTAGCTTTAGTTATAGTTACCTTATTAGTAAGTATCCTGTAGCAGGTGGGGAATTTGTTTATGCCGATACGGCTTTTGGTAAAACACATGCATTTCTTTGTGGGTGGTTTATCTCTATCGCTTATTGGGCATTGATTCCAATGAACGCAACTGCTGTTGGGTTGGTCGCACGCTATCTTTTCCCAGGGCCACTACAAACCTTTGAATTGTATGAAGTGGCAGGCTGGACTGTTTATGGCGGTGAATTGATTGTCGACATCTTGGCAATTATCATCGTTGGTTGCATTAACATGCGTGGGGTACAAGCAGCTGGTTGGTTCCAAACCGCTGTTGCCCTTGGTCTTGTTGGTGCGATTTTGGTTATTGCGAGTGCAGTGTTCGTTCATGGTGTCAACTTTGACAACCTTAATCCACACTTCGCCCCAGAAAAAACAAAGCTTGGCTCTGTCTTTGCAGTTGCTGCATTGGCACCATGGGCTTTCGTAGGCTTTGACTGTATTCCACAGGCATCAGAGGAATACTCCTTCTCGAATAAAAAGACAAAAATGCTGTTGATTTCTTCTATCGGTATTGCAGGGCTCATGTATGTAATCATGAACTCCGTTACTGCTGTGGTAGAACCATGGCAACAAGCGTTGATTGATTACAAGGATTGGCCAACAGGTGCTGCTGTTGAAATCTTAATCGGCAAAATCGGGATTGTTTTCCTCGGTATTGCAATGCTTTGTGGGATTATTTCTGGCTTGAATGCTTTCTATTTGGCAGGTAGCCGCTTGCTCTATTCTATGAGTATTGCTGAAGCGATTCCTCCACAATTTGGTAAATTGGATTCGAAATACCACGTGCCACGTTTTGCAATCGTCTTTATGATGGCACTCGCTATTGTTGCACCTTTCTTTGGTCGTGAAGTATTGGGCTGGTTGGTAGACATGACGGCCGTAGGGGCATCCATGGGCTTTGCTTACACCACTGCTTCTGCAACCAAGTTGGCTAAAATGGCAGGAGATACCAAACAACAAGTTATTTCCGCTCTTGGCTTCTGCTTTGCTGCATTCTTTATCGTGCTCTTGGTGGCACCATTCTCACCAGGTCGTTTATCTCCACAAGCATGGGTATGCTTATTGCTCTGGTTATTCATGGGGATTATCTTCTTCATGATGCAACGCAAAAAATACTATGCTTCCAACGCATTGCGTGAAAAAGTGGCAGGTATCGTTGAAGCTTCTGAAATGGAAAACAAATAAAATCATCTATAAAAAAAGTCTCTGCTCTAAGCAGAGGCTTTTTTTTATTCAACAAATATATACATTTATAGAGGGCGATGCAATTAGAAAAAAGGGGAGAATACCCTTAAAAAAACGATTTATTTTTGTCACTAAATCAAAATATTTACGTCTATGAAGCTATTTTGAAGGATTGTGAAAAGTGTTGCAAGAAAAGACTGCAAAACAAAATATATAGTACGATTTTATTTAAACAGATGAAAAAAGTTTTGACATAAGAACACTTGATACCTATAATAAGAGAGCAATCAGGGTTGGCTCATAGCAAAGGGCTGTGGCAACCGTATTTTAAAATCTATTAATTTTTGGAGGCATGTCAGTATGAACGCATACATGGAAAGTGTTTTAGAAGACGTTAAAAAACGTAACAGCAATGAACCAGAATTTTTACAAACTGTAGAAGAAGTATTCAAATCCATCGAAAAGGTTGTTGAAGAACATCCTGAATATGAAGCAACCAACTTACTCGGCCGTTTGACCGAACCTGAACGTCAAATCAGCTTCCGCGTGACCTGGGTTGATGATGAAGGCAAAACCCACGTAAACCGTGGCTATCGTGTACAATTCAATGGTGCAATTGGGCCTTACAAAGGTGGCTTGCGCTTCCATCCATCTGTTTACATCGGTATTGTAAAATTCTTGGGCTTTGAACAAATCTTCAAGAACGCTTTGACTGGCCTTCCTATCGGTGGCGGCAAAGGGGGTTCTGACTTTGACCCACGTGGTAAGAGCGATGGCGAAATCATGCGTTTCTGCCAAGCATTTATGACTGAACTCTATCGTCACATCGGCCCAGACGTAGACGTACCAGCTGGGGACATCGGTGTAAGTGGTAAAGAAATTGGTTACCTCTATGGCCAATATCGCCGCATTCGTGGTGCTTTTGAAAATGGCGTATTGACTGGTAAAGGCATGAGCTATGGTGGCTCCTTGATTCGTCCAGAAGCAACTGGCTTCGGTGCTGTTTACTTCGCTGATGCTGTTATGAAGCATTGTGGTGAAGGCCTCGAAGGCAAAACCGTTGCTGTATCTGGCTTTGGTAACGTTGCTTGGGGCGTTTGCACCAAGATGGCAGAAGCTGGTGCAAAGGTTGTGACCATTTCTGGCCCAGACGGCTATGTATATGATGAAGATGGTATCCTCGGTGAAAAAATCGACTACTTGCTTGAAATGCGTGCTTCTGGCCGTGACCGTGTACAAGATTATGCTGATAAATTCCCATCTGCTAAATTCTTTGCAGGTGAAAAACCATGGAGCGTTAAAGTAGACATCGCAATGCCTTGCGCAACTCAAAACGAAATCGACATGAAGGAAGCTGAACAACTTCTCAACAATGATGTGAAATTCCTCATCGAAACCTCCAACATGCCTACTACCAACGAAGCAATGGCATACTTGCAAGACAAAGGCGTCATCATTGCACCATCTAAAGCAGTAAATGCTGGTGGTGTAGGGGTAAGTGCTCTTGAAATGAGCCAAAACTCTGAACGTCAAGTTTGGACCGAACAAGAAGTAGACACCAAGCTTCGTGCAATCATGGCAACTATTCACCAAAATGCTGCTTATGCAGCTGAATCCAATGGCCTTGGCTACAACCTCGTTGCTGGCGCAAACATCGCTGGCTTCCTTAGAGTGGCTGAAGCAATGATGGCTCAAGGGATTTTCTAATTTCGCTTTCTATCCTTTTCATAAACTGTATATTTCACTTAAAGAGCAGCTGTACCGCTGCTCTTTTTGTATTTAAAGAAAAAATTTTTATAGTTTGATAAATGGCTTTAAAAAGCAAGAGGCGATTGGACAACCAATGCTTGATTGCCTCTTTTTTTATGCTTCTATCTTTGTTACACTAAAAAAATGAATGGAGGAAGAGAATGAAAGAAAAAGGACTTTATGGCAGCACCCTCAAATGGATTGCCATCGTCACCATGCTTTGTGACCATGTGTCGGCGATGGTGTTGATGCCTTATTTTGGTGTGCATTATAGTATGTTTGATTTTCAGGGCATCCTACATGCCCCAGAGGAGATTCGCCAAATCACCATCGCTTGTGTGGCAATGCGCTATATTGGGCGCTTGGCCTTTCCAATCTTTGCCTACATGATTGTGGAAGGGTTCATTCATACCCGTAACCGTTGGCGCTATGGCTGCCGTTTGGGCCTTTTTGCCATTATTTCGGAGATACCCTTTGACCTTGGATTGCATGGCGATATGTGGAATATAGAAAAACAAAACGTCTTTTTTACCTTGTTTTTAGGCTATTGTTTGTGTGCCACCTTGGCAGCCATTGAGCAGAAAGCCCTCCTAAAGCCAAGGCGCCTTGCCCTCCTCGAAGTGGCGGCGATGGTGGCCTTTGCCCTCGGTGCTATTGTATTGCGCACCGACTATGACGCCACCGGGGTGCTTTTGATTATGGTGCTATATTTGACAAGAGGCCATCGCCTCAAGCAATGTCTCTTTGGCAGCTTGGTGATTGGCTTTGAAATCACCTCGATTTTTTCCTTTGTTTTGCTCTATTTTTACAATGGCTTGCGTGGCAAGCAGCCAAAGTGGCTCTTTTATTGGTTTTACCCTGTGCATCTTGTGGTATTGTGGGGGATTCGTTACACGTTGATGAGCGCTTAATCAGACTTTATTGAACAGGAGGCATTTTTATGAGATTTCCAAATGAAATTAAAAGAATGAGACAACGATGCTTTCTCTCCCAGCAAGACTTTGATAAAGAAATAAAGGGTGCATATTCTACTGTCAATAGATGGGAAGGTGGCAAGGCAAAGCCTAGCCTTCATGCTATGGAAAATATAAAAGAATTCTGCCTAGAGCATGATGCCTGTTATTCAGATATCGAAGATACATGGCTTGATTTTGAAGGAGAGGGAAACGGATAATGGCTACCAATAATAAAAAAGAACAGGAACGTGATGAGCTTCACAGAGCAATATGGGCAATCGCAGATGAGCTTCGTGGTGCTGTAGATGGATGGGATTTCAAAAACTACATACTTGGTACGATGTTCTATAGATATATTTCTGAAAATATTGCTAACTACATCAATACAGGAGAAATTGAAGCAGGCAATGCTGATTTTGATTTCACGCAGATGTCTGATGACGAGGCTGAAGAAGCAAGAGAAGGCCTTGTGCAAGAAAAAGGCTTTTTCATTCTTCCCTCTGAACTCTTTTGTAATGTAAGGGCAAAAGCCAAGGATAATGAAAATCTGAATGAAACCCTTGAAAGAGCATTCCGTCACATAGAGGAATCGGCAAAAGGCAGTGAATCAGAATCCGACTTTGCAGGTCTATTTGATGACTTTGATGTCAACAGTAATAAGCTTGGCTCTACAGTAGCAAAGAGAAACGAAAAGCTCTGCAAGCTTCTTGACGGCGTGGCAGATATGAATCTTGGTGATGTGAAGGATCACGATATTGATGCCTTCGGTGATGCCTATGAATACCTCATGACAATGTATGCATCAAATGCAGGTAAATCAGGTGGAGAATTCTTTACGCCTGCTGATGTATCAGAGCTTCTTACAAGACTTGGTACAGCCCAAAAAGCTGAAATCAATAAGGTGTATGACCCAGCCTGCGGGTTTCGTGTCATAATAATGACACAGGCAAATAGTCAAGTAGATACAAGGGTTTTAGAGCTTCTACCAAAGTTTAAAATCAAAAAAATGAATCGTTG
>CAMYDW010000001.1 GCA_947254645.1 uncultured Peptococcaceae bacterium | reverse complement strand
TCCATCGAACCGGATGCGCCTTCTCCAGCCTTGAAGTTTACCTTAAATTCAATTGATTTCCAGATGGCATTAATTTCTGTGTCGCCGGTAATCGTAATTTCAGTTTCCGGCTGCTTTAGATTAGTGTCATCACCAATTTTCCATCCGGAGAATTCTTGGTTTTCATTTGGTGGAGTAAAAGTATTTGCTGCAGGAAGTTTGAAAGTTTCATCTTTCTTCTTGATTTCAACTTTCTCGTCTCCGTTACCGCCATTTGGTTTAACAGTTACTTTAAATGTTTTTGTTGCTGTTGCCGTAAATACTTTGTTATTATCTGTTGCTGTGAAGTCTTCTGTATTCCATTTTGCTTCAGTATATCCATCTTGTGCTGTTAGATTTATAGAGTCGACAACAGATGTATTAACAACAGGAAGTTTATAATCTTTTAAATCTGTATTCGGTTTGACCTTATATGTTTGATAGTTTACAGGATTATCTTTATTTCCTTCAATTGCTCCAGAAGTAGTATTATCAACTTTTGTCCCTTCGCCTAATTTAAATACAACCACTAAAGCATCATCAGGAGTGTTTTTATTTAAAACTATCTTTCCCCCTGGTTTTTCTTCTCTTGCAAACCATGTTACATGGTTACTTACGTATAGGGTTTGGTTATCAACTACAAGTTCAGAATCATCATCAAATTTAACTTTAATTTTTCCTACAAAACCAGTTATATTATTAGCTTCATCTGTGTTTCTTTTTGCTTTACTTGCATCATCTTGGAAATCTTCAAATGTTGCTCCAGCTAAAAGATTATTGACTTCATCTTTTTTTGCATCGTCTTTAGCTTTTACGCCATCTTTCCAATCAAGCTTATCCTTAACCCATTTTTTCATAACAACAGGGTCTAGGCCACCGAGTTCTGTGATTTGATCTGCCTTTGTTTTGTTTTTTTCTAATGTTAATGTTGCTTCATCTGATTGCAAAGGATTTGACTTATCGTATTCACCATTGTCTGTAACGTTGGCTTTTACATCAGTGCCGCCTTTTATCAAATTAGTAGGTATTGTAACAACGCCATCAGTACCTACACTTCCAGCTCCAGATGTGATAGACCAAGTTCCATCATCAGCTTTTGTAGCTGTGGTTGTTTGATCTTTACCTTTTTTATCTTTATAAGAAACAGTAATAATATGGGCATCTGTATCTAATTTATTTGGAGTGATTGTGATGTTTTTCTTATCATCACTTAAGGCAAGAGTTGGTACGTCCGGTTTAATATTTTTTAAAAGGTCTTTTGCCTGAATTGTTGCCGCTGGTTTAGCTCCATCATTTAACTTGACTGAGCCATCTGGATTTCTTTTTGGTACAAATTTTGTATAATCTTCATTCCAATCACCATCTACTTCAGAAGGATTAATTATTTTTACATTGCCATCCTTATCAAAGTCTATGATGGCAGGTACATTGTTAGCTGTCCAGTCAGGAAGTTTTGATACACCTGTTCCATCTTTTGTGGTATTAGCTTTTCTAATTGCTGCATCTATGGCTTTCTTTTCTTCTTCAGTTAGATTTTTAGGGTCTCTGACTCCCACCAAATTCGGTATTTTGATTTCAGGATTGGTTTTTTTACAAGAAGGAAACTTCTTAGGTTCTTTGACAATAACTCCAAAATCTTTTCCGCATTCTAGAAAATTATCATCTATCTTATGGGTGAAAGTTTTGGTTGATGCATCTACACTAACCCATGTTATAGTGGATTTTGTAATTGTGCATTTACCAGTTGAACAAGTACCTTCATCAGAACAAAATTTATCCTTTTCATTAGCATCAATTGTTTGTATTATTCCAATTTTAGAGCCTTTGGCAATTTCGTTTTCAAAGGTGATTGTAATTTGACCATCAGCCACGTAGGTTTTTGCTATGGTTGGGGATTGGGAGTATTCTGTAACTTTTTTTACAGTTAATTTTGGTGCTTGTATTTCTCCTGTTTTTGATTTATCGGTGTAGGTTACTGTATAAGAAGCAGTTTTAGGATCTACACCGGTGATTTTAAATTCAACAGACTGAATATAATTAGCTATAGTTGGATTTGCTTTTCTTAACAAATCTACAGCTTCAGCTTTTTCATCTTCGCTAACTATATTGCTAACGTATTGCTCTATCCAAATTTCGCCTTCCGGCATTTCTAGCTTGTCTTTATATAAATCAGCAAGTAATTTTTTAACTTCTAAAGAAACTTCCTCAGAAGAATCACCGTTAAATTCCTGTTGTACAATTACTTTATATCCTTCTTGTACCGGATTATCTAAAGTTACGCTCCACTCTGGTTCACCTGTTTTTGGTCTTTCAGTTGGTCCAATGATAAATGTCTTTGTTTCTACCGTATCTCCACTGCTTTTTTTGACAGTAACGTGGATCTTGCAGTCTTTCCCAATTCTTTTTCTTTGTCCTGATCCTACTAAGCCTTTTCCGGTTATTTTTGTAGCACCAGGAGAGACAAGATCAATTGTCGGTTTCTTTACAGCTGCGCTTACAGGAGCCCCAACTATCTCGTTGCCAAGTTGAAGTTCAGCCGCTTCTCCTTTTGCATCTTCAGTTATAGAAGCTTTTGGCTCAGGTTTTTCAACAACTCTGCCATTTGTAGAGTCCATAGGCTTTAAGTTTTCTTCAGCAAATACTTCCACTGTGCCCCCTACACTTGTAAGCAGCAGCGATAATGCCAATGTAAATGCCAAAAAAGATTTGCCAAATCTTTTGTTCTTTTTGTTTCGCATCTAATCATTCTCCTTTCTAATAATTACGTTTCCTTTCCTTCTCAAAACATCATTATAATACACCAAAATGGTAAAATTGTCTAACTTATGTTGACAGATTAACTTAATATACTTTCGGTATATAATCATAAAACTTATTCAATTTATCAATATTGATTTTTTATTAATGTTTTCATAAGTATAAATATCTATTATACCTTCTATAGCAATCCTTAGAACATAGTACCAAGTATATAGTTTTTGAAATCCCATCCATCTACAGCACCACGAAGTTCATCTGCGATTGCCCATATTGCTCTGTGAAGTTCATCCCGTTCCTATTCTTTTTTTATTATTGGTAGCCATTACGGAACTGGATGCTGAAATAATCAGGATATTTGTAGACAAGGTTTATGTGGAGCAGTCTCAAAAAGTAGAAGGTTCAATAACTAAGAAACAAACCATCTGGATACAATGGAACGACATCGGAGTAGTTGATATCAATCAAAATATAGAAAAATCGGCATAACTAGTATTTCTACTAATCATGCCGATAATTTCTTAAGGAATTAAATCCCTAATTTACAGCCCCTTTTGGCGTCCTCTTTTTCTTTTATTTCAATCTTGTTTTATTTGCCCTAATCCCTTTCCCCTTGTAGGAGAAAGTGTTATACTAAATTAGTCATTCTCTTGTTCTTTTCTTTTTTCTTCCTCAGCATCTGCCTGCGCAAATAAAGAGAAAAGGCCTGCGATGACTTCATCTTTGCAAGATGATTCTTTATTGTCACACTTTGGTTGTTTGTCATGATTTTCACTCATGTCATTCACCTCTTTCAATAGTATATTAAAATTATCTCATTAATAAGGAGCTAGCGCAATGAAAATAAATTGGATTGAACTCCGTAATAAAGAAAATGGTTTTATGTTGAAGCACTCTGATTTCGACCATCTCACTTTAGTGGAAGGCGACAATCAAAGCGACCTCGATTTTTTTGCGAGCGTCATCCGTGAACTCAGAGAAATTGCTCTTGGTATTAACGACTATCGTTTCTTAAACTACATTTGTCGTGTCAATATGACCACCCAAGATGCAAAGAGCTTTTTATGGTACTGCAAAACACGTGCTGGCGAAGAACAATGCTTCACCAATCACGGGCAGCTCGTCATGGCGCCAAGCGTTGTCATTGACGAAGAAGAAATTTATACTGAAGATGATCGTTTGCTGTTCTCACGTAACAGCAGAGGGGTGCAATTATTCAATGAATCCAACGATTTTATTGCCCTCAATCCACATACTTCAATGCCAAAGGCTTATGCAGGTGAAGGCACCACTGATGTGTTTAATGGGTTCTGTCATATGCACACCCTCGTATTCAATGATCAAAACAAAGATGCCCTTTTAGAAAGCTTGAAAAATTATCCTGTAACAGATTGTCTTTTCTTAGATGGTCGTCATTTATCTCAGCCTTGTGCACTGGATGCCTATATCAACGTAGATGAAGCGCATCCACAAATTATTGCCATTGGCTTCACTCATGCCGATAAGCCGTCTCAACCATTACTCACTAAACGCAATGGTATTTCTTTACAATAACATATAGATCTTAGTCCTCTGTGCGTTTCATTTTTGATGATAAAGTGTCAACAGACTTCGGGAGTGCTGTTGAACGAAAGATATCCTATCTACGATACATTGGACGCTCCCATGATCGAAGCACTTCCTACAGGGAAGTGCTTTTTTTTGGAGGATGAAATGACTTACACTGATGCAAAAAAATTATTGGATGGCTACAAAAGCCTTGGGTCTGTTTATGGCTTGCAAAGCATCCAACATCTATTGGCGCACTTAGCGCATCCAGAGGAGCAGTTAAAAATTATTCATGTGGCAGGCACCAATGGTAAAGGTTCAACGGTTACCTCCCTCGCCGCTGTGCTGGAGCAGTGTGGCTACAAAACTGCCACTTATACTTCTCCAGAAGTCACGACCTATCTTGATCGCTTTCGCATTCAAGAAGTCCCAGCCAGCGAAGAGGATTTCTTGAAGGCCTTTGAAGCCGTAGAGGGCGCTTGTCAAAAGATGGTCACTGATGGCGAACCCCATCCTACCATTTTTGAAATGGAAGTGGCCATTGCCTATCTCCTCGCCCTTTACCACAAAGTGGATGTATTGATTCAAGAAACGGGCTTAGGTGGCAGATTAGATGCCACCAATGCAGTCACAAAACCGATTCTCACGGTATTTACGGCAATTGGCTTGGATCACATGCACCTTCTCGGCGATACCATCGAGCAAATTACCAAAGAAAAAGCGGGTATTATTAAAGAAGGATGTCCTGTGGTGGCCTATGACAATGGCACTACAATCAATGACATTTTGGCAGCCAGCGCTCATGCCTCCCACTGTGCTTTCGCCCTCGCTCAACCGAGGGAGGCCACTGTCTTGGAAAGAAGCTTGGAAGGACAACGAGTCTCTTATCAGGGCGATGTTTATGACTATCCTTTGATTGGCGTGCATCAAACAAAAAATTTGGCACTTATTTTAAGAGCGCTCCATGTCCTGAAAGACAATGGCTGGCACCTCTCTCATGAAGGCATCCAAAAGGGCCTCCAAAAAGTACATTGGCCAGGACGCTTTGAAGTGTTACAAAGGGAGCCTTGCATTATTTTAGATGGCGCCCACAATCCTCAAGCCGCCGAGGCTCTTTCTGAAACAGTCAAAAGCTGGTTCCCTGCTCAAAAAGCACATTTTATCATGCATATTTTTCAGGATAAGGACGCCAGCGGCATCCTATCAGCCATCGCCCCAGTATGTGCTTCCCTCACCTTGACCTCCATCCACGATGAACGCTCTACCCCCCTTGAAGCCTTAGAAGCGCTCTCTCAAAAAATACTCCCTGATGTGCCTTTAACCATTGAAGCCTCTTTGGCAGAGGCCATCCGAACAGCTACGCAAGCACTTGCAAAAGAAGAGCTGCTCATTATTTGTGGGTCGCTGTCTCATTTAGAAAAGACCCGTCAATTGCTCGCCCATTAAAGAAAGGACCTGATACCATGGTTGATATAGAAAAAGCTCAACAAGCCATTCGTGATTTGCTCATTGCAATTGGCGAAGACCCTGAACGAGAAGGCCTTGTTGAAACACCAAAGCGCTGTGCCCTGATGTATCAAGAATTGCTCAGCGGCATGGACGACGATGCCAGCATCCATTTGTCCAAGCAATTCGATGTTGAGCATGCCGAACTTTTGCTTGAAAAGGATATCCCTTTCCACTCCCTCTGTGAGCATCACCTGCTACCCTTTTATGGCAAGGTGCACATTGCCTACTTGCCGAGTGAGAAGGTCGCAGGACTCAGCAAACTCGCACGCACTGTTGAGGTGTATGCACGTCGCCTTCAGCTTCAAGAACAGATGACCAGTCAAATTGCAGACGATGTGATGCATTATCTCAATGCCAAAGGCGTGATGGTTGTGATTGAAGCAGAGCACATGTGTATGACCATGCGAGGGGTCAAAAAGCCAGGCAGCAAAACAACCACCCTTGCCACACGCGGGGCCTTTACAGACAATCCAGCCCTCCAACAAACCTGCTTGGGAATGATTGGACGATGAATTATTTTAATGCCATTCTCCATGACACAGCCTTTCAGAGCGCGCTCTCAAAGATTCATCAGTTAGAAGAAACACGCATTTTTTGCAAACATGGCATCAATCATCTTTTTGATGTGGCAAGAATTGCTTGGATCATCACCTTAGAGCATCAGCGCCCTTTTGATAAGGAAGTGCTTTATTTAGCAGCCTTGCTCCACGATATTGGCAGAAGCCAAACCCTTCGCCCTCATGATGAAGAGAGCGTGACCATCGCTCAACAGCTGTTAGAAAAACATCAAGTCCCAGTATCCCAGCAAGCAGATATTTTAGAAGCCATCGCCTGCCATCGCCAAAAATCAGCAGAAATTGATTTAGCGACCTGCACCCTTGGCGCCCTCCTGGCCTACGCAGACGAGCGCTCTCGTCTCTGCTTTGCCTGTCCTGCAAGCCATGACTGCTACTGGCCTAAAGAAAGAAAAAATCATTTCATGTATTATTAGGAGGAACTATGAGAATAGGAAAGAAAGACTTTGATTTTACATCATCCCGCGCCACCATCATGGGGATTTTAAATGTCACCCCAGATTCTTTTTCTGATGGCGGACGTTACAACAACCTCGATGCTGCCAAGCGCCATGCCCTTCAATTGGTAGAAGATGGGGCCGACATCATCGACATCGGCGCAGAATCCACTCGCCCGGGCCACCAACAAATCACCATCGAAGAAGAATGTGAACGCCTTCTTCATATCATCACCACTTTAAAAGACTTAACAGATGTGCCCCTCTCCGTTGACACCTATCGTGCACCAGTGGCAAAGGCTGCCCTCGAGGCTGGCGCAGATATGATTAATGATATTTGGGGACTGACCTATGACAGCAACATGGCTGGTGTGGTTGCAGAAGCTGGCTGCCCTGTGTGTGTGATGCACAATCGTGACAACACTGACTATAAAGATTTCGTTCGCGATTATTTTTATGATATTTACAAAAGCATCGAAATTGCTAAAAATGCTGGCATCCAGGAAGACCAAATTATTCTCGACCCAGGCATTGGCTTTGCCAAGAGCTTTGAATGGGATAGCCTTGCCATGAAGCATCTTGATGCCCTCGCTTCCCTCGGATACCCTGTGCTATTAGGCACCTCCAGAAAACGTTTCATTGGCAACCTGCTTGACCTACCAGTGGATGAACGTGATGAAGGCACCACGGCTTCCACCTTATACGGCTATCTCCATGGGGCACGTATTTTCCGTGTACACAACGTCAAAATGAACCGCCGTTGTGTGGATGCCTTTGCACAAATGGAGGCCCTTCATGGATAAAATTTCTCTTGTGGATTTAGAGATTTTTGCCCATCATGGGGTGTATGAAGAAGAAAAAATCAATGGTCAAACCTTCTATGTCAGTTGCGAATGTGCCCTATCTACACGCCAAGCAGGCAAAAACGATGCCCTCGATCAAGCACTCAATTATGGCACTTTGGCGGTGCGTATCACAGAATTATTTCAATCACGTGTTTTTAATTTATTGGAAGCCGTTGGCGAATATGTAGCAGAAAATATTCTCAAAGAGTTTTCCATCATTGACCACCTAACCCTTACGATTAAGAAACCATCTGCCCCCATCGGCCTTCCTCTCCAATATCCATCCCTCACCATCACCCGTGGCTGGCATGATGTGATTTTGGCCCTCGGCTCCAATATTGAGCCTCGCACAGCCCATCTAGAACATGCCCTCGAAGCCCTTGAACAACACCCTGATATACGCCTCCTACGTCACTCCTCCTGGATTGAAACCGAGCCTGTTGGCTATACAAACCAAGACCGCTTTATGAACGGGGCCTGCCAAATCAAAACCCTATTGACTCCCCAAGAGCTACTCGAGACCATCCACGACATCGAAGCCAATGAAAAACGTGAGCGCCTCATTCACTGGGGCCCTCGCACCCTAGACATTGATATCATCTACTATGACGACTTACTTCTCCATACCAAAGACCTCACCATTCCTCATCCACTCTCTTTGGAACGAGATTTTGTCTTGGCACCCATTGCAGAAATCGCTCCCTATTGGCGCGACCCACGCAATGGCAAGGTCATTGCAGATATTTATCAGAAATAAAAAAAGTGCTTTCAGAAACTTTCTGAAAGCACTTTTTGTTTTATTCGTTATTTATTCTTCTGTGTGGACATCAATACCAATCCCTGGTTGGGTTTGCATGGCATCTAAGGATTTTTGAATATCAGCACGTCCTTCTTGAACCACTTCATAATACACAGTCAATTGATTTTCCAATTTTTCCATGATATCGTGTGCATACATGAAAGCCCCTTCGGTGATTTCATGGGCTTGTTGTTGCGCACGCGCAACAATCGTTTCGCCTTCAGCAATCGCACGACGAGTGATCTCATCTTCTTGTACCAATTCAAAGGCATGTTCCTTTGCTGCCTCAATGATTTTATCATGCTCTTCTTGCGCAGCAGCAATAATGCGTTCTTCATCTTTTTTAATCCATTGTGCATCTTGAATGGCTGTTGGCAAATTATTGCGAATGGCATCAACAATATCAAATACATCTTGTTGTTCAAGAATAATTTGATCCTTGTTCAATAAAGGTTGTTTTGCATTCTCAGCAAGCTCTGCTAATCTATCTACTAAATCCAAAATTTCCATTTACAGTTCCCTCCCATTTGGTTCACGTTGTGTAAAAAAATACAACGCCGTTTCCCCATAGGTCTTCATTTTATATTGTAAGAATACCTTATCTTCATACAAAAATAAAGCATTTTTTGCATGCTCTGAAATCAGTATACCACATTCCGATAATAATTGATACTGAGAGATGGCAGAAAATACCTTTGAATATAAGTTTTCATGATAAGGGGGGTCTAAGAAAATCAAATCAAAGTCCTGCCCCTTTAATCGTGCCAACACTTTCAAGGCATCTCCTTCTATTACCCTGCAGCGCTCTTCAAAGCGACATTTTTTGATATTGCTTTTTAACACTTTAAGGGCTTTAGGATCCTTTTCAATAAAGGTGACGTGCTTCGCCCCTCTACTTAAGGCTTCAAGGCCAAGATTGCCTGTACCAGCAAAGACATCCAGCACCTTGCTCTCTGGTGTGATATCCATTTGAATGGTATTAAACAAGCCTTCCTTCACACGGTCTGCTGTTGGTCGTGTGGAGAGGCCCTCCACTGCATCTAACTTTAAGCCACGACGTTCTCCTGCAATAATTCTCATCTTTGTAATCCCCTACGGTACCATTTTTTTATCAATACTCGCAACGCTTTGCTTCAACCCCTCTGTTAAGGGCTTGTTGACACATCTATCGGCAAGTCGTCCTGCAATGGCCAGTTCCTCTTGATGATAGCCAGGTCGTGCAAGAATAAATAGACCATCGCCATGTTGCCTTAAGCCCAAAAGCTCTCCAGGCCCACGTTGCTTTAAATCTTCCTCAGCAATTTCAAAGCCACTGTGTGAGGTGGCCATCAGACGCATTCTCCCTTGCCCTTCTTCGGAATGGGTATCGCTCACTAGAATACAGTAGCTTTTTTCTGAGCCACGGCCCACACGTCCTCGTAATTGGTGGAGCTGCGCCAAACCAAAGCGTTCTGCATTCATAATCACCATGACAGTGGCATTGGGCACATCCACTCCTACTTCAATCACTGTGGTTGACACCAAAAGCTGTATCTCCTTCTTGCGAAAGGCCTCCATGATGTCCTGTTTGTCTTCTGCACTCATACGACCATGCAGCAGGCCCACACGATAGTTGGAAAAACGGCCTTGCTGCAAGCTCTCTGCAAGAGCAATGGCATTTTCCAAGTCGATTTTTTGAGATTCTTCCACAAGGGGGCAAACAATAAAGACTTGACGTTGTTCATCAATTTCTTTTTTCAAAAAGCCATACATATCTGTTAGCCGTGCAGAATTAATCCAAATCGTTTGAACAGCTTGTCTGTTTTTTGGCATTTCATCAATTACCGTCAACGCTAGATTGCCATAGACGGTCAAAGCGAGAGAACGCGGGATAGGCGTTGCTGTTGTCACCAATAAATCTGGTGCTTTGCCCTTTTTTTCTAAGCGCTCACGCTGTGCTACCCCAAAGCGGTGCTGTTCATCGATAATAACCACACTCAAGGCTTTAAAAATTACATCGTCTTCTAATAAAGCGTGGGTCCCAATCACACAATCAACGGCCCCACTGGCTATATTTTCTAAAGCCTCTTGTTTTTCCTTTTTGCGCATTTGTCCGACCAAAAGCTGGATTTTCACGCCTAAGTGCTCAAAGGCCTTGCACGCATTTTCATAATGCTGACGGGCCAATACTTCCGTTGGTGCCATGAGGGCGGCTTGATAGCCATTGGACACAGCGATGAGCAGCCCATAAAAAGCAACATTGGTCTTACCACTCCCTACATCCCCTTGTAGCAAACGATGCATTTGATAAGGGGAGGCCATATCCGACTTGATGTCAGCAATGGCACGCTTTTGAGCACCTGTCAACTCATACGGCAAGCCACGAATAAATGCATCTGCCAAATGTGGTGACTGGGTATGTGCCTGTCCCTCCACTTGATGACGCTGTTGCAAACGGCCCCATAGAATCAAGGATAAAAACTCATAAATGACCAAGCTGCGACGAGCTTTTTCAACATCCTCTAAGGTTTTTGGACGATGCATCCTCACCACTGCTTCCTGATAAGGCAGTATGTCATATTGGCGGGCATCTTCCTCTGAAAGCAATTCCTTGCATTCTCCTACGGCCTTTAGCGCCGCTTCTGTGACTTGCCACAGATCGACTTTATGCACGCCTTCTGTTAAACTATACACGGGATGCAGGCGTAAAAGCGCGGACAGGGCTTGTTCATTTTTGATATACTGATGCTCTTGCACCTGTATTTCAAAGCCAAATTGCGTACTGACGCGTCCGTAGACAAAAATCAGACGATTTTTGTAGAGATATTTCTCCATCTGATAGCGATTAAACCATGTCGCCACCGCCATACCCTGTTGGCCTTGAAGAAGTGCTTTCACAACCTTCACTTGACGCCGACTGGTATTGGTGACATCCACTTGCGCTACCCTGCCGACAAAGACAACATTGTCACCATCCACCCATTGAGTGGTCGGAAGTAGAGTGCGCCAATCATCATAACGGTATGGAAAATATAATAATGCGTCACCGAGGGTATGTAATCCTAGACGACTTAATAGTTGGCTTTTCTTTGCACCAATGCCTTTCACTTTTTGTAAGGAATCTGTGAGCTGTACCATAGTATCACCCCTATTTTTCTTGGAGGTTATCAATGAAACAATACCAAACTTTTCTTTTTGATTTAGACGGCACCTTATTGGATAGCAATGCCCATGTGATCGAGTGTTTCCAAGTTGCCTTTACTGAAGTATTGGGCGAGCCGCTACCAGAGGCCACCATCACAAGCACCTTTGGCATTCCTTTGGGCGAAGCGATTACGACAATAGCCCCTGACCATGCCGATGCCTTGCTCAAAGCCTATCGTGCCCATTCTGACAAGCTTGGCGATAGTCGCTTGCGTATGATAGATGGTGCCTACGACCTGCTCAAAGCCCTAAAAGAAAGAGGCGCTACAGTGGCAATTGTGACTTCCAAGAAGGAAGTTAATGCCCTCCATCAAATGCAACTCTTTCAATTGGATGAATACTGTGATTTATTGGTGGGACCAGAAAAAACCACTGCCCACAAGCCAGATCCTGCACCAATCCACTATGCCATTGACGCACTTCAAACAACGGCAGACCAATGCCTCATGATTGGCGACAGTCCCCATGATATTCTTTGTGGACAAAATGCCCATGTGGATACCGCTGGTGTATTATTTACCGCTGTCGGCAAGGACGTGCTTCGTCAAGCGCAGCCAACGTATGAAATTGAACAATTGGCTGATTTAATCCCATACGCTTCTTACTTAGAATAGTGGTATTTCTCGCAGAGTGCCTTAAAAACAGGCTCTGGTACAAAGGCTTCGATATCACCTTTTAGGCTTGCAATATTTCGAATCATGCTTGAACTGACCATCGAAAATTGACCTTCTGCTGTAAAGAAAACAGTGTCTAATTCAGGACTCAAATGTCTATTAAAAGATGCCATTTGCATCTCGTATTCAAAATCAGAAATCACACGCAGTCCTCTCACATTGGCAACAGCGTTTTTAGAGCGTGCATAATCCACTAACAAACCAGTAAATTTTTCTGCTTCTACATTTTCAAAGCAGGCTGTACACTTTCTCACCAAATCAACACGTTCATCAATGGTGAAAAGTGTTTGTTTATACGTTTCCTCTGCCACGGCAATGTAGATTTTATCAAAAAGCTTCACTGCTCGCTCTAAAATAGACATATGTCCGTTTGTGATAGGGTCAAAGGTACCTGAATAGACCGCAATTTTCATTCTTAAATCTCCTTATGTTTCAAAAATCTATTATCCTTGATATTGATGTGCCAACCGTGCTGCACCTGCAGCCACCAAGGCACTGGCAATATCGTCTGCAAAAGTATTGACCTGGCTTTTATCATCATTCAGTTGACTGATATAGCCAGGTTTTTCTTTGTCTAAATAACCAAAGTTCGTCAATGCAATGGTGCCATAGATTGTTGCAATGGCCAGGCCAATGGTTTCATCGACCCCATACATTGGATAATCAACTGCCACAATATCATTGATGGCATCCTCTAAAAGAGACTTCTCTGCAGCAACATCTAGCGCCAAGCCAGTTAATACATGATGCTGCACCTCTCGTTTTTCTAAAACTTTCTCTAAGGTTTCTTGACAGCACGCCAACGTGAGCCCAGGAATATAGGGCGATTGGATTTCCCAAAGCAAGGTTGCCAGGGCTTCCAAGGATATATGACGTGCTTTTAATAAAGCAAGGACCTGCTCTTTCATTTGCCCTCCTTTATTTTGATGTTCACATTGCCAAAGCCAAAATATATTTCAAGGTCTTTAAACAGCATGTCATCATTTGCTAACCAATAGCGTTCTTTTAGCTGCACCATTTTTCTCGTTGCCATATAGCATAGACATACTGCAACCTTGCCATGGGGCTGCTCTGCCAAATAATTGACAACATCGGTGTCGCTATAATCTAGGGCATCGTCAATTTTAATAAAGACAGTTTTCTCCTCTTGCACAGCTTCTTCAGCAACCGCCTCTTGGCTTAATGGCGCAATCTCCTCTAAAAAGATTTTCTTATTCTCATCTTGGATGCTCACACGCCCACGCACGAGACAAATGCGATTTTCTTCTAATTGATCACGCACCTGTGGCAGGGTCTTAGGGAACACCAGCACATCAATGGTGCTTTCTAAGTCCTCTAGCACTGCAATCGCCATGAGGTCCCCTTTTTTCGTGGTTTGGAATTTGATATTGGTCAAAATCCCTGCCAACTGTACCTGTACATTATCTAGTTTTTCGCTGATGTCTAAAATAGCGCAGCTTCTTTGTTTTTTGACCTCATCAATGTGGCTATCCAGAGGATGCCCGCTGACATAAATCCCCAACAGCTCTTTTTCAAGACGCAAGCGTTCGTCCATGCTGATTTCTTCCACCTCTGGCATGGTGATTTGCACCGCCATCTCTTGATGGCTCTCACCCATGAAATCAAACAATGACATTTGCATGCTATTTTTTTGCTTTTGTATTTCCTTGCCTTGTTTCACACATTCTTCAGCAACACACAGCAAGGCACGTGTGCCCTGACCTAAGGAATCAAAGGCACCACAGGAAATTAAATTTTCAATGGCACGCTTATTCAAGGTGCTCCCTAGTTCTGTACGCGTACAAAAATCTTCAAAGGAAGTAAATGGGGCTTCCTTTCTGGCCTCACAAATCAATCCTACTGGCTGCTTTCCCAGCCCTTTGATGGCTCCAAGACCAAAACGAATCCCTTCATCCGTGGCGGTAAAGTTGACACCACTGGCATTAATATCTGGCGGAAGGACTGAAATGCCGAGCTGACGACACTCATTGACATAAAAAGTCACCTTTTCCAAGTCGTCAATAAAAGAATTGAGAATTTCTGTCATGTACTCTTTTGGATAGTGGCATTTCAAATAGGCTGTTTGATACGACAAGACCCCATAGGCAGCACTGTGGCTTTTATTGAAGCCATAGCCTGCAAAATAGGCCATCAATTCAAAAATATTTTCTGCAATGTTGGCCTCTGTGCCATTTTCAACGGCACCATCAATAAATTGTCGCTTATAATTGGCGATAATTTCTGGCTTCTTTTTCCCCATTGCACGACGCAACATGTCTGCGTCGCCAAGGGTAAAGCCTGCCATACGAGAGGCAATTTGCATGACCTGCTCTTGGTAGAGAATGACCCCATAAGTGGTATTTAAAATAGGCTCTAATTTTGGGTCAATATAGGCAATTTCTTGCTCTCCATGCTTTCTCGCAATAAAGTCTGTGGCCATCCCACTGCCCAATGGGCCTGGACGATACAAGGCCACCAAAGCAATGATATCCTCTAAATTTGTCGGCTTAAGCTCTTTTAATATTTCACGCAGGCCAGTTCCTTCAAGCTGGAAAACCCCAATAGAATCCCCTTTTGAAAGCATGTCATAGGTGGCTTGATCGTCATCGGCAATCTGTTGGAAATCAACATCAATGCCGTAACGTTCTTTTACCGACAGAATCGTTTTATTAAGAACAGTCAAAGTACGCAAGCTCAAAAAGTCCATCTTTAATAGGCCTATTTCCTCTACATCTTCCTTGGCGTATTGCGTGGCAATAAAGCCATCCTTGGTGCGCTGTAGTGGGGAATAATAAACCACTGGTTTTGGAGAAATCACCACCGCTGCGGCGTGGGTTCCGGCATTTCGTGGCAAGCCCTCAATGGTTTGCGCCACCTCTACCAAATGTCGAATTTCGGCATCCTGCTCCATCAACGCACGCAATTCTTCAGAAGCGTGAATGGCCTTTTCTATGGTCATGCCTAATTCATCTGGTACCAGCTTTGCCACCTTATTAACCACTGGCAGTGGAATATTGAGCACACGGCCAACATCTCGAATAGCCCCTTTGGCTTTTAATGTACCAAAGGTAATAATTTGAGAAACATGGTCGGCACCATATTTTTCTGTTACATATTCTAAAACCTCGCCACGACGCTCATAGCAGAAGTCAATATCAATATCGGGCATGCTGACACGCTCTGGATTGAGAAAGCGCTCAAACAGCAGCTGATATTTAATCGGATCAATGTCGGTGATACGAAGGACATAGGAGACAATACTTCCTGCCGCAGAACCACGCCCTGGACCAACATAGACGCCAATTTGATTGGCATAGTTGATAAAATCCCAAACAATCAAAAAGTAGGTATTATAGCCCATCTTATCTATCGTGGCCAACTCAAAGTTCAGACGCTCTTGAATCTCCTCTGTCACCACAGCATAGCGTTCGGCAATGCCCTTTTCACAAAGGTGTCGTAAATAGTCCTTATGGCTTTCGTTGTTTGGCGTCTGAAAATTTGGCATAAAGTTGATGCCAGTTGTAAATTCAAAATCACACTTTTCAGCAATGCGCACCGTTTCATCCAAGGCTTCCACATCATCTGGAAACATGCGCAGCATTTCATCATAGCTTTTCAAATAAAATTCACGTTGATCAAAGCGCATTCTGTTGGGGTCATCAATGGTTTTGCCTGTTTGAATACAGAGCATAATATCCTGTACATCGGCACCTTCTGCGGTGACATAGTGATTGTCATTGGTGACAACCAATTTGATGCCTGTTTCTGCGCTTAATTGATGGAGGACCTCGTTGACGGTAAATTGTTCTGGAATGCCATGGTTTTGCAGTTCCAAGTAATAGTCTTCGCCAAATAAGGATTGATACCAACGACAAACCGCCAATGCCCCTTGATAATCTCCTGCCATGATGTTTCTAGGCACTTCACCGCCTAAGCAAGCACTCATGGCAATCAGGCCTTCATGGTGTTTTTCAATAATTTCCCGATCCACACGTGGATGGTAGTAGAACCCATCTAGGGAGCCTGCGGAGACAATCTCACATAAATTGCGATAGCCAATCTCATTTTTTACCAAAAGAATGAGATGATAGGGAGAGGCGTCTTTTTTGTTTTCTTTATCAAAACGGGTGCGTGGCGCCACATAAACTTCACACCCAATAATAGGCTTAATGCCATGTTTTTTACAGGCTTTATAAAACTCAAGGGCGCCATACATCACGCCGTGGTCAGTAATTGCTAAGGCTGGCATGCCAAGGGCAACCGCTCTTTCCACTTCATCACTAATCCGACCAACACCATCTAGTAGGCTGTATGCTGTATGATTATGTAAATGAACAAATGGTTTCATAAAGTCCTCCTATTATTATTTGTCACGAATGAGCATATCCACCTCGGTCACAGCCATCAAACTGCCATCTGCCGCTTCTAAACGCACAGAAGCATGATAATGAGAGCTGTTTCCAGACAAGGTTGGCACCAAATACACATCTGCATTGGTACCGATATTACGATAAAAATGGGTGTAGGACTGATATGCTTGTCCTAATAAATTTTTCTGAATGCGTAAGGCAATGACCGCTGCATTAGACCCAAAAACATTACATACCCCTAAACTGACAGAACCATACTCATCCAGCATGTAAGGGGTCACACGACCAGACAAAATAACCTCTGGCTCACGTGCCACAATGGAAAAGCCACTCATAATAATATTGTCGGAGGTATCGCCTAGGTGGGGCTGCTTTTGCATGGTTTGTTGTGCCTCAATCACGTCTTTACGACTGACAACCCCCAGCAAAATGGCATCCTGATCGACAACTGGCACCAAGTCTACTTTTTCTAAAACCAGCAAGCGTCCTAAATAACTCACCAGCGCATCACTATGTACCACCACAGGATTTGCCGTCATCACGTCTTTAATGAGCGTATCAGCAGATTTGTCTGCCACATCGAAGGCAGTAATCATCCCTTCTAAGCGGCCCTCTTCATTGACAACAGGAAAACGGCTATGCTCTGTTGTTTGGGACAATGAACGCCATTCTTTAATCGTATTGTCCCCATGCAACACATAAGGGTCGGTGGTCATAATATCTGCGATGGTAATCATTTCACGCTGTTGCACACGGTCACCAATCGCTTGATTGATGGCAGAAATAGCATCGAAGGCGTCATAAGGGGTTGAAATGATGACTTGATCCTCTGGCAAGCTGTTAATAAAATCTTGCTGTGTGATTTCCCCTCCACCAGTCAACAGCACAGGAATTTGCTGTTCCTTGGCATAGGATAATAGCGCTTCATCAAATTCACAAATAATCATCGTAGAAGCGTGCAATTTCTTTTCTTTTAGACGTGCCAAATTGTTCGCCACAAAAAAGGCCTTTGGCGCCACATCGCTTTGATTCAAGCCTGATAATAATTTTCCTTCTACAATAAAAGCCAATTCATAATAGGTGAGGGATTCGATTGAACGCTCTTTGACCAATTCAATACGAATCGTCCCTACCTTTGGAATAGAAGATACTAAGCCTTGATTTTCAGCATCTTTAATTGCACGATAAACAGTGCCTTCACTGATATTCATTTGTCTTGCCAACTGGCGCACAGAAACCTTTTCGCCAATTGGTAGACTTTCTATATATTCAATGACGATATCATGTTTTGTTTTTTCCACAATTTTCATCCTCTATTTTTTTATTCCGAAAATTGAAAAGAAGCTTTTGCCACAATAGGCAAAAGCTTCTTCCATAAATGCTATGGCTTACCTATGCTAAATTAGCATGCAGCTAAAAATTCATCAGTCTTCGTCGTAATCTTCTTCGTCAAGAATGATTTCATCGTCATCTACTTCAGCATAGTCATCAATTCCCAAGGTGGCAATAACAGTGTCACAATTTGGGCAAATAATTTCTACTGGCTCATCATAGTCATCTTCATAATAACCAACGGTTTCACCACAAACTGGACATTCTTCTTCGACAAAGGCATCTTCGTCATCGTAAAAATCTTCTTCGCCGAACACCAAATCCTCAACATCTGTCAAATCTTCGTCAATGGCTTCTGCGTAGTCTGTCAAGTCATGGATGACTTCTTCTAAGGTTTCAATTTCCTCTGCCATGTCTGTCAAGCATTCTAACAGCTTGGCAACGAAATCGCCTTTTTTCTCATCCTTTGTTAAACCGAGTCCCTCTGCTAATCCTTTTAAATATGCTGCATTTTGTGATAAATCCATTGTGATGAACCTCCTTTAGAAAGACAACAAGTTATGCTCTTTCGATATATTGACCAGTACGTGTATCAATACGCAATACATCGCCTGTGTTTACGAAGAATGGTACGTTAACAACAACACCAGTTTCCATGGTTGCTGGTTTACTACCACCTGATTGGGTATCCCCTTTGATACCAGGTTCAGTTTCGGTTACAGTCAATTCGACAGTGTTTGGCAATTCCACCCCAAGGACATCGTTCTTGTAGATGTTGATTTGGCAATCCATATTTTCTTTCAAATATTTTTCGCCGCCAGCCAATTGTTGTTCGGTCAAACTAATTTGGTCATAGGTGTTGTTATCCATGAACACATAGTTTTCACCATCATAATATAAATATTGCATTTGGCTGCGTTCAATAGCAGCTTTTGGTACCTTTTCGCCACCACGGAAGGTTAATTCAGTGGTAGAACCAGTTTTTAAGTTCTTAACTTTGGTACGTACAAATGCAGCACCTTTCCCTGGTTTTACGTGTTGAAATTCAAGCACTTGACAAGGATCCCCGTTCAATTCGATGGTTACCCCTGGTCTAAAGTCGTTTGATGAAATCATTCTTCTAATTCCTCCTAAAATATAGCATCATTTACTCCATTATACTCCAGATTTGTGAGAATATCAATGTGTCCAATAAGTATTAAACAATCAATAATTCTTTTGGAGAATGTGTGAGGTTCACATGCCCCTCATCGGTGAGGGCAATCATATCTTCAATGCGTACCCCACCAATTTCTGGCACATACAAGCCAGGCTCTACGGTAATCACCGTGCCCCTTGGAATCGCCTTGTCCACATTTCTTGAAAAGCGTGGCTCCTCATGAATATCCAAGCCAACGCTATGACCTAAGCCATGACCAAAATAATTGCCAAAGCCAGCCTCATCAAAAATCTTTTGCACCAATTGCTGCATCTCATCACCAATCACACCAGCTTTGGCATGGGCAAGGGCTGTTTCCTGAGCATGAAGCACAAGATGGTATAAGTCTTTCTGGGCTTCTGTTAAGGTGCCGATGCCGATGGTGCGTGTCATGTCTGAACAGTAGCCCTCATAAACACAGCCATAATCCATCACCACCAAATCCCCTTTTTCAATCACCTTGTCACTGGCCACCCCATGCGGCATGGCAGAGCGATTGCCAGAGGCCACGATGGTATCAAAGCTCAACCCACTGGCACCTTCTTGTCGCATCTTCACTTCCAATTCAAAAGCGATTTCTCTCTCTGTCATCCCAGGCTGGATGATATTTAAGATGTGTGCAAAGGCCATATCACCAATATGTTCCGCATGGGCAAGCAAGGCAAGCTCTTCTTCATCTTTCACAGCTCTAAATTGCTCCACTGCATGCTCCACTGCCAGCAAATTCACACGACCAAAGCAACGCATGAGCTTGTCATACATATCAAAGGATAAATCCTGACGTTCAAAGGCCAACACTGCCCAGTTTTTTTCACCACATAAATTGGCAATGCTCATTGGCGGCGTAAAACGTGACAACTGTAGTAATTGGAAGTGCGGGCTTTGGGTTTTGGCTTGAAGCACATAGCGAGAATCTGTCAAAATGAAGGCTTCGTCTTTGCCAATGACTAAAAAAGCAAAGGTGCCTGTAAATCCACTCAAATAACGAATATTGGATGGATTGGTAATCAACAGGGCATCAAATTGATCCCCTTGTTCCTTTAACCACGTTTGTAATTGTTTCAATCTATTTTCGACGTTCATTTTTTCCCTCTAATCTATTTGTTGATTCATAAAATAATAATATT
This sequence comes from uncultured Peptococcaceae bacterium, assembly GCA_947254645.1. Classification (GTDB taxonomy): domain Bacteria; phylum Bacillota; class Peptococcia; order Peptococcales; family Peptococcaceae; genus UMGS1590. The sequence goes on along the minus strand of CAMYDW010000001.1, from coordinate 160,756 downwards.
CCGTCACAGCCTCATCAAATTTTGGCAATGGCTGTATGGCACTGTATATGGATTGGTCTTCTTCTGGAAGCTGCTCCATGTCCTCAGCACTAACCGTTGAGATAGGCATATACACCTTTCCACGCAGTCGGCGCAAAGTGTCTATAGAAGCTTCTTGGCGCAAAAAAATTTCTTCTGCTTCAACTGTCGCGCCCTCTGCCAAATGCAACGTCCCATCAATAAAAATACGTTTTGCACAAAGGGCACGTGCAACATACACATCACTTTTTAATAAAACAGTCTCTGCACACTTCAGCGGCGATTGAATCGTGGTTTTAAAGGGTCTATTCGCCACCTGTCCCACAAAGAGCCCTCCGTCTAATGGCGTGTCAAAAGCCCCACCACTGCCCAAGGATATTGGCTCTGTGCCGTTGTTGCACACCACAATATCGCGCGTGGCGTGTGCCTTCAGCCAATCGTTGTCCATTCTTGATAAGCCTCTCCCAGTACACAGGCTGATTTTTTGAGGCTGGATGGCAAAGCGTGCGTCTGCACCAAGACACCATAATTGTACATGATGTGTTCGCCGACCGCCACCCTTTATGTGACTCTCTGTTTGAATAGCAACAAGCTGTTCCTTTACCGATGACACCACCACCTTGCGATGCTGTCCTTGAATGGGCATATCATCCACTAGCACTGTATTTTCAGCAACCCTTTGATGGGTTTGATTAAGACGAGAGAGGGCCTCTGCCACACTTGTGCGATGCAGCTGTTCCAATTGGAGATAGGACACCCTTTTTTGCCCCACCTCTTGCTCCATGGACAAGACCGCCAAGCCTACCAGCAAAATAATCGAGAGTATGGCGCAGGCAATGAGGGTCGCTACCAGCATATTTCCACGACGCATCCTATCCCTCCTTTTGTGTGCGGCCTACTTTGACGGCAAATGATATTGTACACTCAGCTTCGCTTGTTGCTCATCCATCGTCTCAAAGGAAACACTCACAATATCCTGCAGCTTTCCTTCATTTTCTAACCAACGATAGAATTTTTTCAAGGCCTCTTTTTTGCCTACCACATCCATATGCCCTTGTTGATTCTCGATGCTATACTGCACGGTTTGTATTTCTACCAAAAATTCCTTTGCCTTGATGCCACAGGTGTGAACGGCCTCTGTATTGGTCCATGGTGTCACCACTTCTTTGGTGGATGATTGGGTCATGGCCGTTGGCTGTGGCACATCCTTCATCTCCTGCCATGCATCCGCCACCTCGGTCCAGAGCAATAAGCCAACTGCCAGTAGCAGCGCATAGATAAAGCCTTTTCTTACTTTCATGAATGTGCACCCCCATCCTTAGAAAGCGCCAAGGTAAATTTATAATAAGGCTTTTCATTTTTTTCTCGTACTTCAATCAGCTCTGTGAGGATAGGTGTTACCGTTGCTTCCTCTTGTACGATGGCCTGCATATAGGCCGCAACATCAAGCACCTCTTGACAGTGCCCCTTCATTTTTAATCTATCCTCACTTGCTTCATGCTGCTCCAGGGTGATTCTAGGAGAAGCACTGCGATAAGCCACCTCTAGCAAATCACTATAATGACTGCGCTTTACTGCTATTGACGGGCTTGCTTGCGATTGTGCAACCGTGTCCGACTGCACCCCTTGTTCCGCATAGCCATGCAAGACAATCAAAAGTAAGAGGGGCAAAACAACGCAAAGGAGGGACAAGGCAATCATTTTTTTGTCTTTTCTGAAGGACGCACTGCTATTTTCTTGAAAGACAACCCCCTCCCAAGCCCCTTCTCGAACAGAGGGCGTTGTTGGCAGAGGCGACCATTGATGTACATTTTCTAAATGAAGCGTTTGTCGATGATGACGCACCACCATTTGCTCGTATAAAAGCGGCAGTGGGGCGTCTAAAGAAAAGGCCACATCAATTAATTGATGGTCTTTAATAGCGAAGAGCATTTCATTGGTCGCCCAATACCCATCTGCAAGTGCTTCCTTGCAATGACGAAAAATCCATTCTCCTGCCGCAATGATTTCATAATGGTCTTGATGGCTCGGCAAGACTTGCTTGACGCTCTGCCACGCGTCATTGTCACAATGGCATAAGCTATACAAGCCTTCTTCTCTATCAATACATCGCCATTGACACAGCCACTGTTGACCATATTGCTCATTCAAATAGGCAGCCAGCATTCCTTTCTCTTGAAGGGGCGTGGCAACCTTTGGCAAGGAAAGGATTTGTCTATCCAGCCAAGCCTCTGGCAACACCACCTTAAAAGGCTGCCCCTTTCCGACACGATGGGATTTTGCCAACGCCTTTATTTTTGAAGGCACATCCTCCACAAAGCATTGCTCCTCAGACACACCCTGCCCTTCTACATATTCTTTAAGCTGTACTGTTTGCCCATCTTCAGCAAATAAAAAAACAATCATCAATGCACCTCCTAAGCTGCTTTAGATGATAATGGAATACATCGCTTCTTCGTGACGCGATGCCCTTGCTTGGTTTTGCCAATCAATTCCACCTGAACAGCATACACATCGCCCCCAACTACACAGGCGTTGCCATAGATATCGAAATAAGACACCCTAAAAGACCTTTTATCTAAGACATAGTTGCCTACAGGCTCCCTATAGCCTTGATGGCTGCGATCAATAACAGCCCGATAAATATTACAACGCACTTGAGGCCGTTCACGTGTGGGATTTTTATAATCAGTGTCTGTGGCCGATCTGACGCTATAAGCAATCTGTCGTGTCTCCGAAGGGGCTTGTGGATTGGCGCATTCGAGATATAAGAAATTTGTGACATGATTTTGGGCATTGTCCTTTACTTCTGTGGCGGCCTGATTGACATCTCGTGCCCCTCGAACATCCTTCTCAATAAAATCTAAGATGTGCATGAAATTTTCTTCTATGACTTCTTGTTCAAAAGCACTCTGAAACCATACCAAGCTATTGCTTAAGCTGTTGCCAAGCACCACCACAAAAATGCCTAAAATCGCCAATACACAGAGCATTTCAATCAAGGTAAAGGCTGATTTTGCTTTCATTGCTTGGCCTCCTTGATGAGAAATTGATAGGTGGTATCATCCGTTGAATGGGTGACTGTCAATAGATAGTGTCCATCCTGAATTGAAGTCTGGTAGCGCCATTCATCATCAATAGTCCCACTGCTCATTTGTTTGGGCTCGTGCTCCAAGCGATGCAACAATGCTTCAACACCTGCCACCATCGCATCTTCCTGTTGTTGCTTTTCTTTCAAAAGCCCCATCGCCCCAAAGCCTCTTATCATGGTGATGAGACACACGGCAATAATCGCCATACAACAGACCATCTCAATGAAGGACATACCTTTTTTTATACTCATGCGCCTTCCTCCACACGAATACGACCTAAGTTGCTGACAACAATATGACGCGATTGATACTTCCCCTTGATAATCACTCGACATTTTTCAAAGGATGTTTTTTCCTTGGAAAATTCAATCGTCCCATCTTGAGCATTGCTTTCAAGGCTTAAGCGATGATGCATCAATGAGTATTCCTTTGTTTGAGACCCATCCCCATCAATAACAGACAGTGCATACTGCCCTTTGTTTATCACACGAAAGCTGGCCCTACATTCCTTTTCTTGAGCCTCACTGCGCAGCCAGACCAATTGTTCCTCAATAAGACGTGTTTGCTGCTCCACCAATTGTTTCTCATAAATATTTCCTAGCGCTGGCACACTCACCCACAAAACAAGTGCCATGATACACAGCACCACCACACACTCAATGAGGGAAAACCCTGTCTGCATATCTTTCTGCGATAAAATCCCCATGGGTATACACCTGTCCTTCTTTTTCTAAAGCCACTCGGCTTTTTTCTTCTGAAACACACAATGCATAATCATAGCCATCGATTGGGCTTTCTATACGGCGTTGCAAAAGGTGCTTAGCAATCAAATCCTCCTGACAATCTGCCTGTGCCTTCGGATAATCTTTAGAAAACGCTTCGCAGGCCGTACACAACAGCGCCAAATCCGCATCAATACGAACCTCTCGTTCGTCTTGAACCAAGCCTGTCACCTTCATGCTCACCATCACTGACAAAATGGCGATGATGGCCAAAACAATGATAAGCTCCAATAATGTAAATGCACGCTGCCTCATGCTGATCCTCCTCACTGTTGTAGTACCAACTGATAGGAATCTAGGATTGGCACAAAAAGTCCCAATGCCACAAGCAACACCATCACCCCTAATAGTAAAATGGCCACTGGCTCAATGGCCTTTATCCAAAGGGACAAGGTGTCAACAATCACATTCTCATAATAAGTCGCCGACTGGCTCAGCGTTTCTGGCAATCGACCGACCTTTTCACTATAGGCAATCATTTGACGTGCCATAGCAGGCACAAAGGGCACATCAACAAGGACCTTGGACAGAGGCACCCCTTTTGTCATTTGCTTTTGAATCATGGCAATATCCTCAGCAAACAGATGCTTGGAAAAATACCGCTCAATTTCTCTAAGGGCATCCTGAATAGCAACCCCAGAGGAGAGCAACTGACCCAACAGCCGTGCAAAAGGCACATACATTGTTAAAATCAAAATTTGCTGTAAGCCACGGTGTGTCATCGCAAAAGCCACCAATTTTTTCTGCCATCTTGCACAATGAGAGGACGTACTGATATACCAGAGCACAAAACATAGGAATCCCAACAGCACTGCCAACATTTGCCAACGATGTCCCAGCAAAAAGTCATGAACCATCAGTGGCACGCGAAGCATCAATGGCAAAGGGGTATCCATGCCCATAAATTGCTGTGCCAGAATTGGCAGCACAATGAAAAACAACAGCAATGCCACCAAGGCAATAGCACCTAATACAATCGTGGGATAGAGAAGTTGACCAAGGATGGTTTTTCGACTTTCTTCTTGTCGAGCCAGATAATCGCTGATATCCTGCAAAACCTGTGCCAGCTGGCCTCTTTTCTCACCAATTCTGACCCACTGCACATAAAAAGGTGCCATTTGCCCTGTTTGAGCGAGCATTTCGGAAAAGGCATGCCCTGCCAACACCCCTTCTGCCAAGCTGTGGACAAATTGCCCTTGCTGGCGATTGCCCTGTTCTTTTTTCATGTAATGTAGGGCCTCTAGCAAAGGAATCCCACTTTCAAGGGCTGTGGCAAGCTGTCTAAAGAAAAAAATCAAGAAATTGTTTTTAAGGAAGCGCCGTTTTATAGAGGCAGGCATTGAAAAAGCATATACTTTAGTGGGATAAATTTCATTTTTCGCAAGCGCTTCATAGCACGCAAAGACAGACGCAGCGCTTTCAATCCCAACACAACGTTGTCCCTTGCTATTGAAATAACGATAAATACAATATTTCAATGTCATCGCCTCCTATGACACTCACTCCATAACCAATGGTACAAAGCCCTTTTGCACTGCGTTAAAGCGCAAATCAACGGTGCTATCACCGACCTCTATGGCACGTCGATCATCATCATCTAGTACCCACACCTCTTGAATGCCTTTGCGTCCGATGCTGCCACGTCCCTCACAGTGACGACAGCAGCGTTCATCCTTTGTGATCCCAGTGCCATGACAAGCACTGCACGACTTTGCCACAAGGCGTTGATTGACAATCAAGCGCACCACCGCACCAATGAGCAAGTCCGACAGTCCCAAATCGCGCAGGCGTCCAATGGCTTGTTGGGCATCATAAGCATGCAACGTCGCCAACACCAAGTGCCCACTCAACGCTGCACGCGCTGCAATCTCCACCGTTTCCTTGTCACGCAATTCGCCAATAGCAATGATATCTGGGTCACTTCGCAGAATACCACGTAGCCCTGTGGCAAAGGCAAAGCCTCCTTTCACATTGACCTGCATTTGCTGCACACGAGGGAGGATGGCTTCAATAGGGTCTTCAATCGTGTAAATCATCTGATTGGCCGCACTCAATCCATGAAGCAAGGCATACAGAGTGGTCGTTTTGCCACTGTTTGTCGGTCCAGTAATCAAAACCATGCCTTGCCGTTGCTGCAAAACCCTCTCCAAAGCTTCAATGGCATCTCTTTGAAAGCCTAGCTCAGCCAGTGAAGCATGCTGACGTTGTGTTGGCAGCAATCGGATGACAATTTTTTCGCCCTCACGCAAGGGCAGTGTGCCTAATCTCAAATGATAATAATGCCCTTGATATTGAATCTGAAAATGACCATCCTGGGGCAAGCGATGTTCGGCAATATCCATTTCCGCCACCAACTTCAGCTTGTTGATACAAGCCTCTGCCAAAGTCACTGGCAAAAGGGCATAGGTTTCAAAAATACCATGACAGCGAAAACGAACATGAAAAGCCTGCTCCTGCACGTACAAATGAATATCTGTGGCCGCTTGCAAAATGGCATCCTTTAGAATCGTGCCCAATAAGCCATCGACATGAGCTTTTCCTTGGGCGCACCATTCTTCAACAGCGTGAAAAATTTGATGATACCGTTGCTCAAAAGCATGCGTCTCCACATGCTCTGACAATAAAAGACTCTTTACCACAGAAGCATCCGTCAGTGCCAAATGACCAGATGGAAAGGTTTCTTGAAATACCTGTTGTTCTTCGTCATTCAAGAGGGTCGTCACAAAATAACGATTCGTTCCCACTTGCTGATAGCACACAAAGGATTGATGGGGTATCGCACATCCCCTTAGCGAAGGATGCCCTTCAAGGAACACATAAGGCAAGCCAAAAAACATTGCAAGAAAATCCTCACAAGCCCCTTCCTCGCATTGCCAACGGGCCAACCATTCTCCCAATGAGGCCTGCATATCACAGACAGCCTCTTCCGCCACCAAATGTCTTTTCTTTAAGGCTTCCACTAAATTTGGCGTCACCAATCCCATGATATCCCTCCTTATTATGCTTTATATATATTTTAATGCCATTGATTTGATTTATCAATATTTCTTATGGTTTTATCTAAAAATTTTCACATCAATAAAAAAACGCAACAGCATTGAAGCTGTTGCGCTTTTTGAAAGTTATTCTGTGCGAAATTCATACGGCATCACATATCTTTTTTCACTTGTGGCCACCCCGCCATTTTTGGTGACGGAATATGCCATTATTCAATTGAATTTTACGACTAAATAATCTCCAACCTTCTGAATACTTTTAGGATCTGGATATCTTGGCATAGCAAGCACATACGGATCTTTTGTCACCTTCTTCTTTTCCTCTGTAGCAACAGCAAAGGTCTTATTTGGAAAAGCCATAAAGCGATTTAAATAAAGTCCATAAGAATAGCTTGTACGCATATCTGCAAAAGATGGTACACCACTTATATTAAAATCTTGAAGTTCTGAATCAACACGAAGCTTTTCATCACGGATTCGACTACCTATAAAATAGACTTCTATATCTGGTGTATAGTCCGGATTTTTAACAATGTCAGCAATCAACCGAGTGGAGTATGCTTTAATCTGTTCTTGTGCAAGATTCATGCGAAAATACGCTTTATTGTCAGTGATAATATTAGAGTAGACAGTGAGAAGCATCGTCAATGTAATAATCCACACCAAAATTACTTGAGATATTCTTTTAAAATTTTTATCCTGCACTAAAAGCTCTGAAGCTTGAGACGCAACAGCAACAGGAAGAATAAAGAAATATATAGATGGAATGAGCATTAAAAGATGAGGATCTGTTAATCCAGACATCACATAAATTAAATTTCCAGCTAAAGGATACAGTACTAAGTAAAGTAATGCTAAAAAAATTTTTAAGGGAGAAAGTTTTTTCTGCCAAAATAGAATAAGGATTAAAATAAAACTAGCACCTAAGCTTGCAGTAAGAAAATAATGTAACCACTCAAAACTTAAGCCTAATTTATTTTCAAAGAAGCAAGAAAAAAATGCTTGATAAGCATTCTGTATAAGTTGCGGCAGTTTTCCTAGCTCTACCTGTCCCATACTGTTTAATCCCATGTACTCTGTTAAAGGCTGATTTCTGGTTGTAAATTTCATTATTACAAAATAGCTTACAAGACTTAAAACTAATGCAATGAGCGTTGTAAAGCTTTTAAAAAAATAATACTTGAATGGTCTTTTTGAAACAAGAATATCCATCAATAAAGCCCCTAGAATAAGAACGACTGCTAAAGGGAAATATGCTTGATATATTCCTGTCGCCAAACATATAAAAAAGATACTTAAAAGAAAACCTACAGTGTGAAAACGAATCAATAAAAAAACACCAACAGAAACTAAAAAGGCAGCAAAAAAATAACCATCTGCCGTAAACATATATGCGTAAGTTGCACAGACCATAGGAGCGCTCGCAATAAGTGCGCCTGTTAAAAAACAGGGAATCGGCTTATAAATATGAAATAGGTTAGCAGTAAGAGCAGCTGTCAATCCCAAGAAGAAAAGCCCTAAAACACCTATAATCCAAGGCATGCTTAATTGTCCGTCCCAAGAAAGAACGGTTGCTAAGAACCAACGTCCAGATTGAACACCATAGCTGGCATCAAAAAGCGCATAAATATCATCATGATTTGGAAATTTATTCGTGAACATATACGTGTGCGCTATCAGACCTACAATAATGGTCGAGAAAAAAGTCCATTTAGCATAAGCAGGAATTTTGTGCCACACTAAATGCCAAAGTTCATCTGGACTAGGAAATGTTTTTGTCATTGATGGTATCCTCCTTTATGTTAGGCGTTGTTTGTCTAATAACATAACGAGGACGCCCTTTAAGCTCAATATAAATTTGAGATAAATAATACCCAATAATGCCAAGACTAATCATAAGCATCGAACCTATCATTAATAAAAGTAAAATAACAGTGGTAAATCCATCAGCAGCAGTGCCTTCTAGCCAATTAAAAAAAGTCTGAAGCCCTAAGATAGTTGCTGCAAGAAAAAAGAAAAATCCAACGAATGTAACCAATTGGAGTGGTGCCGATGAAAAAGCCGAAATATTAGAAAAAGCATAACGGATAAGATCAGTTGTAGAAAAAGAGGTTTCTCCTTGTGTTCTTTCTTGAACTGTGAAAGGGACATCAACACTTTTAAAGCCACTCCAGGGAACCAATGCACGAAAAAAAGTACGCCTCTCTTGAAGTACTAAAAGAGCATCTATCACTCGTCGATCTAGAAGTTTGAAATCTGAAGATGCTTCCATATCAAAATGAGATAAGCGACTCATAATCTTATTAAAAGTCTTAGCTGCAAAGTGATATCCTGTACCTTCTTTGCCTCTGTCTGCCTTCACGCCATTTATTACCTCATAGCCTTCTTCCCAGAGAGCAATCATATCCAAAAGTTTTTCAGGTGGATGTTGAAGATCACAATCCATAATTGCACAAGCGTCACCTCTAGCATGCGACAGACCGGCAAAAATAGCAGCTTCTTTTCCGAAATTTCGAGAAAATTGCAGTCCAGTGACACAAGAATTATCTTTAGTCACATTTTGAATATCTTCCCAGCTTCCATCTTTAGAGCCATCATCCACAAAGATAAGCTCATAGACAATGTTATTCTGTTTTAGCAGGTCATCCAAACGTTTTGCAGTAATCGGAATGATTCCCTTTTCATTATAAACTGGAATGACAATACTAATCATCTAGCGGCCTCCTTTCCTATACACTAGAAGTCCTGTCCAATAGTTGACAATAACAACCAGAACCGATACAAGAATTTTTGATAGGTTCGCTCCTACGCTCAAAAAATCTACAAGTATAAGTAACAGAAATGTCTCCAAACCTAATGAAAACAGGCGAGATGCTACAAAAGCGCCTGCCTCTATCCAACCCCGCTGCGAAGTGGATTGATATACCCAAGTCCCATTCGCAAAATAAGCAAAAATAACAGCCACTATCCATGCTAAAGTATTGGATAAAATATAATAACTACCCATAGCATTTAAAGCAAAATAAATTAGATAATTGATAATGGTGGTGCATAGTCCTACGATAATATATCGGACTTGATTTCTATATTTCCGAGTGAATTTATCCAGATAAATAATAGGTCAAAATCCCCTTCTTGATAAAATTATTCTGTAGTTATATTTTATTGCTTCATTAGTTTAGCACGACTATTTTTCATTTTCAATATAGGTATAAAATGTGAAATCAATAAGCAGCTCAATAAAAAAACGCAACAGCATTGAAGCTGTTGCGCTTTTTGAAAGTTATTCTGTGCGAAATTCATACGGCATCACATATCTTTTTTCACTTGTGGCCCCCCGCCGCCAGATTAAATCACCTCATTATTGCCATTTTTATCAAAAAAAGAGCAATGCCTACGCATCCCTCTCTATGGTCATTCGAATATGTGCTTCATCACCTGATCAGTTAAGTGGATAAGAATCAAATGAATTGACTTTTATAGACAAATCCTTAAAATAGAATTATATAAATAAAATCATATTCATAAAAAAAATTTAAAGGAGAGACTATCTATGAAGCAGAAAATCATTACTATCTTGCTGGTAGGCGCCTTATCTTTTTCAGCCTCCCCAGCCTATGCACGTCATTTCAATGACACCATCGGTAAATGGTATCAGGGGTCAGTGGATTTTGTCAGTGAAAAAGGGTTCATGAATGGTGTGAGCAATAACATTTTTAATGCAGAAGCGACTATGAAACGTGGCGATTTTGCCATGGTGCTTTACAATATGGCACAGAAAGATGGCTATGCAGGTAAAGAATTTCAAGAAGGTACTGCACATCCATTTTATGATGTAGCAGATCATGCGTATTACAAAAAGGCGATTGACTGGGTGGTATCTAATGGTATTGCTCATGGGGTGGGGGAAAACTATTTCGCTCCAGAGCAACCAATTAAGCGCCAAGAAGCTGCTGTTATGATCCTAAACTTTACCCAGGGCTATCAAGTGAAGCCTGAAAGGGTAAATACACCTGTCTATAAAGACGCAGATAAGATTTCTGGTTATGCGGTGTATTATGTGAATCGCATAAGTGAATTAGGGCTTATGAATGGGGATAATCAAAACAATTTCAATCCTTTGGCAAATATCAAACGTGGGGAAATTGCAAGTATCATCGAACGCTTGGAAAAGAAGCATATTCCTCTGAACAAGGGTATTAAAACAGGCAAGGATGAGGATCCAGCACCAAATGTAAGAGGGGAGGTACCAGAAGCTGAGGGGAGACTTTTAGCAGTGCCTTATGATACTGCTGTGATTGGTCAAGTGGCATTTCATCCAGTGCTTAAAAAATATGTGAAGATGGATATGGCATATATCCAAGAAAGAGATAAGAACAAGCCAGTGGTACCTGAAAAACCTGCACCAAAGCCAGATGTACCACCTGTACAACCAAGTGATCCAAAGGAAGATACTAAGACTTATACGAAGGGACAGAAGTTCACAAGAATAGAATTTTTGGATCTTACAGAAGAACAAAAGAAACAAGTGGCAGTGGACTACAAAGACGCTGAAGTAGGACAAGTTTATTTGGATACCGACTTTAATATGTATCTTTTTATGGACCAAAGTGGCTATGATAATAAGATTCGTAAGTTAAACGAAGAAAAAGAACAAGAACAAATAAATAACTGGTACAAGGAACAAGAAGCATTGGCTAAAACACATTCATTCACTGATTACCAATTATATATGCTCAGTGAAATCAACAAGGAGCGTGAAAAAGTAGGGGTCGCACCACTAAAACTTTTACCTGCACTTTGTGATTTAGCTGAAATTCGTGCTGATGAAGGATTGCAGAGAAATATTATTTGGAGAGAACGATATGGAGATAAAATAGAAGGCGCATCTAAATTTGCTCATAGCAGATTAGATGGTAGAGATTGTGAGACAATTATTTCAGATAATTATCCTATATTTAAATCCATTATTTGCAGAGAAAATCTTACAACTATGTTCTCACCTCTTAATAGGAATAAATTTGAAGTAAGTACGGCTCAAAATAACTTTGTTAATTCTCCTGGCCACTATAGAAATATGATTGCAGCAGATGTGAAATATGTTGGCATCGGCTATCATGACAATAGTCAAGGTCAAACTTATTCTCAACTATTCTTAGGCTAGTTTCAAATAAGTAATCTCCTTTACACATACCATATTTAGCAATTTGTGTCAATGTGGTTAGATGGGCAAAGTAACATACTATTTTATTGGCAAAATAGTATGTTACTTTGCTTTCTTATTGGCTTCTTTTTTTATTCTTTTATTTTCTTATAAAAGAAAAGGCTATGTGCAATGTCTGCACATAGCCTTTTTTTGGGTGTTAAAACTTCCTTTTTGGGTTCAGCTTCTGTTACATGTTGGTCATGTAGTTAAGGAGAAGATGAATCCATTTTTCATGTCCTGCGTTGTCTAATACATAGAGGTGTGTATTAGAAGCTTCAGTAACAATGTTGTAATCTGCACTACCTAATGGCACGTCAATAAAGGTTCTTACTGGTAATCCATTGGTATCTGGGGTGAGGTCACGTCCTTGTGCGAGAGCAAGGTGTTTCGCAAAATCTACACGATGGACTTTTTGTGGTGCTTGATGGCCCATATAGTTACCCATTGGCATACCGTCAATATTAAGTCCTGCTGAACGAGCAGCGGTTTTTACTCTAACACCATCTGCACACATACCAGCAAGGTTACTTTTTCTCCATTCGTCAATATCTTGAGTATTTGCACCGCCGAGTTTCCAGATCAATGCCGTTGGTTTGGCATCGCTTACATTTAAGTTTTCAGCGTGTCCTGGTGCTAAGATGTATTGTTCCTTATCTCTTGCGCCTTCTAAGCCACCAATGCTTGCAATGACTTTGCTGAATTGTTGTCTTGTTAAGCTATTGAAGATAGGGCGGCCTACTTCATTGACTGTGAGATACTTGGTTGCATCGGTACTACCATCTCCTGATCCTCTAGGGACCCAGGTTCTATCTGGATAGCCAACAAAGTATGCTTGGTGGATTGCGGAATTAGTGCCTGCATTTTGGAAGGCGACTGATTTACATTCCATGGTGGTACCTGGGACATTAGCACTTGTTGCTGCTGCTCTATTGACATAGTTGGTACCTGCTGCGTCATTGTTGAAACGGACTTTGAAGCTGATGTCTATTGCTTCATGTGGCTTCAAGTCTCTGACTTTAATCTTCATGGTGCCTTTAAGGTTTTCACCTGCTTCGAAGGTGTAGCCTGTTCCCAATTTACTCATAATACCATCTACGGTAACGCTATCGTGGTAGAGGGAGAGCTTGTCGAGTTCGAGGACATCTTCTAAAACAACATTTCTTGCAGTTTCTTCGCTACTGTTGATGAGATTAATACGATAGGTTGCAGTCGCATCTCCTGCAAGGTCAACGATGTTCTTGTCGATGGTTTTGACCCCTACAAGGCGTTTAGGATCTTTCTCCTGGGTTGGTCCACCAGGCTTCTTTGGATTTTTAGGATAGTTTGGATTTTCATGCAATACTGGTTGATCGTCTGGTACTTTGACTTCATCGCCATTATCGCCTCGTGCAACGGCGACGTTTCTAAGTTCATGGATGGCTTCATCTTTGTTGAATTTCACCCCTTGGCGAACTTTTGCGGTGACTACAACATTCACAGTTTCTCCTGGTGCAATGTCTCCAACTGGAATGGAAATGTGGTTGCCATTTTGTGCGACCATATCCACACGTTTGCCATCTACGACAACGGCCCCAAAGAGTTCCAGTTCACTTGGAAGCTCATCTTTTACGATAACGTTCTTCCAGGTTGCTGTAGCGTCTTTGCCATTTTTCACTTGAATGTTGTAAGTGATGGTATCTAAATCTCTTACGTGGTTTTTCTTGAGGTTGTTATCAATGGAGTGGGTCTTGATAATGCTTGGCTTCACATTCCCTGCTGGAACGACAATAGGGGTAGAAGTGATTGGCTCTGGATTCCCACCATTGGTACTTGTTACTACTGCTTGGTTGGTGAAGGTGCGAAAAAAGAGCAATGCCTACGCATCGCTCTCTATGGTCATTCGAATATGTGCTTCATATTTTTCTCTTTGTGGTACAAAATAACGATAAACTTTCTCCATGCCTTCCTTGACCAGTTGTCCTGTGCTGACTGATGACGGTACCATCACCCAATAATGCACCCCGAAAACATAGGCATGGACCAAAGATTTACGATAGCCGAGTCGTTCATAGAATTTTTGTCGGCGTTGGCGCTCTTGGTACATGGCTGCTGTGGTGGCATCACTGACGGCTTCAATTTCAATCATCATCGTGCCATAAGGCATCTCTTCGCCAAGCAATTGTTTTAAGAAAAGAGTGCCAGTGCCCTTGGCACGATGCCTTGCCACCACTGCAAAATAATCCAGTAAGGCAATATCTTGATCATGGTAGACGCAGGCATAGGCAAGAAGGGTTTCATCTTGAATATAACCCCAGACGTCATAATGTCCCTCTGCCATCATTTCCAGCATGCGTTTAAGGGGTTTGAGTTCCTCTGCTGGAAAATCTTGTCGCATTTCTTCTTCATAAATCGTTTCTAATCTAGCACTGTCTAATAATTGAATCATCTACTCATCTCCAAATATTCTTCAACTATGTTTGCCACCCCATCTTCATCATGGTGAAGGGTGATGCGGTCTGCCACTGCTTTTAGAGTGTCCTCTGCATTGCCCATGGCAACACCCAGCCCTGCCAACTCAAGCATGCCTTTATCATTGTCAGCATCGCCAAAAGCCATCAGACCTTCTTGTGATAGAGAAAGATAGGATAACACCACTTCTAAGGCTGCACCCTTGCCAGCACGATGGTCTGCAATCTCTAACAAGCGTGGCAAAGAGGAGGTCACATAGATATCCTCGATTTCTTGTTCCAAGCGATGCCACAGCTGAGTCTTGAGTGTCATGTCCTGCAAAGACAAGCCCATGCTGTCAATCACATGCTGATGGGTGTTTACAAAAATATCGACATCAGCGACAGGTATTCTGGTACGTTGGATATATTGACACGCCTTTTCATGTAGCCCGTATTGTTCAGGATGGCGCACATAGCTTTCATTGGCATAGGCCTTTCCATCAATAAAAAACTCATAAGCCAGTGGATAATATTTCGTTTTTTCAATCACTGCTAAAAGGGCTTGTGGAGAGAGGCTACGGCGCAACACTGTTTCCTGTTTGGCTGTATCATAGATACACACCCCATTGCCTGTAACCACATAACGCACTGCTGGAAGCTGTAGTAATTTTTCAGGAATGGTAGAAAAAGGGCGGCCACTGGCAATCACAACAGGAATGTTCTTTTCATGCAAGGCATGTAGCATATGTTCTGTGCGTGCACTAAGCTGCGAACTCGCATTGAGCAAGGTCCCATCTAAATCAAATGCCACACATTTTAATTCTTGAAAAGCCATCGCCAACCTCCTTTACTTTTTTTAGAACCACTCATCCAACGGAATTTCATCAAAGTGGGTGATATAATAATCTGCTGCCGCACGAATTTGCGCATCATGGTCTTCGTTGCTATCATCCTGCACACCAACAACTGTCAAACCATTCTTTTTCGCACGCTCAATCGCATAAAGGGCATCGTCAAAAAAGACAATGTCTTCGCATTGACAGCCAAGGCGTTGTGCCGCTATTTGAAAATATTCGTCGCTGTTTTTTGAGAAGCCTGTATTATCCACTGTTTGGACAAACTGAAAATACTCACGAATGCCTAGTCGATTTAAGCCAAGCGCCAATAGGTTTTCATCGGTGGAGGATGCCACTGCCATCGGAATGTTTCGGGTGCGCATTTCTTCAAGGACTTCTTTGACACCAGCCTTTAATGGCAATAGTTCACTATAATTTTTTTCTAGGGTTTGATTGAAGGCCTGCAACAATGCCTCTGCCCCTTCTCCATTTAAAAAACGATCTGCAAAAAACTGCGCCGCATCTTTGTGGCTCATACTTGCTGTTTCGCGTTCAGCATTTCTCGGCAAATCAACACCATAGCCACGCAACACATCTGTTGCCAAATTCACCCACATTGGCATAGAATCCATGAGGGTTCCATCACAATCAAACAATGCATATTTCATATTTACAACCTCCTGCAATCACTGTCTGTCCATTATAACAAATCTCTCTTACTTTGTCTGTCTGACCTCTTTCTATAAATATTTTCCATTTTGAAAAAACTACTTTATTTGTTTGAGGTATGCTATACTTAGTCCATTGATTCCAAGAAAGGGTGATACCTGTGTCAGACCATTTAAAATATGATGAATTACGTCATAAAACAACAAACTTAATGCATTTCCTTAAAGAAAATAACTCTATCGATCCCAAATTGTATGCCGAATACAATATTAAACGTGGACTGCGTAACGCCAATGGTACTGGGGTATTAGTTGGTATTACACGTATTTCTGAAGTATATGGTTATTCTATTGAGAATGACCTTAAAATTCCACAAGAAGGCAAGCTTCTTTATCGTGGCATCCCAATCACCGATTTAGTTGGTGGATTCCAAGCCGAAAATCGTTTAGGCTATGAAGAAATTGTATACTTGCTCCTCTTTGGTTCTTTGCCAGACCGTTCAGAATTAGACTATTTTACTGGTCTCCTAGAACGTCGCCGCACCTTGCCAGACACCTTTAAGGAAGATGTTATTCTTAAAATCCCAAGCAAGAATGTCATGAATAAATTGCAACGTATTATCCTTTCACTTTATTCCTACGATAACGACCCAGACGACATTGAGCTTGATAAGGTCCTCGCCCAATCCATCGACTTGATTGCAAAAATGCCTTTGATGATTGCTTATGCTTATACCTCTAAAGAGCATTATTTCAACAACAAAAGTTTGATTATGCACCAACCACTGCCAAATGCAGGTACCGCAGAAAATATTCTCCACTTGATTCGTCCAGACAGTCGCTTCACGACCCTGGAAGCACAAATTCTCGACCTTTGTCTCTGCTTACAAGCCGACCACGGTGGTGGGAACAACTCGGCCTTCGCCACACATGTTGTCTCTTCCTCTGGGACAGACACCTATTCGGCTATTTCAACGGCTATCGGTTCTCTCAAAGGGCCTCGTCACGGGGCAGCCAACCAACGTGCCCATGCAATGATTAAGGACATCCAATGCCATGTCAAAAACTGGGAATCTGATGGCGAAATTCGTGACTATCTCAATAAAATCCTCGCAGGAGAAGCCTTTGATGGTTCTGGATTGATTTATGGCATGGGGCATGCGGTTTATACCTTGAGCGACCCACGTGCCGTCTTACTCCAAGACAAAGCAGAAGCCTTGGCACATGAAACAGGCTTCGATGCACAATTTAATTTGCTCATGCGTATCACTCGTGTCACCGAAGAATTGCTGAAAGAACAAAAAGGACCTGATTTCACCATTTGTCCAAATATTGATATCTTTACGGGGTTGATTTACGAAATGATGGGCATTGATCAAGATTTATTCACACCACTGTTTGCAGCAGCACGTATCGCTGGTTGGTGTGCCCACCGCCTCGAACAAATCATGGATCACAAAATCATGCGTCCTGCTTATTTCTATCTCGATACCAATGAATTGTCTTACACCCCACTTGATGAACGTAAAGTCACCTGTGTATAGCAGTATAAAAAAGCTGAGCCTCTGAAAGGGCTCAGCTTTTTTATGTGATTTTGCTCTCATTGTTCGTCAAGCGTGTATCTATAAAATTAAAGACCCTTGACATTCCCCTTACGTGATGGATTAAGGTATCTTTGAAAGGAGGCTTTACGAGATGTATCACATACAGGAGGCATCTAAAATCAGTGGCGTTTCTACAAGAACCTTGCATTATTATGATGAAATCGGATTGCTTTCGCCTAAAAAATCAGAAAATGGCTATCGTCTATATTCCGAGGAAGATATGGACACCTTACAGTTGATTCTTTTTTATAAATTTTTTCACTTTCCCCTCAAGGACATCAAACGGTTGTTAAACGAAGAAGAAACGACAAAAATCATCACCTTGAAAAAACAACTTTCCTTATTAAAAAATGAGGCCATTCAGCTCGAACAGCTTATTGATACCTTAGAAAAAACAATCCAAAATATGAAAGGAAATGTAACCATGACGACCAACGAAAAATTTAGAGGTTTTCCCTCTGAAACCCATCACCAATATCGTGAAGAAGCCATTGAGACCTACGGCGAGGAGGTCATTGTAGCGGCGGAAAAACGCCAAGAAGGAAAAGAAGATGAGCTGCTTCAACAGATGAATGAGATATTTTTTGCCTTTGCAGAAAACCATAAAAACAAGGTACCCTACGATGCCCCTACCGTCATAGCCCTTGCCAAGAAATTACACGCTACCTTGCGACAGTATGCTTTTGACTGTACCCTGGAAATTTTTGGTTGTATCGGAAAAGGATATGTCGCCGACCCAAGATTCAAAGAAAATATTGATCAGTTTGGTGAAGGCACTGCACAGTATGCTTCTGATGCCATTGCTTTTTACGTGGCCCAAGGGCAATAAAAAAACTGTCCAAGAGAAAACGCTCTTGGACAGTTTTTTATGAAAATTATTTTATTCTCCACATTCATCATGATGCTGATGCTCGTGGCAAATAGAGCCTGTTGACTGAAGCCTGCCCATAAACCGATTCTTATCTTTGGTAAAATTTGAACTTTCATGGTATCCACATTCCTTATTGACGTCCTAATACAAACGGCATTGATAACGATTAATAATAGTATACGTCTGATGCGTATAAATAAAAAGAAGTCTTTCTAGTAAAAGACTTCTTTTTATTTATGTGATTTATATGTTACTGAGCGCGTGCTTCCATCGAAAGTGCTTTCTCTGAAGCAGCGACCATCCCTTCAATAAGAGCGCTCTTAATGCCATGCTTTTCAAGAACTGCCACGGCATCAATAGTGGTTCCGCCAGCAGAGCATACGGCGTCACGCAAGGCTGCTGGATGAAGACCTGTCTCTATCACCATCTGCGCCGCCCCCAGTACGGATTGGGCTGCAAAGGTATAGGCATCCTTGGCAGGAATACCAAGCTTAATCGCCCCTTCTGCCATGCCTTCAATCACCATATAGATGTAGGCAGGTGAAGAACCACTCACTGCAGTCACTGCATGCATCACCTCTTCTTGCACCACTGCCACCTTGCCAAAGCTTTCAAAGAAAGTCATCAGCAGCTCTTTTTCAGTGTCAGATACATTGGCAGAAAAAACCACGCCTGCCATGCCAGCGCCAACTTGTGCAGGTGTGTTTGGCATTGCACGAACGATGCGCACATCTTCATTGTCAATTATTTTTGCTACGTGTGCAATACGATAGGCTGGTGCAATAATCACCAGGATTTGCCCTGCTTGCAACACGTCCTTGATGTCTTCCAACACGCCTTGGTATACGTTTGGCTTCACAGCCAGCACAAGGATTTTTGCCTCTGCCGCCACTTCTTTATTGGTCGCTACAGCGTCAATATGATACGTATTGGCAATTTTTTCTTGGCTTGCTGGGGTATGGGTATGAACCACCACCTGATCTGCACTGGTCCAACCTGTTGCCAATGCACCATTTAACATTGCCTTGCCCATATTACCACAACCAATAAAACCTAATTGATACTTCATGCTTTTGCTCCTTCCCAACCGAGTGGAATTTGTTCTCTGACTTGTGCGATTTCTGCCAAATCAATTTCTACCACTGTTACCTTTTCATCAATACCGCCATCAAAGAGGACTTTTCCCCACGGATTCACCACCATGCTATGTGCCCAAGAGACATAGCTCGCATCTTCTTGACGAGCAGGCGCTACGCCAATGGCAAAGCATTGTCCATCCATGGCACGTGCACGAAAGAGCAATTCCCAATGCAAGGGGCCTGTGCTTTTATTAAAGGCTGCAGGATACACCAGCATATTGGCGCCTTGAGCCACCATTGCTCTTGCCATATCGCTAAAGCGAATATCAAAACAAATGCCTAGGCCTATTTTACCCCATGGGGTATCAAAAACCGTATATTTTTCCCCAGCTGATAAGACATCACTTTCTCTAAAGGTCACACCATTTTTAATGGCAATATCAAATAAATGATATTTGCGATGTTTAGCAATGCACACGCCCTCTGAATCATACACATAGCTGGTATTGTAGAGATTGCCTTGTGGGTCACGCTCGCAAATCGAGCCACCTATGAGATAGACATGGCTTTCCAAGGCGGCCTTCGAAAGCATTTGTTGCGCCTCGCCGCCTTTTTCCTCGGCGTATTTGTGGAAAAGCGCCGTGTCATAGGGCACACAAAACATCTCTGGCAAGATGACCAATGTGGCCCCTTGCTTCGCTGCCTGTGTGATGGCCGCTTTGGCACGAAGAAGGTTCTCTTCTTTATCCGTGGTGGTTTTCATCTGCACCACCCCTATACGACATTTCATCATCGGCTCACCCTTTCTAAAAAAACCTCGTTTGTTCCCTGAGAACAAACGAGGTTAAAAACTTAATTATCTTCCATGATGATTGGTAGAATCATTGGGCGGCGGCGTGTGCGCTCATAAAGGAACCTGCCGATGGCATCACGCAAGCTTTGCTTGATGGTAGACCAATCGGTTGCGCCTTCCTTCATACATTGATCCAATGCTTTTTCTACACGTTCACGGGCTTCGGCCATCAGTTCATCTGCTTCGCGTACATAAACGAATCCACGAGAAACAATATCTGGTCCTGCAACCACTTGTTTTGTTTTACGGTTAATGGTTGCAACAACAATAAATATCCCATCCTGTGAAAGTTGCTTACGGTCACGTAAGACAATGTTGCCGACATCGCCGATGCCAAAGCCATCGATTAAAACGCGACCAGCAGGAACCTTGCCAGAAATACTGACACGATTGCGTGTGGCTAAAACAACACTGCCGTTTTCTGCAACAATGATATTCTCACTTGGAATACCTACTTCTTTACCGAGTCTTGCATGGCTCATGAGCATACGGTATTCACCATGCACTGGCATAAAGTATTTTGGTTTCACTAAATTGAGCATGAGCTTCAATTCTTCGCTATAAGCATGTCCAGAAACGTGCACCTTTGCTTCTGATGCATCTATAACAGTAGCGCCAAGCTTGCAAAGCATGTCTATCACCTTGCTGACGAGCTTTTCATTCCCTGGAATTGGATTTGCAGAGAAGAGGACCGTATCCCCTTCACCAATACGAATTTGACGATGTTCACTCATTGCCATACGAGAAAGGGCCGCCATTGGTTCCCCTTGACTGCCTGTACACAAAATGATTAATTGCTCGTCTGGATAATGACGCATTTCGTCCATTTCAATCAGGGTATTTGATGGTACATCTAAATAACCATATTCACTTGATACCCCAATGGTATTGTTCATGCTACGCCCAGTAATCACCACTTTACGATTATTGGCTTTCGCAACATTCAAGACTTGTTGCAAGCGATGTACATTTGAAGCAAAGGTCGCTAGAATAATACGACCTTTGATTTGAGGCACTATTTTGTCGATGGTTTCCCCAACGCTAGATTCAGACATGCTGTAGCCTGGTCGCATTGCATTGGTAGAATCGCTCATCATGAGTAGCACACCTTGTGCGCTAATCTCTGCAATGCGTTGAAAATCAGTGGTCTTATTGTCTACAGGTGTTTGGTCAAATTTGAAATCCCCTGTATGGAATACAACACCCAATGGTGTGTGAATAGCAACTGCACAAGCATCTGGAATGCTGTGGCAAGTTTTGATCATTTCAATTTTAAAATTACCAACTTTAAAAGGATCCCCTGGCTTTACAACAATCAAGCGTTGTTTTCCGAGGTTACGCGCTTCCTTTAATTTTGGTTCCAATAGCCCGATGGTCAAACGTGTTCCAAATACAGGCACATGGAGTTCACGTAAAATATATGGCAAGCCGCCAATGTGATCTTCATGTCCGTGTGTCAAAACGATCCCTTTAACACGTTCCTTATTGTTGACCAAATAAGTGATGTCTGGAATCACAACGTCTACACCAAGTAAGTCTTCGCTTGGAAAGGATAATCCAGCATCTATGACGACAATTTCGTCATTATATTCGATGGCAGTCATATTTTTTCCGATTTCTTCAAGTCCACCTAACGGAATAATCTTTACGCCATCTTTATTTTTTGGCTTAGAAATAATAGTTTCCTCCTTTATAAATTATTTTGCCGACCGTATTCAGCTTATTCTATTATAATAAATTTCAAAATTATATGCAAGATGACGAATAAAATGCATCCATTGACAAAAAAAGAGCAGAGTCTCCTCTGCTCAAATGATTATTTGCCACCAAACACACTTCTCAACCAATTAAAGAAATCATTAAAAAGATTTTGTAATTGATTTAAGAGGGTTTGTCCATCTTCAGATTGTAAATAATCGCTGGCTTGTCCAGCCAAATCACTCACGTTTTTTGCCAACTGATTCCAGTCGATGTTTAATTGTGAAAGTTGATTAATCATGTCCAATAGCTGTTGATATTGTTCATCAGTCAGCTGAATATTGTTATCTGCCAATACTTTGTCAACAATTTGTTTGACATCATCTGCACTTTGTGGATGTTTTTCTGCAATTTGTTGTTTAATGGTGTTAATCACTGCATTGGATTTTTTATCCCCAATGCTAGATGCCAATTGAGAATTTGTCACCAACTCATTGGTGGCGGCACGCTTGACATCCTCTTGAATAGGTTTGCCAGAAGACACTTCATAAGCCTTCATGATTCCTGTCAAAGCCCCTGTGCCACTCACTTCAAAGGGTGCTGTGATTTTGACATTGGCATCGGTGACGCCTGCCGTCAACAATGCACTTTCATAAGCGGATGGGGTGACGTAGTTGATATTACGTGTTGTGACATCAATCCCAGCGCCTTTTTTGGCATAAGTAATCATGGCACAAGAATTGGTGCTATTGCCAATTTGCGCATCTGGCAAAATACCACCTAAATACTGACGTTCTTCAGAAATATCCACACTGATAATTTTTGCACCTTCATTTGCGTGAAAATACTGAAGCACTTCTTGACGTTGTTGTTGATTTAAATTGGTTCCAATCGTGATCACTTGATCACCTACTGCGGCATCTGCAAAGGCTGCCATTGGCATCATCAACAAGCCTGCTATCACAGTTGCTGCAATCCATTTTTTTCTCATTTTTTACCTCCATGTCAACGGACACTGTCTATTGGACACCGCTACTATAACATATTTATTCTGCCACATGTTATCACGAATTAGTAACAATACCATTGTTTTTTTGTGAACCAATGGTAAAAAAGAAGCCACACCCTAAGGATATGGCTTCACAGACTACTTTAATCCCTCAACAATTTCTGGACCCTCTAATGAAATATCCTTGTTGCTGAGACGTGCATGTACAAATTCCGCAAAAAGGAAGTAAATGGCTGCACAAATTGGTACAAAAATCAACATGCCTACCAATCCCATGAGGGTACCCCCAATGGTGATGGCAAAAAGGGTCCACATAGATGGCAAGCCCACAGAGCCCCCTACCACATGTGGATAAATCACATGCCCTTCGATTTGCTGCAAGACAGTCAAGAAAACAAGGAATCCCAAGGCCTTGGCGGGGCTCACGGTCAAAATCAACAAGGTCCCAACAATGCCACCAATCAGTGCCCCTACAATTGGAATCAGTGCACAGAAGCCAGTAAGCACCCCAATCATGAGGGCATATGGGAAGCGCAATAAAAGCATCCCAATGGTACAAAGTACGCCTAAAATAACCGCTTCTGTCAATTGGCCTGTAATGAAATTATAAAATTTAGAAAAACTCACTTGAAAAACATGAATGATGTATTCTGCATACACCTTATCAAAGAACGCATAGCAAATTTGACGCGCTTGACGTGCCAATTGTTCTTTGTGGGTCAAAATATAGATAGAGAATACAAAGGCAATGACCAAGTCTAAAAGCACAGTGAACACAGATGACACAATACCCAAGGTTGACATTGCTGTAGATAGCACTGTTTTAGTGGAAGAGCCATTAAAAGCAAAATGTCGCACAGCCTTTTCTACATTGCTTGGGGTGATATGATTCAAGTCAGAAATATATTTATTAATGGTGCCTGATTCATCTGGAATCTTTTTAAGCAGACCACTGACCTTTTCCAAATAGCTTGGAATATTGCTTACCAATAGTGTAATAGAATCAATCAGCTGTGGCAGCACCACACTGATCACTAGAATCACAATGGCCCACACCATCACAATAGACAAAAAGATAGACAGCATACGCTCATATTTTTTGAATTTTTCATTCTTAATCTTTTTAAATACAAAATCCTCAAAAAATCTCAAAGGAACATTGAGCACAAAGGCCATCACAGCCCCCATAAGGAAAGGTTGTAGCAAGCCAACCCCCTTCTTAATCAACCCACTGGCTGCTGGCATATTAAATACAGAATATACAACCAGCGCACTTAGAAAGATGACCAGCAGGAATCTTTTTAATGTCATTTTATTTAAATCCATCGTTACCTCCTAATAAAAAAAGCCAATAGAGGTACTTCTATTGGCCTGATATTTAATCTATTAACTTATTTTTAAAACAGCACCTTCCATGATATGAGCGACCCCTTCACAAGCATCGGCGCAATCTTCAAGACGTTCATACATGTCACGCCAAATCATCAGCTCACGTGCAGAGCCTTGGGTGCTTTCAAACAAATTGTACATTGCTCTGGTGAAGATTTCATCATTGTCTTTTTCCAAATCAGAAATATCAATCACATAATCCTTTAAATGCTTGGATTTTTGTAGGTTTGCAAATTCATCTGTCACCTTATTGAGGGCCACTGCACAACGAATAAGGTTTGCAGACATATCGAGAATTTCTGGCTTTAATAAATCAATATGATACATATAAATGTAAGTAAATACTTCATCAATCGCATCAATAACATCGTCTAAGCCTTGTACCACATCGATGAGGTCTTCACGATCAATTGGTGTGATAAAGTCGGTTGCAATGTAGTTCATTACTTCATACACAATTTCATCACTGGCATGCTCAAGACGACGCATATCAGGAATACGAGTAGCAAAATTTTCTCGGATGTTGTAGTTGTTGAGAGAATCATCAAGAAGTTTCGTTGCGTCAACAATGTTGTCGCTCATTTCTTTAAAGGCCTTAAAGTAATTAAATTTCTTTGATGTTTTTTTGTTCTTTTTATCTTTTTTCTCTTTCATCGAATAGAACCCTCCAAGGATTTATGTTTTAAATGAATAACATCGCAAGTTTAACCATCAAATAACCAATCAGTCCGCAACCTGGGAATGTGAGTACCCATGTCAATACCATGTTACCCGCCACAGGCCAGTTGACATTGGAGAGACGTTTCGCAGCGCCAACCCCCATGATACAAGTGGTTTTTGATTGGGTGGTACTCATTGGAATACCAGTCACAGTTGCATAGAATAACAACGCACTGGCACTGACACACGCTGAGAACCCTTCCCATGTTTCTAAATGTACCATGTTCATGCCAACGGATTTGATAATACGATAGCCCCCGATAGAGGTACCAAGTGCCATCACCAAAGAACATAAAATCATTAGCCAAATTGGAATTTCGAAGCTTGTCACGTTTGCATTTCCTTCGGCTAAGAAGCATCCTAATAAGAAAACACTCATAAATTTTTGTCCGTCATGGGCACCATGCATGAATGCAAGTAGTGCACCAGCTGCAATTTGTCCATTGTGAAAGAATTGTAACGTTTTTCGACGGTCAAAAGCCTTGAATGTCCAACCGACAATCTTACTTATGCCATAGCCACCGCCAAAACCAAGTACAGCTGAAATAACGAGACCATATACAACCTTAATCCATTCTGAACCATTCACTGCATCTAAGCCACCATGAATAGCAATTGCACCCCCAGTAAGCCCTGCAATCAATGCATGGCTTGCACTGCTTGGCAATCCATAATACCAAGTCACCACAGACCAGACCACGATTGCAAAGAGCGCTGCGCATAGCGCAAGTAACGCTGAGTGAGAATCGCCACCGAAGTCTACCATCTTGTAGATGGTTTGAGCCACACTAGAACTGAAACTTGTCATGATGAACACGCCTAAGAAGTTAAATAAGGCCGCCATGACAATAGCCGCTTTGGCACCCATAGAACGTGTTGCAACAACTGTGGCAATCGCATTGGATGCGTCATGCCAGCCATTTACAAAAATCGTTGCGAGTACCAATACAACTGTGATAAAAAATTGTATGTTACTCGTCAAATGGCCAATAAATTCAACAAAACTAATGGTCATTGTTTGCCCCCTACATGGCATTTCATAAATTACGTATATTGCACGCTTACTTACATTTTCATACTTGCCACGTTGACTGTCAAGCAAATTGTTATAAATTAAAGATTATTTTACATAGAGTTCTTTTATTTATTCACCCTAAAGATTCTTTTTGCATTTTTAAATTTTTTCTTGACTTCATTGTAGTAAATAGCCCCTCGCTTACCCCTTCCTAAATCCCTCTTGTTCCCTCATAGTAAGTATGCTACCCTTGCACTAAGATTGGAGTGAACAGTATGTTTGATACCGCTTATTGGAAACAACAGGCAAAAGAATGCCAAACTGCTTTATTAAATGATTTAAAGCCATTATTAAAAATACAAAGTGTCCGCGATGATGCCCTTGCCTCAGAGGAAAATCCCTTTGGTCCAGGACCTGCAGAAGCCTTGCACTATATGCTTGCCCTTGCTGAAAGAGATGGTTTTGAAACAGAAAACCTCGACAATTACGCTGGGGTCATTCGCTATGGCCATGGAGAAAAAATACTTGGCATCCTCGCACATCTCGACGTGGTACCTGCCACTGGTGAATGGATTTCCCCGCCTTTTGAACCCACGATTCGTGAGGGCCAGCTTTTTGCCAGAGGGGCTTCCGATGACAAAGGGCCAGCCATGGCTTGTTATCATGCCCTTCTTCTCTTGAAAAAAGCTGGCATTGAGCCAGGGATGCAAATTCATTTCATTCTCGGAACAGATGAAGAAAGTGGCTGGGGCTGTATGGATCACTATTTTGCCCACCAGCCAATGCCAGACATGGCCTTCTCTCCCGATGCAGATTTTCCAATCATCAATGGCGAAAAAGGCATGTTTAATATACCGATGACATTTACAAGCCCTGTACAACAAGGAGATTACACCCTACTCTCCTTCGAGGCAGGAAGTAGAGCCAATATTGTAGCAGAGCATGCCTCTGCCACCCTCTCTGGTAATAGTTTCAAAGAACTCCTCGATGATTGGCAAGATTTTCTCGCCGCCCACCCTGAAATCAAAGGCGCTAGCACCTTAGAGAACGACCAGCTTACCCTCCTTTGCCATGGCAAATCAGCCCACGCC
Source organism: uncultured Peptococcaceae bacterium (assembly GCA_947254645.1). GTDB lineage: Bacteria > Bacillota > Peptococcia > Peptococcales > Peptococcaceae > UMGS1590. The sequence continues at coordinate 133,400 of CAMYDW010000001.1, read as the reverse complement.
ATGGAGCCTGAATGCGGTGTCAATGCCGGCACCTATTTGCTAACCTTTCTCTCACGCCATGCCCTCACCAATGCCACAGCCTATAGTCATTTTATCGCTCGTTATCTCCATCAAAGAACAGATGGAGTGGCCTTAGGGATTGATGCCCATGATGACATCATGGGGGATGTCACTGTCAATCCTGGTATTTTTGATTTTTCAGAGAATAAGGGGCATGTCCTCCTCAATATTCGTTATCCTCGCACCACCCACCTCGAGGAGATTCTAGCGGTTTTGGAACCACTTGTCGAAAAGCATCAAGGCACCTGTGGTCCTCTCCAGCATCCTCAAGAGGCGCACTACGTGCCAGCTGACCACCCCCTTGTCAAAACCTTGCTTGATGTCTATCACACCCATACTGGCAATATCGCCCACGAGCGCTCTATTGGTGGTGGCACCTATGGCAGACTCGTGCCATGTGGGGTAGCCTATGGCATGACCATGCCTGATAGCAATGTCGTCATTCATCAGCCAAATGAGAGCCTCTATTTAAAAGATTTGGAGCAAGCCACTGCCATCTACGCTGATGCCATTTATCAGCTCACAAAATAAAAAAACAGCACACCAAATGGTGTGCTGTTTTTTATTGCATACGTTCCCATTTCATTTCTTGACGATGCGCATCGTATTTTTTTCTTTTGGCAGTGACTTTTTCTATTTCAATACGGAATACCTCAGTGCGCGGCAAGCTATGGGGCAAGGATACCTCTACCAGATTCATCTTTTCTGGGGTGTATTTTTGGCAAAGCAATCGCAAGGCCTGCTTCTTTTCTTCATCCTCTTGCACAACCTTCACTTTGCCTACCACAATCGCAGAAGCAAATTCAGTGGTGAACACCTTGCTCGTATATTTCTCAATGGTGCCTTCTGCGATATAATCTGCCAATTCCTCGTCTGAATACAACGCTGGCACCTGCACATCTGTCACAAAGACTGCTTGTACTTTTTTGCCCTCATTTCCATAGATGAGGGTGTTTTTCGTGCCTTCTTTGGCCCCATGAAAATACAGATTATCGCCATCTCTCACCAGTGACAGTGGAATACTATACGGCATTCCTTCATTGTCTATCATAGAAAGGACACCATACGCTGCTCGGTCGATGACATCATAAGCAAATGCTTGCGACATTTCTCGGTCTTTTCTTCTCATACCTATCCTCCATTTTTAACCCATTCCAAGCAAAAAGGCAAAGCCTAAGCTACTCAATACGCCAATGATAACACCTGCTAAAATGACCCCTAAAAATACTGCAAAGACACTTCTTTTAAAGCCCATATCTAATAAGCTTGCTGCCAAGGTGCCTGTCCAGGCACCAGTGCCTGGCAAGGGAATTCCCACAAAAAGCAACAAGGCCAAATAAATGCCTTTGCCCGCTTTTTGTTGTAGTCTATAGCCTGCCTTATGTCCTTTGTCTAAAAAAATTCGGCAAGCCTTGCCAATGCCTCTTTTATTCGCACCCCAAATTAAAAATTTACGGGCAAAAAAATAAATAAAAGGCACAGGAATAAGGTTGCCTACTACACAAATAATCAGGGATTGTAGCATCGGTAGTTGCCAGCCTGCCGCCATAATCATGGCGCCACGCAGTTCTATAATTGGCACCATCGAAACAAAAAATAATATGATAAATTTATTGATCAACTGTATGCCCTCTCTGTTGTCATAGTTATTTACTATCTATTATAGCAAATTCTGAAGACAAATACGGTGACAAAGTGACGATACAAAAATTTTATAAAGCATCATCTATCTCTCTCCATCATATACACAACAAAAAAGACCTTCTCAATCAGAAGGTCTTTTGCACGTTATTTTTCGATGATTTCAACCACTTCACCAATGTAGCATTGATGAGGGGCTTCTTCTGCATAAAACTGTGGCACGACATCTGCTGGCAAAAGCGCTTCCTTAAATGCCTCACTGTAGATTTTTTTACAAATAATGGTTAAGGTGGCTTCTTCAAAGCCTACGGTATCATGTGCCATCGCAACAGGGGTTAAGGTTGTTTCGGCAACCTTGTCGCCATCACGTCCAGATTTTGCACCTAAAAGGGCCAAATCCTTGCGATGGGCTTTATCAAAAAAGGAAATGGTGAAATAATCATTTTCTTCCATAAATTCATAGGTGTAGCGGCAAGGCTTCACATAAACGGTGGCTACATCCTTTTTCCAAATGGTACCAAGAGTGCCCCAACCAATGGTCATGGTATTGTAGTGCCCTTGATTGCCTGCTGTCACCAAGCCCCATTCCTCAGCAAATAATTTAAACACATTCACATTCAAGTCTTTTAAGTTTGTCATGGTTGTCTCCCTTGTATCTTGTTAACGAATAAAAATTTGTTGCGCTGCCATTTGCACACGTTGTGGCACGATCTTTGAGGCAACATAGAGGGCCTTGGCACTCCAGCAATTGATAGAAATATCTTTTCCCTTTTCAGCATTTTCGATGGCCTTTGCAACGACGTCCTCGACTTTTTCAAAGCCAAGACGCTTAAAGCCTTTTGGCACACAGCCTGCACGCTCAAAAAATTGTGTCGCCATTGGGTTTGGGCAAACTGCAATCACACGAATGCCCCTTTTCTTATTTTCTGTATGGAAAGCACGAGAAAAAGAGAGCACAAAGGATTTTGATGCTGCATATACAGCGAAATTCGGTTGCGGCATAAAAGCTGCCACCGATGCAATATTATACACCACACTGCCGCGGGCCAAAAAAGGAAGAGTTCTGTGACATAAATCTAAAAGGGCAGTGCAGTTTAAATGCACCATTCCCAATTGCTCTACTGAAGCAATTTCCTCTACGCGGCCAAATTTACCATAGCCGGCAGCATTCACCAAATATCGTACCTGTGGGCGCGCTTCGTGAAGGGCTTGAAAAAGCATGGTACGCTGTTGTGTATCAGAGAGGTCTATTGGAAAGCAGCGGCTACGCCAAGGCAGCTTGTTGGCAAGAGCCTGAAGGGCCGCTTCATGACGCGCCACCAACCACACCTCGTCAAAATGCTCGTTTTTTTCTTGCCAGGCCTTTAAAAAAGAAAGTCCCACGCCAGATGTTGCACCAGTTACAATTGCTATTTTCATTGTGTCCTCCTTTAAAATTTCTTTTTAAGAAACAAAAATCGTACACCCAAATATAATAACGGCAAGCCAGAAACCGTCGCCAAGCCAAGAGAAACGATTGGCATGCCAATCATGGCAAAAACAGCACTGGCCACTAAAAATTGTACGCCAAAGATTGTTGGCAATACGACTGCAAGGGTATTCAGCACCTTTTGCAAACGGCTATCGGTGTTGGCTTTCATTGACAATCCTGCAAAGAGAAAGGCACTTGTAGCTGCAAAGCCCGTCCCATAGGCCACTGGTGCAGACCATTTACGTTGCTTTACCAAAATACGTGCAAGATGGCCTGCTAAAAGAAGATTGGCGGCCCCTAAGCCTAAGGAAATCAAGGCACTCGGCTTGTTGAACAAGGTAAAAAAGGCTTGCATCCCTTTTTGTTTTGGTGGCACCCAGCCTGTTAAGCCTTTTTTAGTAACAATAAAGGCTTCTTCGGCAAGCTCTGCCAAGGGTGTATCAGACATCGAGTCTGAATAGAAGTGCTGCACAGCTTTTGGGTCATAGCCTGCCTCTAAAAAGCGGCGAACTTTTTCAGTGCCATAGCAATTTTCGCCATGAAAAGCGCCTGTTTTGGCATCCACATCACTAGCAAGCACTTGCGTCAGACCTAAGCGGCGGCACATTGGCGCCACAATAAACAATGGAGACGCAGATATCACGATGTCATCCGTCCGTGATTGTGGTGGATAGTAGGGCAATATTTTATGATCATTGAGGGCCCAAAATGTTTCTATTTCGGTTTCTATATCTGGTACTGCACGAAAAATAGAAAAGAACGCTTCTTTAAAAGCAGTCTTATCTATTTTGCCACGCATATAACGGACCAATGCATAAAGCTGCTTTGGTAAATATAGCCATGCACGAGGAAATTTTTTATAAATATAAATACAAAAATCTCTTGAACTGTCGCCATCATAAATTGTTTCATCAAAATCATAAACATTCATCTGAAAATCCACCTTTCGTTGCTAGAATTGATGAAAAAGCAACGCTTTCTCTTCTTCGGTTAATGAACGCCACTCACCTTCTTCAAGGTCTTCATCGAGAACAAGACCACCAATCTGCACACGACATAGGGAGGTCACTTCTCCGCCCAATGCATGTACCATGCGCTTCACTTGATGAAATTTGCCTTCTGTGATGGTCAATTCCAACCAACCATCCTCTAATAAACGTAACGTTGCTGGCGCTGTGGTAAAATCGCTCAATTCGATACCGACTTCACAGCGTGCAACGGCATCTTTTTTTAAGCTGCCAGTATAGCTGGCGATGTAGGTTTTTCCAATGTTCTTTTTAGGACTGGTGAGACGGTGCGCAAAGGGGCCGTCATTGGATAAAATCAAAAGCCCAGTGGTATCCTTGTCCAAGCGTCCCACAGGCGCCACGCCCATATAAAAGAAACGCTCTGGCAATAAATCCAGCACTGTTTCATCCACTGCATCGGTGGTTGCAGATACCACACCCTTTGGCTTATTGAGCATAATATATTGCAGGGGCTCGTAAGGCACCAATTCCTCCTCTACAAACACTTCTGCAGTTGGCGCAATGGATAAGGCGCCCTTTTTGGCAACCACTCCATCTACCACCACTTTTCCTGCACGAATCAAACGATCAATATCTTTTCGTGTGCCAAAACCAACATCATGTAAAAAACGATCTAAACGCATTTATTCACCCTCTACTACTCTATGATTTTTATACGTACTTTTTCAATATGACGCTTTGTTGCTTCTTCTACAATCATTTCAAAGGGTGCATAAGTGACCGTTTCCCCTTCAATAGGAATATGACCAAGCAAGTCCATCACCCAGCCACCAATGGAGGCCGCTTCGATATTTTCCTCATAATCTTCAAAATTCATTTGGAAAAATTCAAAGAAATCTTCAATTTCCATATCTCCATCGACAACATAGCCATCCCCTTCTTGGCGCACATCATCTTCGACCACATCATGCTCATCCCAGATATCACCTACCAATTCCTCAATGATATCCTCAAGGGTCACCACCCCAACGGTGCCACCATATTCATCCGTCACAATTGCCATGTGCGACTGATTTTTCTGTAGCATCGTCAAAAGCTTTGAGGCGCGCGTTTGTTGGAGAATAAATTCCACAGGCTTCATCAATGATAAATAATCGTGACCTGCATGCGCTTGTATGGCATTGAAAACATCTTTTAAGTGCAAGACCCCAACAATGTTATCAATGGTTTCATGATAAACTGGCAGACGAGAATAGCCTGTTTCGACAAATAATTGCAGCACTTCCTCCCAAGAATTTTCATCATCAATACCGATGACATGCACCCTTGGTTGAAAGATATCGCGCACCTGCAAATCCTCAAAGCGAATCGCAGAACGAATCAAATCCACCTCATGGGCTTCTAAATCCCCTTCATTTTGCGCTTCGTCTACCATGCTTAACAATTCTTCTTCTACATAATCATCGTCCTCTTCTGCCCCTGCACGACCAACCACCATGTGCAATAAACCACTAAAAATCAAATTCAGCGGTTTAAAGAGAATCAGTACGATTTTCAAAGGCTTTGCGGCATAACAAATCACACGATTTTCATACAGCTGGGTCAATGCTTTTGGGAGCATTTCGCCAATAAGGAGCACTGCAAAAAAGAGCAATGCTACCCCCACAATGGCGCCCTGTGTGCCAAAAAATTTAATACAATATAGCGTGCCAATCCCAAAAGCCATGATATTGGCAAAGGCATCGCCAATATCAATCGCTCTTAACACATCCTCTTCTTTTTCAAATAAAGATAGAGCCACAGCAGCACGCTCATTGCCTGCTTCTTCCCAGTGACGCAGTACAATCGGACTGGCTTTGAAAATAGACATTTCTGCCGCTGTAAAGAAGGCAGAACAACCAATGAAAAGAACAATAGCAACAATATAACTCACATGAAGCAACACTTAGCCTCTCTCCTCCATAAAAGTTAACTTCGTCCACCTTGCGTCAACGGACAAGTTTCATGTTCTCCAGTCCTCAAAAGATCACTCAATGTAATGCTATTCAGATAATCTTCAATCAACTGATCCAATTTTTCCCATACAGGCAAGGTCTGACATTCATTGCGTTGAGGGCAATTATTTTCTTCCCCTTCTAAGCAAGCCACAGGTGCCAAGGAGCCCTCCATGGTTCGAATAATTTCACCGACAGTCACTTCATCAGCAGAGCGCTTCAGCTGATAGCCGCCACTGTTTCCACGGAAGCTGGTGACAAATCCTGCCTTGAGCAAAGGTGTCATAATTTGCTCTAAATATTTCACTGTAATATTTTGTCGCTCAGAAATTTCTCTTAGCGGAATATGCTTATTGCCACCATGTGTTGCTAGGTCAACCATCACACGTAATCCATAGCGACCTTTGGTAGATATTTTCATGCTAAAACCTCCATCAATAATTCATTCTATTTTAGTAGAATTAGTATATCACAGATTTTACTCAAATCCACTAATTCTTTAGGAATTTGAGTAAACTATTTCATCTTCTTGCAACACACCCTTTTAGTCGCTATAATAAATTCGTACTATGCTGAAAAGGAGACTTATTATGAGTGGCAATGCTTTTTTACTGACACAACAACGTCTTACCGACGCTCATTACCTTGCGATTGCTTTGCGCGAAGCACGTGATATGCAAAAACCACCAATTACTTTAAATCGCTTCTGGAAACATCCTGCGGACTATGAAAATAGCACCGAACAACTTGAAGAAATAAAAAAATGGCTCGACCGTGTCACCGAAGCAGGCGATGTGGTTGTTTTAGAAGGTGATGACCATTGTGTGGACGTCATCAAAGACTATAGCAAGGAAAAAGGGCTTGTGACCGTTGCAGCTCGATGGACACCAGAGCCTATCATCGAAGACTGCTAACAAATCCTTGACATTCATTCTGCATCGTTCTATAATATATCTTGCAGATTGAAATGGACCGTTAGCTCAGCTGGTAGAGCACGCGACTCTTAATCGTGTTGTCCAGGGTTCGATCCCCTGACGGTCCATCTATCCTCTTCGGATATTTGCCAAAAAAGAACCTCTCCCTAGGGAGAGGTTCTTTTTTTATTGTTTTCGTCTATAGCAAATCCAAACAGCCGCAAGAATCATTGGCAGCCCACCAATAACACCAATCATGGATGGTCCCAGTATCAAGGCATTGGCATAATCAGGATTGAGCATCATCACTGTGACACCTGCAAAAGCGTTAATGGCGCCATGTCCAAGGGCTGGTGCCCAAATGGATTCTGCTTTTTCATAAAGCTCGTCCAATATAATCCCAGCGACCACGGTAAAGACACAAAACAGTATCGGCCCTAATACAGGTGCGCCAATATAGTCTTTTCCATACTCATAGCCTGCTAAGAGCATGACTGGCCAATGCCAGACACCCCAAATCACGCCCCCTAGCACACGGCCGACATTGACCCCATAAGACGCCTTGAGATTCGGATACAAAAATCCTCGCCACCCTGCCTCTTCACCAACAGCAAAGAGCATATTCAGCCATGGCGCATAGGTAATCGCTTGAATAAATGAAATACCCATGAGCATTTTCACATTTAAGCCTTGTTCAGCAAGCTTGTCTAAGCCAGCCGCTCCAATTTGAGCAACAACCATCGGCGCAGACCAATCCAAACGGTTTGAAAACAGCAAATAGTAAAGCACAGCGCCTATGGTGCCTAAAACAGCTGGAAAAAACCATGCAATAAGATAGTATCGCTTCTTTCTTTTAAGCACTGGCTTCCAGCCCATCCCGCTCAAGGATTTCCTTGCCATCCACGTTGCAAAAAGTGGTACATACATGCTGACTGCTAGTAGGCTACCAAATAACATGCCACCATTTTTATCTAAAAGACTGGCTGTTATTTGAAGCACCCAAGCACAGGCAAAGGTCCAAAACAAATAAATACGTGTTGCTTTTTTCTCCATTTTTATCGCCCCTTTTTATGATATCATTTTGATATCATAATGTTATTACTTATTTTCAATGCTGTCAATAAAAAAAGAACCACCTTTGTGGTTCTTTTTTTTATTTTCTCTCTACTGCTAAAGGTCTCATGCCTCTCTGAAGAATTGCTACAGATTGTGGTACACCAGACAATTTTTCTTTCAACGACGGAAAGTAAATCATTACAGGCCCTGTCACGGTCTGCTCAATCTGTTCGAGGTAATTGCTAAAATCTATATTGACAATGGCTTCCTCGTAATCAAAGTCAAATGCATAGGGCACAAATGCTGTGCGTCTAAAAATTTCACGGAGACTTCATCAACGCATTGGGATAAAACGACCTGGGCCTCTACAAGAAGCTCCTGCCAATCTTTTAGATAGCGTTTTTTAGCATAGTCATTTTTGCTTTGCCAGCCAAGGCGTATAAGCATCATCTCAAAAAAATCTTTATAATTTTTGAACGATTTTTGCTCATATAGATGAATATATCGTGGTATACTGGTAAGAGAATGTTTAAAGGAGATTGCTATGACCTGGTTTATTTATTTATTTTTCTTCATCTTATTGCTTGTTCCATTCATCGCCATCAAACCGACACGCTCAAGAAAAGCAGCGATGAGCCCTTTCACCCAAACCATCATTGCCCATCGTGGGCTATTTGATAACGAAGGGGAGGCACCAGAAAATACACTGCCAGCCTTCAAAAAAGCAATCACTGGAAATTATGGCATTGAGCTTGACGTTCAATTAAGTGCCGACCACGTGCCTATTGTGCATCATGATTTTTCCCTCAAACGTTTGGCACATTCTCCTGAAAAAATCATTACAAAAACAGCCCAGGAACTCGGTACCTATCCCCTTTGTGCAAGCACCGCCACCATTCCTACATTACAAGAAGTCCTAGACTTGGTGGATGGACAGGTGCCACTCATTATCGAAATAAAAAACACCGATGACAATTGGCGTGAAAGTGCCAGCAAGGTGGCAGCGCTTTTAGATGCCTATACTGGCCTCTATTGTGTGGAAGCCTTTGACCCACGTGTCATAAGATGGTTTAAGAAAAATCGACCGCAGGTGCTTCGCGGCATCTTATCTACCAACTTTTTCAAGAGTAAAAAAGAAATGTCCTTCTTTAAAAAGGCCATCGCAACACATCTATGGACAAATTTTCTTATTGGGCCAGATTTTATTGCTTACAATTATCGCTATAAGAATCAATTGTTTTACTGGCTCTGTCGCAAGCTCTATCATCCCATCAATGCTGCATGGACAGTACGGGATAAAGAGACCCTTCATGCCGTACAGGATGACTTTCAAATCGTCATTTGCGACACTTTTCTACCTGATGAACGTTCTTCATTAAATCATTAGTATTGCAAAAAGGAGCCTTCGAATATGACAAACGATGAATTCCAAGAACTTGCCTTACAACAAGAATTTCAAGAAATTTTTAAACGCAACGATTTATTAGATTATGTACGTAATCAAGTCTACGGTTTCAACGAATTAATGGCCTATTATCGCTGTGCCATGATGGAGATTGAAACAAAGTTTAAAGTATTAAGCGAAGAATTTTCTTATCAATATGAACGTAACCCGATAGAAAGCATCAAGACACGTCTGAAAGAGGTTACAAGTATCCGCGATAAACTGGAAAAGCGTGGCTATGAGTTCACCACGGAAAATGTTGAAGAAGCCCTCAACGATGTGGCTGGTGTGCGTATTATTTGCTCTTTTATAGATGACGTCTATACCCTTGCCAATGCCCTTGAAAAGCAAGATGACATCACCTTGCTAGAGAGAAAAGACTATATTGAAAATCCAAAAGAGAATGGCTATCGCAGCCTTCACCTGATTGTATCGGTGCCAATTTTCCTCACCTGCGAAAAGAAAAACATGCGTGTTGAAATTCAATTACGCACCATCGCAATGGATTTCTGGGCCACCTTAGAGCATCACTTACGCTACAAAAAGCTATCGACCTTTACCAATGAAATGGCCGATGAATTGCTAGAATGCGCCCATGTGAGTGCAGAGCTTGACGAAAAAATGAATCGATTGCGTTCTGATGTTGCCAAGCAGCATCTTTGTCTATAAAAAAACACACCATGCTTAAAAGCATGGTGTGTTTTTTTATAGGGTTCTTGTGCAAGCAATGGCCTTTTGCCAACCTGCGTAATTTTCTTTTCGTTGTTCCTCGGACATGGTCGGTAGATACCCACGTGCCATACGATGGGTTGCCCTGATATCCCCTTCATCCTTCCAAAAACCAACAGCCAATCCGGAAAGGAAGGCCACACCTAAAGCAGTGCTCTCAACATTTTGTGGTTGTTCCACTTGACGGTCTAAGATATCTGCTTGGAACTGCATCAAAAATTGGTTTTGTGAAGCGCCACCATCGACACGCAAGCTGCTGATTTCAACAGCAGTATCCGCCACCATGGCCTCCAGCACATCCCTTGTTTGATAAGCGACTGCTTCAAGGGCAGCACGCACAATATGGGTGCGCCCAGTACCACGGGTCAAGCCATAAATCGCCCCACGTGCATACATATCCCAATAAGGCGCCCCTAGGCCAACAAAAGCAGGCACCACATAAACACCGCCATTGTCCCTTAAGGAGCGAGCAAGTAATTCAGAGTCGGCAGCACTTTCAATAAACTTCATTTCATCTCGCAGCCATTGCACCACTGCGCCACCAATGAAAACTGAGCCTTCAAGGGCATAGGACGGCTTGGCATCTCTTCCTGCTGCAATGGTTGTCACCAATCCATGCTTGCTTTTGGTGGCTTCTTTGCCAATATTCATTAATAGGAAACAGCCTGTGCCATAGGTGTTCTTGGCTTCGCCTTTTTCCCAACAAAGCTGACCAAAAAGGGCGGCTTGCTGATCTCCTGCAATGCCAGAAATCGGTACCCCTTTTTTGCCAAAGCCAATATGGCATTCGCCGAATAAATGGCTAGAGGGTTGAACCTCTGGCAGCATACAAGCGGGAATATTGAAGTAAGAAAGTAACTCCTGATCCCATTCCAGGGTATTGATATTAAAAAGCATGGTTCGAGAAGCATTGGTATAGTCGGTGGCATGCACACGCCCTTCTGTCAGCTTCCATAAAATCCACGTATCTACCGTCCCAAAAAGCAATTCGCCAGCGGCGGCTCTTGAACGATCTGGGTCCACTTTATCTAAAATCCATTTGAGCTTTGTTGCAGAGAAATACGCATCAATCACAAGACCTGTCTTTTCTAAGATAGGGTCCTTCCAGCCTTCTTTTTTCATGGTTTCGCAGAAGCCAGCGGTACGTCGACACTGCCAAACGATGGCATTGTACACAGGACGCCCTGTTGATTTTTCCCATACAATGGTGGTTTCACGTTGATTGGTGATGCCGATGCCACCGACATCCTGGGGATGAATGCTCTGCATGGCCAAAACTTCTTGCAACACCCCATAAGATGCTGCCCATAAATCCATGGGATTCTGTTCAACCCAACCTGCATGGGGATAGTATTGTTGTATCTCTTGTTGTTTGACACCAACAATTTCTTGCTGATGATTAAACACGATGGCACGACTACTCGTTGTGCCTACATCTAACGCCACGATGTATTTCATCATGCAACCTCCTCGCTATTGTTCTATTTTATTCTACTCTATTTTTTATTTCATTCAAGACATCGGCAAAAAAAAGAGAACATCAATGATGTTCTCTTTCATAAAAGCTTCTTTAACCACCCGTTGTGACATTCGCCGTATTGTTTCCTTGCGTGCCACCTGTTCCAACATTTGGATTAGGGGTAGCACCACCAGTCCCCTGACCAGTGCCTTGTCCCTGGGTCTGAGTGTTGGTTTGATTATTCGTGGTATTTTGCGTTTGATTATTGTTTTGGTTTTGGTTTTGTGTCGGCTTCTGTGTTTGGCTATTCGCATTTTCGTATTGATAATAAGAATATACATTATTGGAATAAGTGGTTGGTTCTGTACCAGCCTTGTATAATTCATTGACACGATAACGGAATGGCGTAGAGCGTGTTGCCAAGTTCCCATTCTTAGAGTCTACCAATACATCCACAATATCATCTGGTCGCTTAAATTCTTTGAAATCAAGACCTCGATGTGCATAGCTCATAATGTTTGCAAAGGCCATAGCAGGCACATTAGAGGTCGCATAAATGGCTTCTGGTTGGTCATAGCCCATCCATACCACACCAACGTATTGTGGGGTATAGCCGCAGAACCAAAGGTCTTTTGCATTGTCGGTGGTCCCTGTTTTACCAGCAGTCACACGACCATCATAGATGGCACCATAGTTCCCAATCCCATTGGTTACAACACTTTGTAAGCAGCTATTCATCATATAAGCGGTTTGCTCACTCATGGCACGATGGCTTTCTGGTTTTTCTTTCCAGATGATATCGCCTTCTTCAGTGGTAATCTTGGTGATGGCATGTGGTTTGGTGTAAGTCCCTTCATTGGCAAAGGCACCATAGGCACCTGCCATTTCAAGAGGGGTAACCCCATCGGTCAAACCACCAATACCTGCAGAGATTGTAAAGTCATTGGCTTTTCCTTTATCTTCTACCAAGGTGGTAATGCCGCATTTTTTCGCAAAGGCCACCCCTTTTTCAGGGCCAATTTCTTCAGTACAACGTGCTGCAACAGTATTCAAAGATTCTTGTAATGCATAACGAATAGTGACAGGCCCACGATATTTTAAATCCGCATTTTTAATGGTGTGTCCTTCATAGCCTTTATAAGGTTCATCTGTGAAAACACTCCCTGTGCCTTTTCCTTCTTCAAAGGCTGGCCCATACACAAAGACTGGCTTAAAGGTAGAACCTGGTTGACGCTTCGCTTGACTGGCACGGTTGAAGCTGCGCTCTTGCCCTTCATCCATGTGACGCCCACCAATAATGGCCGCTATGCCAGAGTCTTTGGTATTCATGACAACCATCGCCCCTTGCATCATTTGGGTATAGCTGCCACCTGGGAAATTCCCATCGTTTTCAAAATAATAGTACGCATGCTCTTGAATGCTTTGGTCAAGGTCGGTATGAATCACATAGCCGCCTGTGTAAAGCTTTTGAGGATCACGTTGTAAACCAAGAATTTGCAAGGCCTCTTCAACAACATAGTCGATATAGCTTTGGTTGAAAGATTGCTTCACATTGGTATCCATCTCAGTAATGGAGCCTGTTTCAATCTTTTCTTCATTAAATTTGTTCAAATCGTCTTTAGAAATGACACCGTTGCTTTCCATTGCTTGCAAAACTTGTCCACGACGAACCTTTGCATTGTCAATATTTGTCAGTGGTGACCAGCTTGACGGATTTTGAATCATCCCTGCCAATAATGCCGCATCACTCACGGTCAGTTCTGAGGCGTGCTTGCCTAGAATATCGTTTGCTGCAGCTTCAATGCCGTAGCAGTTCATACCACTTTTACCAATACCAAAGTAACAACGATTCAGATAAGCGGTGATGATATCCTCTTTGCTATATTTGTTTTCAATACGCATTGCTAAAATGGCTTCTTGAATTTTACGTTTATAGGTCTTTTCGTTTCGGTCTAAAAGTGCCAAGCCAGCCAGCTGCTGGGTAATGGTACTCCCACCTTGTACGGTATGGCCTGCTTTTAAATTCGCAACCATTGCACCTGTGATACGAACAGGGTCAACACCATGATGATTATAGAAGCGTCTATCTTCAATTGACACAACTGCTTTGACCATGTTTGGTGAAATTTGATTATAATTTGCCGCTACGTAGTTGGTATTATTTGAGGACAATTTTTCAACAAAAGCATCATCCTTATCGACAATGTAGCTTGTCACGTTATAATCTGTTACGTCGGTGTTATCGAGTGAAGGCATGCCACTCATGGCTGCTAGTATCACAGTACCTACTGTACTAACGCCTGCAACAAAAACTAATAATATGACGAGAATAAAAAAATGAGATAATTTCAAGCTCTTTGTTGCTTTTTTTACACCTTTTACCAAGGAATGGTTTTTCTTTTTTCCCATGCAACAATCCTCCTTTGTGTGCCTATTATAACATATACAATATGAGCACTCATAGGGTGATTATACTACAATTAAGAAAAATTTCAAAAAAATCGTACATTTACACCATAAATGGTAAGGTTGGGTATGTTAAAATAAATGCATGACATATCTATTGGAGGGGCCTATGAAAAGATCATTTCGTCGTACCATCAAGCGTTGGTTCTTAATGCTATTATTTTTTCTTATCTGTATTGCCATGACCGTTTCGACAGTGATTGTTGGCAATGGCTATATGACTTATCGTCATGCCATCCAAGAAGAGCCTCTTGAAATCGCCATGCAATCGGTGCACGGACAATCTAATTTTGTACCTCTTGCAGAGGTCAATCCCATTTATTTAGATGCCGTCATCGCTATTGAGGACCATCGTTTTTATAAGCATCAAGGCATTGATGCACGGGCAATGTTGCGTGCCATCAAAACCGATATTCAAACAGGGAGCTACGCAGAAGGCGGCAGCACCATTTCTCAGCAGCTGGCAAAAAATCTCTACTTTTCTCACGAGAAATCCCTGAACCGAAAGATTGCTGAAATCTTCATGGCACGGGCATTAGAAAAAAATTACAATAAAGTCGAAATTTTAGAAGCTTACATTAATACCATCTACTTTGGCAATGGTTATTATGGTATTTATAAAGCCGCTGTAGGCTATTATGATGCCTTGCCTTCCGAGCTCACAAAAAACCAAGCCACTTTGCTAGCAGGGGTGCCCAATGCCCCCAATGCTTACGCACCAAACACCAATATGAACTTGGCACGCCAGCGTCAACGACAGGTGCTGGATGCCATGGTTAAATATCATTTCTTACCGCGAGAAGAAGCGGACAAAATCCAAGCATAAAAAAGAAGGATGAACCAAATGGTTCATCCTTCTTTTTTATGGGTTTGCCACCAAAGCTGACCCAAGGTGCTGCATAGATACAAGAAAACCGCACACCAAACAAAACCAAACAAAACAGCATACACATGGGTAAATGGCTCATTAAAAATAAATATCCCACACAATAGCTGCATCGTTGGATTAATGTACATTAAAATCCCACTTAAGGAATAGCTTGTATCACGAATGCCCTTTGCATAAATGACCAGCGGCAATCCTGTGATAATCCCTGTGGTTGGCAAAAGCAGCCATTGCCACCAAAGCACAGGGCTACCCGAGGCTGTTTGCCCATGCGTCAAAAGATAGACAAAGCCAAGCATTGCTGGCAGAAGCATCATTATATTTTCAATGGCCAGAGAGGTCACACCATCGATATTTTTGACGGTTTTTTTGAGTGCCCCATAAAAAGAAAAACTCCCACCCATAATCAGCGCCAACCAAGGTACTGTATGGAAGCTGATGACTGCATATAACACGCCCGCTGTGGCAATCACCACTGATAGCTTTTGCAAGCCAGTCAGCTTTTCTTTAAAGAAGAATTGCCCCAATATAATCGAGATGATTGGATTCAAATAATAAGCCAACGATGCATCAATCACATGGTTGGTATTGATGGCAATAATATAGGTGCCCCAGTTGACGACCAATAAAAAGCCACTAAGAGCAAGTACCCTACGCATTTTTGCATCATGAAGCATCTCACCCAAGTGCGCGAATTGATTCTGCACAATGAGAATCATCACCGCAAAGCCAAGAGACCAAATCACACGGTTAGTTAAAATAAAATAAGGATTTAGATTGGAAAGCAATTTCCAATAAAGAGGAAATATACCAAATAACAGATAACAAAGCAGCACCAGCCACGGCCCTTTTAATTTCATTTTATTTCCTCCTTTTTGAACGATAGATTAAATTATAGTCCTTTTAGACAAAAAAACAAGAAAAATACCTTTATCACACCTGCTTTGATAAAGGTATTTTTCTATTTGATGGAAGGTCGCTACGCCAATTTAGAAAAGTCTCCTTCAATATAGCGTGTGTAGGCATCTATTTGATCTCGAGTCATTTCACGATAATGAGAGTCAAAATCACGGAACAGACGTGGATTGACCTCATCATAGCGTAAACGTGCAGCAGTGCGCAAACGGCAAAAGCTCAACATCAATGGCTGACGCACATAAAAGCAATCAATATCCCCTTCTGGAGAATCACAAAAAGCAGGGTGAATACGTTCCTGCCCTTCTTCATCTATGATGTAAAAACGTGGCACACGTTCATATTCTGAGCCAAAGTAAGACACCAATTCTGGTTCAATTTGTTCCTTATTCATTCTTAAATCTCCTCTCAAACACGTCTATTTAAAACAATAATCCCTAGAAAAATCAAAATGATACCAAGCATGGATATAAGCGTCAGCGGTTCATGCATGACCACCATGCCAAGAATGGTGGCAACCATTGGTTCTACAAAGGCCAAAACACTCGCCTTACTTGGTGCTAACACCTGCAGCCCTTTGGTATAGAAAATATATGGAAGCATGGTGGATATAATCGCCAATAAAATAATAAATACAATCAGCTTCATGCTGATGGCAGGCATTTCGGCACCACTGCCTGCGAAAACCACTCCGATCCCTATACCAGAGACAAAAAGGGAATAAAAGGTGACTGTCATCGCTGGATATTTCGCCAATGCAATGCGACCAAAGATGCTATACAAGGCATAGCAAATGGCTGCGGCAATCCCCGAAACAACTGCTATTGGCACCAAATCCAGTTTGCCGCCAATGACCCCTGTAACACACAAACAGCCTGTAAAGGCGAGACACAGAGCGATGATTTTTTGTTTCGTGATTTTCTCCTTAAAAATCAAAGCCGACATCATAATCACAAAAAAAGGGGCAGTATAAAGCAACACCGCCGCAATACTCAAGGTTGTTTTTGTTTGGGTGTAAAAATAAAAGACATTAAAGGCCCCAATCGACACCACGCCTGTCCCAAAAAACATCCATAAATCTTTGATGGCAATCCGCAGAATGTCACGCTGCGAAATACCAAGATAAATACCGAGCAATAGCGCCGCCACCAGACTTCTAAAAAACGAAATACTCAACGGCGACATGCCCAATGCGCTCAAGGTTCTGGTAAAAAAGCCAATACATCCCCAAGCCGTTCCAGCAATTAGTACATTGGCCACTGCTCGATTTTCCCTCTGCTTACATTCCCTCTGCTTACTTTCCAAAAAATTCACCTCACTTCATCGTTTCTATTATACTCCATCAAATGCTTTAATAGCAGGTTTTTTGACGTCTTTTTATCATTTTTTTCTCCCTCAAAAAACGCCAAGAGTTACGCTTGACCAACTCAAAGACCTAATGATACACTCTTATAAAACAATAAATGATGAACTGAGCAGACTTGATATATCATATCAGAGGTCGGGTTGAAAAACAGTGGCACACACCACGGGACAGGACATACACTGCCTCGTGTTTTTTTTACCTCAAAAAAGGAGTTTTAATTATGACAATGAATGAAAAAACAAAAAAGGTCCAATGGATATTGGCGGTGATCCTCGTTGCTAATATGGCGGTTGCCACCATTAAAATTATTTTCGGGACGTTGATTCAAAGTACCTCTATGACAGCCGATGGCTTTCACTCTCTGACAGATGGCACCTCCAATATCATCGGCTTGATCAGCGTACGTCTTGCAGGCACCCCAAATGACCCTTCTCATCCTTATGGTCATGAAAAAATCGAGACCCTTTCAAGCCTTGTCATTGCCGCCTTCTTATTGAGCATCGGCATCAAGGTTGTCAAAGAAGCGATTGTTGCTTTCCAACAGCCACACATTATCAATGTCACCACAAGCAGCTTGGTGGTCATGCTCTTGACCCTTGCCACCAATATTTTTGTCACCACCTATGAACGCCGCAAAGGCAATGAATTGGGCAGCAGCTTCCTAATTGCAGACGCCTCACACACTGCCAGTGATATTTTTGTCACCATCGGTGTCTTAATCGGATTGGTTGGTGTGAAGCTCGGCTTGCCACCTGTCATCGACCCTATTATTTCCTTAGTGGTTGCTGGTTTCATTTTCCATGCCGCTTGGGAAATCTTTTATGATAACAGCCATGTCCTAATAGATGGAAAGGTCCTCGAGGAAGAAGATATCCGTCAATGTGCTGCCGTTTTTCCTGACGTCAAGGAAATCCACGAAATTCGCTCTCGTGGCACCAAGGACGCCCCTTATGTCGATATGCACATCAAGGTCAATCCCTCGCTCTGTATTAGTGAAGCACATAATTTAAGCCATCTTATAGAGCTGTGCATTAAGGAAAAATTAGCACCAAACGCCAGCGTCATTGTGCATGTAGAGCCTCTTGATGATGATGAATTTCCTGATGGACATTAATAAAAAAATACCTGATACCAAGGCATCAGGTATTTTTTTTATTGCTTTTATTAAAGGACTTTCGCCAAAAAATCTTTGGTACGTGGTTGGGTTGGATTGCCAAAAATGGCATCTGGGCTACCTTGTTCCATGATGATGCCCTGATCCATAAAGAATACACGGTCACTCACTTCACGGGCAAAGCCCATTTCGTGGGTTACAATCATCATCGTCATGCCTGTTTGGGTTAGACCACGAATAACGCTCAATACTTCCCCTACCATTTCTGGGTCAAGGGCAGAGGTTGGTTCGTCAAAGAGCATGATTTCTGGTTTCATTGCCAAGGCACGTGCAATCGCCACACGTTGTTGTTGCCCACCAGAAAGAGAATTTGGATACACATCTTCCTTGTTTTTTAAGCCAACTTTTCTTAAAAGCTCTCTTGCTTCTGCTTCAGCAGTGGCTTTGTCGACCCCTTTGACAAAAATTGGTGCAAGGGTGATATTGTCTAGAACGGTTTTGTGTGGGAAAAGATTAAAGCGTTGGAATACCATCCCAAGACGTTCACGCATTTTATTGATGTCATGCTTTGGATTGGTAATTTCTTCCCCATCAATAATGATTTGACCAGAGGTCGGTGTTTCTAATAAGTTAATGCAACGCAAAAATGTACTTTTACCAGAACCAGATGGACCGATAATAGAAACAATTTCACCATCTTGGATGGTTTCAGTGATACCTTTGAGGACTTCGAGATCATCAAAGGATTTATGTAAGTTTTTAATTTCAATCATTTTCATGACCTCCTATTATTTCACAGCTTCTTGCTGACGTGTTTTTTTGCCAGAGGATTGATTCAATCCACGTTCATATCGATTGATAAAACGTGTGAGGGTAAAGGTAATCACAAAGTACACCAACGCCACCCCAAAGAAAGTCGGGAAGGCTTCAAAGGTCACAGAGTTGTAAATCATCCCACGCTTCATGATTTCTGCCAAGCCAATGGCTGCCAACAAAGAAGTATCCTTTAACAGCATGACAAATTCATTGCCAAGAGGTGGAATAACGACCTTGATTGCTTGTGGCAATACCACATAACGCATGGTTTGTTTTTGGGTCATGCCCAAAGAACGTGCCGCCTCTGTTTGACCTTTATCGATGCTTTGAATACCGCCACGGAAGATTTCCGCCACATAAGCCCCACTATTTAATGATAAAACAACAATACCAGTTACAAGAACAGGGAATGCAAACTTGTCATGGATAATAGAACCAATCAAACTTGCTACCCCAAAGTGGAACAAGAAAATTTGTACATAAAGAGGGGTCCCTCTCAACGCTTCAATATAAACATTGGCAATCCCTTGCAACAGACGGTTATTGCTCAATTTCATGAGCGCCATCAACATCCCAATGACAATCCCACAGCTTACCGCCACAATGGTGATGCCAATGGTGTAGGTTGCCCCTGGAATTAGAATAGGCAAAACGTGTAATAATTTGCCAAAAAATCCTTCCATTTAGTATCCTCCTTCAAATTCATAAATGAACACAAATTGAGATGCAAAGAATTTTCTTCGCATCTCAATTTCATTAATCAAAAATTATGCTACTTTTGCAGTCCCATTGACAATCGCTTCTGGTACTTCTAAGTTGTACTTTTTGCAAAGCTCTTGATATTTACCGTTTTTAATGAGGTTGTCCAAACCAGCATTGATCTTATCAGCAAGTTCCTTATTGTCTTTTGCACAAGCAATGCCATAATAATCAGCAACGTATGGTTCGCCTACAAGGACAACATCATTTGGATGAGACTTCATGTATGCTTGGTTCACAGGCATGTCATTGATGATTGCATCTGTGCCACCACTCTTCAAGTCTTGAATGCAGGTGTTGAAGTTATCAAGGAGCTTCACTTCTTTAACAACGCCTTTCTTCTTCAACTCTTGGCAAGCATCTGCACCAGTGCTACCGATTTGAGCGGCAACCACTTTACCTTTTAAGTCATCTGCGGTCTTAATATCGCTGTCATTTGCAACAATAATCCCCAAGCTTGCATCCATGTATGGTTTGGAGAAGATGGCATTTTCTTGACGGTCTGGGGTAATGCTCATCCCAGCAGCAATCAAGTCAATAGAACCAGATTGCAACGCACCAACCAAAGCATCAAATTCGAGAGATTTGACTTCTACTTCAAAGCCTTGGTCTTCACCAATCGCTTTTACCAAATCAAGGTCAAAGCCTTTCATCTTCCCACTTTCATCTTGATATTCAAATGGTTCGAAGGTTGGATTTGTCCCCATCACAATTTTATTGCTGTTCTTGTCCCCATCGGTTTTTGCTGCATCGCCGCTACCACCACAACCAGCAAGCAAGGTCACAGACATTGCTGCAGTTAATAACATTGCCACAATTTTCTTATTCATATCCTCAATTCCCTTCTTTTCTTCCTATTTCTGTCAGTGATTTTATGTTTTTTCTAACTGAATCAAAGTATACGCCACCATGAATAAAATTGCAAGCTTTTTTTATATTTTTTTTATAAAAAAGGTTGTTTTTATTGTTTTTTCTGCGTTTCATAGTGTTTTATGAATATTTATGCATTATGCATAAAGTTGTGAATATCATGTATATCAGTGAATCCCCGCAGCAATGGTCATGCTATAAATCTCTTTAACACCGCCTTGATGTAGGACGCGTGCGCAGCTCAAGAGGGTAGCGCCAGTGGTTAATACGTCATCCACCAAGAGCACCGACTGTATATTTTTCAAATTTTTTGGAACAACAAAGGCCTGGGCAACATTTTGCATCCGCTGGCTGCGAGGCAAATCCACCTGATGGGCAGTATTCACACAACGCTCCAGCCACGTCTTTTCCACCGTAACACCAGTACATTGACCGATGAGATTTGCCAAAATCAAGCTTTGATTATAGCCACGCTCACGCAGACGAATAGGGTGGAGAGGCACTGGGACAATAGCGTCTACTGGTGGATAGGTCGTTTTTTCCAACACACCCATCAAGCCCTCTAGTCGCCATGGCTCATGATGAAACTTCATCCGCACAATCATCTCACGCACTTCCTCTGTATAGGGGAATAAGGCTTGATTGCCTTTGTAATAGCTTGGCCACTCGCGGCAAGTGTCGCACACCTTTCCTCGAAAGCCAAAGCTCCCACATCGCCGACATTGTCCTTCTCGTTCACCCAAGGTTGCTAAATGGGTCTCACAAGCTTCGCAGATGCCAAGCTGTTTCCATTTTTCTTCGCAAAAAATACACATAGAAGGATGCGGAAAAACGATATTCAAAATTTTCTTCATCATAGGCAGGCTCCTTTCCTTTATTATTCTATCGTTTTTACTAATACCTGACCAGTGATTATATCTTCTTGCGAGCCATTCCAATTCAGCGTATAATAGAAACGATAAACGCAAAACCAAGGAGGAGTATACATGCCAACATTAACAGAGAAAATTATTGCTGCGCATTTGACCGATGGTGAAATGAAAGCAGGAAATGAAATTGGAATTCGTATCGATCAAACCTTAACCCAAGACTCAACTGGAACAATGGCTTATCTTGAATTGGAAGCGATGGGCATCGACCGTGTAAAAACACAACGTTCTGTTGCTTACATTGACCATAACATGCTACAAAGCGGTCCAGAAAACTTTGACGACCATTTATTTATCCAAAGTGCTGCTGAAAATTTTGGCATTTGGTTTTCCAAACCAGGGAACGGGATTTGCCACCAAGTCCATTTAGAAAATTTCGGTGTACCTGGACAAACCCTCATTGGCTCTGACTCTCACACCCCAACAGGCGGTGGTCTCGGGATGTTGGCAATTGGTGCAGGCGGCGTTGATGTTGCCGCTGCCATGGCTGGACACAGCTACTATATCACCATGCCAGAAGTCATCGAAGTACGTCTCACTGGCAAGCTCCGTACTGGGGTTGCTGCAAAAGATATTATTCTTTATGTTTTACAACAAGAAACCGTTAAAGGCGGCGTCAATAAAGTATATGAATACACTGGTGATGGCGTTACCAATTTGACCATTCCAGAACGCTCCACCATTACCAACATGGGTGCTGAATTGGGTGCAACCACCTCTATTTTCCCAAGTGACTATCGCACCAAAGCTTACATGCAATCCATGGACCGTGCAGACCAATGGGTACAACTGCAAGCAGATGCAGACGCCATCTACAGCAAAACCATTCATGTCGACCTCTCTACCCTCGAACCTATGACTGCTTGCCCACACAGCCCAGACAAGGTTGTGACCGTTGCAAGCTTAGCAGGTTTGAAGGTCAACCAAGTGGCAATCGGCAGCTGCACCAACTCCTCTTACATGGACTTGGCAAAATGTGCAGCAGTCCTTCGTGGCAACAAGGTACATCCTGATGTGAGCCTTGTTATTTCTCCAGGGTCTCGTACCATCTTGAAGCAAATGGCCACCGATGGCACCCTCTCTGTATTCCTTGAAGCAGGGGCACGTATTTTAGAATGTGGTTGCGGACCTTGCATCGGCATGGGTCAAGCCCCTAACACCAACGGTATTTCACTACGTACCTTTAACCGTAACTTCTATGGCAGAAGTGGTACAAAATCCGCTGATGTCTACCTCGTTAGCCCTGAAACAGCAGCAATGAGTGCTATTGCTGGGGTATTGACCAATCCAGCTGAGGACATTCGCTTTGCAAATATTCAAGTACCAGATTACTACGATGTGGATGATAACCTCTTCATCAAGCCAGATGAAGAAAAAATTGGTCATACCGAGCTCATCAAAGGGCCAAACATCAAAGGGGTACCTGTTGGTGAACCTGTACCAGAAGGCTTTGTTGGTAAAGTGGCTGCACACCTTGAAGATAACATCACCACTGACCACATCATGCCAAGTAATGCAAAATTATTGCCATTCCGCTCTAATATTCCATATTTGGCTGATTTCTGCCTTACCCCATCTGATGCAAAATTCCCAGAACGCTGCAAAGAAACCGTTGACGCTTCTCCAATCATCGTTGCTGGCGATAACTATGGCCAAGGCTCTAGCCGTGAACACGCTGCCCTTGCACCATTGTTCTTAGGTGTCAAGGCTGTTATTGCAAAGAGCTTTGCACGTATTCACAAGGCAAACCTTATCAACAATGCCATCTTGCCTTTGACCTTCAAAAACCCAGAAGACTACAACGATATTTCTATCGGTGACAGCTTGATTTTTGAAAATCTTCCAGCACAAATCAAAGCAGGCGCTGTCAGCGTGAAAAACGAAACCACTGGCAAAACCTACGATCTCGATATTGAGCTTGGTGCACGCCAAGAAAAATTATTGCTCGCAGGCGGCTTGCTCACCTCTATTAAAAACGAAGCATAATCAGACAAAGAAAAACACCTACTTGGTTCAACAAGTAGGTGTTTTTTAGTTTATTATTTCTTTTCTCTTGCAGCAGCAATCTCTGGATTTTCATCGGCATACTGGATGCTCATGCCGCCAACGCCAAAGGTGATTACGCTGCCATCCTGATAGGTGTATACTCGATCTTCAATAAAAGGTGTCACTGGCTGATTTTCGTCAGCTGGTTTTTCGAGTGAGGCCCGATAGGCCGCATCAAATTCATAGGCATGCGGATAATATTTATGCAAAAAACGTTTTGCACGCCATTTTTTCATCACCATTAATTTATCATCTTTCAAAAAGGTTTCTGCAGCTTTATCCAAGGTGCTTTCTGCTGTTGGAAAAAACACCAGATTGACCACTTCTTTTTGATAAATTTTTTCACAGGCTCTAAAACTAGGTGTATCAATTTTTTCATACGTCTGAATGATCAAATCAATGTTTTTGCCCACGTTGTCTTTATATTCTTCAAGGGTCAAGTCCTTGGGATATGCCTCACTTGATTGAGGAACATAGAACATCAGCCCCGCAAAGCAAACTGCCACGAGCAAAAATAACACAACTATTTTCTTGGAACTCTTCATTAAAAGCCCTCCCCCTGAGCAATATTCGTAAAATGGATTGTACCAGTTTATCCCCCAATGTTTGTAAACAAAAACACAGAACATTCCCATTTTAATACTATTATGACTACAAAGCCATTATTCGTCAACCACTTCTCTCGACAGAATAGCATGAAAAAGAGCGGGCTTTTATCCTTTTACTCCCCTGCAATGTATCTCGCCACATAGACCCCACTTGCTGACGCATGGGACAAGGAATGGGTGACACCACTGCCATCTCCAATCACAAAGAGATTTTTATGATTGCTCTCAAGGTTTTCATTCAGCTTGACTTCCATATTGTAAAACTTTACTTCTACCCCATACAAAAGGGTGTCATCGTTGGCAGTCCCTGGGGCAATTTTATCAAGGGCGTAAATCATTTCCATGATGCCATCTAAAATACGCTTTGGTAAAACCAAGCTCAAATCTCCTGGCTCTGCTTGCAAGGTTGGTACCACAAAGCTTGAGCGGATGCGGTCTTTAGTACTTCGGCGGCCACGAATCAAATCCCCAAAGCGCTGTACAATGACCCCGCCACCGAGCATATTGGAAAGACGTGCAATGCTTTCACCATAGCCATTGCTGTCCTTGAAGGGCTCAGAGAAATGCTTGGACACCAAAAGGGCAAAGTTTGTATTGTTCGTTTGCTTGGCTGGATCCTCATAGCTATGGCCATTCACGGTGATGATGCCATTGGTGTTTTCATTTACCACACTGCCACGCGGGTTCATACAGAAGGTACGCACATTGTCCTCAAATTTTTCTGTGCGATAGACAATCTTACTTTCGTAGAGTTCATCTGTCAAATGAGAGAAAATTTCTGCTGGCAATTCCACACGCACACCAATATCCACACGATTGGAGCTTGTTGGGATGTTCAGAGAGTGGCAGGTTTTCTCCATCCACTTGCTGCCGCTACGACCAACAGAAATTATGCATTTTTCGCAGTCAAAGGCCTCATCTTTAGTGTGAATGCGATAGCCATTTGCCAATGGTTCAATACTTTCCACAGGCATTCTAAAGTAAAAATCTGCTTTATCTTTTAAATCTGCATACATATTTTCCAAAACAGTATAGTTGATATCCGTTCCCAAATGGCGCACAGACGCATCCAAAAGCTTTAATTTATTTTGCATGCAGATTTTTTTCAAGTCGGTTCCTGCTGTGGAATACAGCTTTGTTCCCTCGCCCCCATAGGCAAGGTTAATGGTATCCACATATTCCATCAAATCGGTGGCTTTTTGCTTACCAATGTATTCGTATAAGGTGCCACCAAAATCATTGGTGATATTGTACTTCCCATCTGAAAATGCCCCTGCACCACCAAAGCCACTCATGATGGAACAGCTAGGGCAGCTGATACAAGAGGTAATCTTTTCCCCATCAATGGGACAATGTCTTTTCGCCAATGGATTGCCTGCTTCAAATACCGCCACCTTTAAACTTGGCTGTAGCTTGAGCAGCTCATAGGCAGAAAAAATACCCCCAGGCCCTGCACCGATAATAATCACGTCATACATCTTATTCATCATACTATTCTCCTATACTGTAGAAAGTGCTGCAATAAATGCCTTTGGTATTATATACAATTTTGAGAAATTGTAAAATGTTTTTTCTTAGATTCTTCAGCCTTTTCAACAAGCTTGCATATAACGCTTGTTCATCACCAGTTTACAGCAACTCAAGATAGGCGCCATACCCCTCAGCTTTCATCTCATCCACAGGCACAAAGCGCAGGGCTGCTGAATTGATACAATAGCGACTGCCACCCAAGGCTGCTGGCCCATCTTGAAAGACGTGTCCAAGATGGCTCTTGGCTTGCTGACTGGTTACTTCAGTGCGCTCCATGCCATGACTGCTGTCGCGATGATATTGAATCGCCCCTTTGTCTATCGGCTTGCTAAAGGCTGGCCAACCACAGCCTGCATCAAATTTATCCGCTGATAAGAAGAGCGGCTCCCCGCTGACAACATCTACATAGATGCCCTTTTCAAAAAACTGATCATATTGCCCTGTGAAAGGACGTTCTGTTGCGGCATGCTTGACCACCTCATAGGCGGTTTGACCAATTTTTGCTTTGAGCTGTTGCGCTAAATAAGCTTCTACCTCCTGCAGTTCTCGCGGATGAATATGACAATAGCCTCTTGGATTTTTCTCAAGATAATTTTGGTGCATTTCCTCCGCATCCCAAAAATGTGTCAATGGCGCCAACTCCACAAAAAACGGCTGCACCCTTTGACGCTTCGTTGCAAAAATTTTCTCCAAGACTGCCGCTTCCTTTTCATCGGTATAATACACACCTGTTTGATATTGAGACCCTCGGTCATTGCCTTGCTGATTGGCAAGGGTAGGATCAATGGTCATAAAAAAGACGTCTACAAGTGTTTCTAAAGAAACCCACTGGTCCTCATAAACCACCTTTACTGTTTCACGATGCCCTGTGGTATCTGTACATACCTCTTTATAGCTTGGATGGTCTTTATGTCCATTGGCATAGCCGACTGTCGTATCAAGCACCCCTGGCACGCTTTGAAAAACCTTTTCAGTGCCCCAGAAGCAACCACCCGCAAAATATATTTCTTTTTTCATGTGCAATCTCCTTTTCTTGAAGTCCTTACTGTCATTATACCCATGTTAAAAACAGGACAAAGAAAAGAGGACGCTCACCTATTGGCAAGCGCCCATTGTCTTTCATTTATAATTCTTTTTGCTCATATGCCTGAACCGCTGCCATAAAGGACAGCGCAATCATCAAAACCGCCAAAACCAAGAGTGCCACAGACCATTGCATTTTGCTAAATTGTAGGAAGAAGTCCCAATTAATGGAAATTGGCAATCGTACCAAGAAGGTTGGCCCGAGGGAAACCAATAAAATCAATGAAAACAAAATATATTTTCCTGCCTTTAAGCCATACTTTGTGGTGGTAAACAAAAACAGACTCATAAATACACTAAAGGCAAAAAAAGCGGCAATGATGTCTATCGTGGTTGGCGTCAGTAGGTTTTGAACCAAAAAAGTTTCGCCCCAATAAATCAGCATACAGCAAAGGAAAACAGCAATGGCAAGAAAGTAACGTGCCATCATTTGTGCTTTACGTGGATAGCCAATGGCGACCATAAAAGCGGCCGCCTTCGGAAAACGCGCTTCTTCTTCATAAATGTTCGTCAAAAGCATCAGCCCTAGCAAAGGGGCATAAGCCGCCAACAGCACCCCTGCCGGCAGCGCTTTGTCTCCGCCAGCAAAAGCCAGAAAGGCCGGCACCAGCAAAGCAATAACCCCTACCATCATCGACATTTTCTTGGTAATCAGAAAATCTTTCTTGAGCAAATCAAGCATGTGCCTTCCCTCCTCCAATATATGCAATCATCAAGTCCTCAATATTCACCCGTTCAAAAATAGCCTTTGGCAGTTCTTTTTTCAATAAATCGATGTCCTTGGTGATGCCTGTAAAGCCATAGCTATTTTCTTCAAGCTGAATAAAAAACGCCCTATTGTCTGCTGTGAGGTCGTTGATATTGCCCTTCACCCGTCGATGGGTTTCCAACAAAAAGTCCTTTTCTTCCACTAAAACAATTTGTCCTTGGTCAATAAAAATCAACAAATCCGCAAACTTATCAAGGTCAGAGGTGATATGGCTAGAATAGAGAACACCCTTCCCATCTGTGGCCATATAATCTTTCAAAATATCCAACAGTTCCTTACGAATCAATGGGTCTAAGCCAGACGTTGGCTCATCCATAATCAACAGCTCCGCATGGTGTGACAACGCCAAGGCCAGCGCAAATTTCATGCGCATCCCTTTGGATAAGGTGGCAATGACTTGATTTTCATCAAGCCCGAAACGCTTCATAAAGGATTGATACTGCGCCTCATCCCATTGGTGATACGCCCTTGCCACAATCCCCTTCATCTCTTTCATTTTAAGAGTTTCATAAAGGTATCCTTCATCAAAAACCACCCCTATATTTTCCTTGAGCTGCTGTGAATTGGCATCAAAATCCTGACCAAACAGCATCACTTCTCCAGATTTTTTTGGAGAAAGCCCCAGCATGGTACGAATGGTGGTGGTTTTTCCTTGACCATTCAAACCAATAAAGCCTGCCACACATCCCTCTGGAATAGAAAAAGAAACATTTTTCAAGGAAAATCGTCTATAATCCTTGCATAAATTTTTTACAACCATTACATCAGTCATTGGAATCCTCCTCAAATAAAATGTGCATCATCTCCTCCAATTCATCCATGGTAATAGAAAGAGATTTCGCATCATCAATGAGCGCACGCATTTTTTCTTCAACCACACGATATTTCGCATCACGAATCAATTCTAAATTGCCCGCTGAAACAAAGGTCCCTAAGCCTGCTTGGCTGTGCACAAAGCCCTCTTCCTCTAATTCCCCGTACACACGGCGAATTGTCAGCACACTCACCTTAATCTCATTGGCAAATTGACGAATAGAAGGCAATAAATCTCCCTCCGATAATTCACCACGCAAAATACTGTCTTTGATTTGTTCTTTAATTTGTTTATACAACGGGATTTCCGAAGTATTGGAAATAATAATATTCATTATTGACCCCTCATCACTGTGATGTTCTTTAATACACAGTATACACTTTGTATCAAAATTGTCAAATAAAAAAAAGACGATTTTGCAATCGTCTTTGAAAAAATGTGCCCTTTAAACTAGATTGATGAGTAAAAACACCACTCTCCCGAGGATTAGATTTCATCTGGCTTTTGAAAAACTGGTGTTTTTAATCAATTATTTATTGCTTGTAATGGTAATGGTTTGAGTAAAAGCATTGTTGTTCTATGATAAAGACATGATAAAGACAGAAGCCCTTAATTTTAAAATTTTGTAGAGTTCCTCGCCTATCGCTTTTGATAGGTACGAATCAGCTGCTCTGCGCAGGCGATGCCATCGATGGCGGAGCTGACGATGCCTCCTGCGTAGCCGGCGCCCTCACCGATTGGGTAAACGCCACTGATATTCACCGATTCCCAGGTGGCTTTGTCACGCAATAAACGCACTGGTGAGGAGGAGCGGGTTTCGGCACCTGTTAAAATGGCGTCTTTTCGATCGAAGCCTGCGAGCTTTTTGCCCATGCCACCAATGCCTGCACGCAAGCACGTGGTCAGTTCAGCAGGATAGAGGCGACTCAAATCGGTCAGCTGGTACCCTGGCTGTACACTTGGCTTTACTGCTCCTAAGGTGGTACTTGGTGCGCCGATGAGGAAATCGCCAACTGTTTGCACTGGTGCCACATAGCCACCGCCTCCTAGGCCGTAGCAGGCGCTCTCAATTTTTTCTTGGAAATGCATGCCATCTAAAACACCATCGCCATAATCCTTGGCAGACACATTGACCAACAGCGCACTGTTGGCATTTTCTAGGTCGCGCGCATGATAACTCATGCCGTTGACAACAAGGCGCTCTTTTTCTGAAGATGCTGCCACGACTTGTCCCCCTGGACACATACAAAAGGTATAGACCCCACGGCCACTCACATCGTCATGCCATGTGAGCTGATAATCTGCCGCCCCAAGACGTGGATGCCCTGCTAGTTGGCGATGCTGGCGCTCATTTATCATCGTTTGTGGGTGTTCGATGCGGAAGCCCATGGCAAAAGGCTTGCTCTCCATTGCCAAGCCTTGCTCATGAAGCTTTCTAAACAACGGACGACTGCTATGGCCAAGGGCCAGAATGACCACATCGCTATAGAAGGTGCCTTGATTGGTAACGACCCCTTTGACACGATTGCCATCAAGAAGTAGGTCCTGCACCTGTACGCCAAACTGCACACTGCCCCCCCATGCGATGAGCTGTTCGCGCATCGACACGATGACCCCTTTGAGGAGGTCTGTGCCAATGTGAGGTTTTGCTTGATAGGTGATTTCTTTAGGAGCCCCATGATTGGCAAAAATCTGTAGTACACGCTTTCCGAGGGGATTTTTACTGCGACTGGTGAGCTTGCCATCAGAAAAAGTTCCTGCGCCCCCTTCCCCAAACTGCACATTGGACAAAACATCCAAGGTGCCATCCTGCCAAAATTGCTCCACCTGTTCACTCCGCTTTGGCACCGCTTCCCCTTGCTCCAGAAGCATTGGCCGATAACCATGCTTTGCCAAGGTATAGGCAGCAAAAAGCCCTGCTGGGCCTGCACCAACGATGAGTGGTGCACTTTCAAGAGGACGCTCCCCTGGCACCAATATTTGTGGGGTTGCCGATGCTTGCCAAGTGATATTTTTATCTTTGAGTTGCTGCACTTGCTTTTCGCTCATTGGGACATCCACCGCCACTTGATAACTAAAGCGTGGGGTGTCACGTCGACGTGCATCTAAGGATTCTTTTAGGATTGTATAGGAAATCCCTTCTTCTTTTAAACGCAGACGGGTTGCAATTTGTCCACGCAAATTACTTAACGGCTCTTCGATGCCGAGATATAACTGATTGATGATTATCATTTTATTTTCCTCGCTTCTGATTCTTTCCTTGTCATTGTAGCGAAAGCCTTTTGAGGCGTCAAATACCAGTGCAGCCCCTTGCTATTTATGCTATACTACCATTATAGCAGCACAACAGAAAGGCGGACGCTTTTATGGAACGAATGATAAAAAATACAGATACACGTTTTTTGCCAATTTTGCTTGGCACTGATGCCAATGCCTACGGAATGGCAAGAAATTTTTATGAAGCCTATGGCATGAAATCTCTCGCCCTTGGTAAAATCCCCCTACTCGAAACACGTCACAGTCATATTGTTCATGTAGAAACCTTTGATGGCTTTGACAAAGATGAGCGTTTTCTGGAAATTTTGCAAGATGTGCTTTTGACCTACAAAGGCTTTTACGACCAGCTTATTTTAATTGCTTGTGGCGATCGCTACACAGAGCTCCTCTGTAATCACA
Organism: uncultured Peptococcaceae bacterium; assembly: GCA_947254645.1. Classification (GTDB taxonomy): domain Bacteria; phylum Bacillota; class Peptococcia; order Peptococcales; family Peptococcaceae; genus UMGS1590. Next base: position 102,017 of record CAMYDW010000001.1, on the reverse strand, counting down.
AGGAACAACTACAAGAGCAATTTGTGATTCCCTACATTGACCGTGCACTCAAAGAACAGCTTGAAAACAAAGAGGATTTCTATAATATTTGTGAGCAATACGGCTTAGATTATCCTGCGACCCTTGTGTTGCACAAAGAGGACCAAGCACCTTTCGACCTGCCTTTTGATTTTCCTGTGGCAGTAAAGGCCAGCGACTCCATCGCCTATGTGGACCTTGATTTTCCTGGCAAAAAGAAAGCCTATAAGGCCAATACTGCCGAAGAGTTGGCGCAAATCCATGCAGATATTTACAGAGCAGGCTACCCTGGCACCTTGATTGTACAGGATTTCATCCCTGGAGATGATGCAACCATGTATGTGCTCAATTCCTACTCTGATGCGCAGGGCAAGGTGCAAGCGATGTGTCTTGGGCACTGCGTCTTAGAGGACTACACCCCAGCAGGGATTGGCAACTACAATGCCATCATCCAAGAAGGGGTGCAAGAAGTCTATGACCAATACAAAAGCTTCCTAGAAGCGATTGGTTTTGTTGGCTTCTCCAACTTTGACATGAAGTATGATGAACGCGACGGCAAATACAAAGTGTTTGAAATCAATATTCGCCAAGGACGCTCCAGCTTCTTTACCACTGTCAGTGGTTGTAACTTGGTGCCTTATTTGGTGCGTGACCGCATCGACCATGTCAAAAATGATGTCACCCACTATCACAACAATCCTTCCCTTTGGATTCATGTGCCAAAGAAGCTGCTCCTTACCTACGCACCAGAGCGCACCTTGCCACAAATCCGCCGCCTACTCAACAGCGGCCGTTGGGACTGCACCTTGCTGACCGACAAAGATCGCTCTTGGTATCGCAGCATCATGATCAATCGTTTTTATTATCAACAATGGCAACGCTACAAAGAATGGTTCAACAAACGCTCTATCAATGACTAAAAATGGCACTTGCCAATAAACTATTTAGTGATATAATAATAAAAAAATATAAAGAGGAAGTGTTACTCATGAAAAGTATTAGCGATGTAATGATCCAAAGTCCTCAGTCGATTTCCGATAAGGTCACTGTACATGATGCTATCGTTCTTTTCAGCAAACACGGCTATGGTTGCCTTCCTGTTGTCGATGACAATCAACACGTTGTTGCGTTTCTTAGCGATGGAGACATCATCAGTTACTTGGCTCGCAAAACCAAACAACAAGATCACTTACCACTGATTTATGCAAGCATGTTGAGCGATGAAGAATACTTTAATGACAAAGAAATTCTTGACGAACTCATGACCATTTCTGTGCTCTTCTGTGCCACCAAAAAGGTGCTCGCTGCAGACATCAATGATAATCTTGCAAAAGTGACGTCATTAATGGACAACAAGCATTTGAAACATCTTCCAATTCTTGAAAATGACAAGCTCGTTGGCTTATTGAGCCGCCGTAATGTCATTCTCTCCTTCTTTGATAGCTATAACGCTTATCAGCACTAAGATAAAAGCAAAAAACCGACGTGAGTTTCTCACGTCGGTTTTTTTATTACATGCTTTGATGGAAGGTACGTTTAATCACTTCTAGTTGTTGTTCACGACTCAAGCGATTGAAATTCACTGCATAGCCTGATACACGAATGGTCAAGGTTGGATATTGTTCTGGATGTTCCATCGCATCCATCAGCAAGGAAAGGTTCAGCACATTGACATTCAAATGATGGGCGCCTCTGCCAAAGTAGCCATCCAATACCCCAACCAAGTTCGTTTTTTGTGCCTCTGGGGTTTTACCCAATGCGGTTGGCACAATTGAGAAGGTATTAGAAATCCCGTCTTGGCACACATTGCGATAAGGAATTTTTGCCACTGAATTGAGAGAGGATAGGGCCCCATTGGCATCACGACCGTGCATTGGATTGGCCCCCGGTGCAAAAGGCTCTCCTGCTTGACGGCCATCTGGGGTACTGCCTGTTTTCTTGCCATACATGACATTACTAGTGATGGTCAAAGCAGAAAGGGTATGTACGCCATGACGATAAAGGGGATGCTTTTTAAGTTCCCTGGTAAAATAGGTCACAATTTCTACAGCGATGTCATCGACTAAATCGTCATCGTTGCCGTATTTTGGAAAATCCCCTTCAGTTTCAAAGTCAATGGCAATGCCTGCTTCATTGCGGATTGGGCGCACCTTGGCAAACTTAATGGCAGAAAGGGAATCTGCCGCAATAGAGAGTCCAGCCACCCCAAAAGCCGCCAAGCGTTCTACCAATGTATCGTGTAGTGCCATTTGACTGCTTTCGTAGGCATATTTATCATGCATATAATGGATGATGTTGATGGTATCCACATACAACTCTGCCACATAAGAAAGCACCTTTTTGTAGTTTGCCAATACCGTCTGATAATCTAATACGTCATCTTCAATGGCGGTGATATGTGGCACCACTTCAATGCCTTTCTTTTCATCTACCCCACCATTGATGGCATAGAGCAAGCTCTTTGCTAGGTTGGCACGTGCACCGAAAAATTGCATTTGTTTGCCCACCGTCATCGCTGATACGCAGCAAGCTATGCAATAATCATCGCCATACACTGGGCGCATGATGTCATCATTTTCGTATTGAATAGAGTCTGTATCAATACTCATTTTTGCACAGTAAGCCTTGAAAGGCTCTGGCAAGGACTGACTCCAAAGCACCGTCAAATTTGGTTCTGGGGCAGTGCCAAGGTTGGTCAGACTGTGAAGATAGCGATAGGAGGTCTTTGTCACCAAGGTTCTTCCATCGGTGCTCATCCCGCCAATGGCTTCAGTCACCCAGGTTGGATCCCCGCCAAACAATTCGTTGTATTCTGGCGTGCGCAAGTGACGAATCAAACGCAGCTTGATGATGAATTGGTCAATCAATTCTTGGGCTTCTTCTTCGGTCAACAAGCCTTTTTCCATATCACGTTGGATGTAAATATCCAAGAAGGTGGAGGTGCGTCCCAAAGAGGTCGCTGCACCGTTGTTTTCTTTTGCCCCAGCAAGATAAGCCAAGTATAGATTTTGTACCGCTTCACGTGCATTTTCTGCTGGACGAGAAATATCGCAGCCATAGCCTTCTGCCATCAAGCGCATTTCTTCCAAGGCACGAATTTGCATTTGCACTTCTTCACGCAAGCGGATGGTTTCATCGGTCATTGGCCCGTTAAGCGCTGGGGACGCCAAGTCTTTTTTCTTTTCAGCAATCAAGAAGTCTGTTCCGTACAGTGGCACACGGCGATAATCCCCTACAATACGTCCTCTCCCATAAGCATCTGGTAGGCCTGTCAAAAGCCCTGCTGTACGTGCCAAACGGGTGCGTTCTGGATAAGCATCAAACACCCCTTCGTTGTGGGTTTTGCGGTAGGTGCGAAAATGCTTTTCAATATCTGGATTCAGTTCATAGCCATATTCTGCCAAGGAAGTAATGGCATTGCGCATCCCACCATAGGGATTCACGATACGCTTCAATGGGGCATCGGTTTGCAAGCCAACAATCACTTCGTGGTCTTGGTCAATGTAGCCTGGTTTAAAATTATTAACACCACTCACTGCATTGGTTTCTACGTCAATAATCCCTTTTTTGATTTCTTCAACGATTAAGGCACTGGCTTTTTCCCAAACAGCTTGAGTGTTTTTTGAAATAGGGGCCAAAAATTGTTCATCTGCTTCATAAGGGGTCACATTTTTTTGAATAAAATTGCCTACATTGACCGAATACTTCCATTCACCAGTACGAAATCCATCCCATGCGTTGTTTGTCATATCCATTGTCATTTGATTAGCCTCCTAAGCTTATTTCAAGGTCACACAATTTGTATTGAGTCGTTTTTCCCATGCTTGAAGTGTGCTTGCTTCCACTCGTTGAACCTCTTTTAAAGAATAAGAAAGATGAAGAGTGTCGTATTTATGCACCCCTAAGGTGTGATAAGGAAGAAGCTCGACCTTTTCAATCCCTCGAATGGTCTGCAAATATTTTTCCAGCCCTTCAAAATGCTTGTCACCATCGGTCAGAGTGGGTACAACCACATGGCGTATCCATAGAGGAATATCGTGCCGCTGCACCGCTTCTAAAAATTGTTGCGTGGCTCTCATCGGCCATCCAGTGATACGTTGATACCCTTCTTCGGTGTAATGCTTGATGTCATACAATACCAAATCGGTGTATTTGAGAATATCCGCATAGTCCCCATCGCCACAGCCTGCCGTGTCTAAGCAGGTATGAATCCCTGCTTGTTTGCACAGGGGCAAAAAGGTTTTTAAAAAATCACTCTGGAGCAAAGGCTCTCCGCCAGAGCAGGTAATGCCACCATTATTGCCCCAGTACGTTTTGAAACGACTCATTCGTGCCACCAATGCCTCTGCTGAAAGCACCAGATTACCTTCCTCAGCCATTTGCCAAGTGTCTGGATTGTGACAATAACAGCATCTCAGGCGGCAGCCCTGAAAGAAAATCACTGCACGAATCCCTGGACCATCAACCAATCCCATTGATTCAATGGAATGAATGCGTCCTAGCACCATCATTTCATCTCCTTTTTCACACAAAAAAGCCGACTATCTGGGCTTTTCGCCCAGACGGTCGGCTTTTATCATCTATCATACTCCATGTGGTGCTCCACATTATCCGTCAGTCATATGATACCAGAATGTTATCATCGTACAAGACGGTTGTCAAGCAAATGAATTTTTTATTTTTTCATGCGAAATACACAAGTAATCCCTTTTCAGAGGCTTCTTTTCATATTTCACAAATATCATAGGCAAATATTTTTTGAGCAATCAACAATTTTTATTATCTTACTAGGAGAAGATTACTCATAGGCTTTGCCATAAAGATTCACCGCATCCTTGACGGATTGATAATACTGGTCGCCATTGCCTGTTGCGTGCATGGTCACCACAATATAGGTCGGTTTCTTTTTCTTTTCTGCAATAGAGGCCAAGCAGTTACCTGCATTCTCAGTAAAGCCCGTTTTGCCCCCTAAAATTTTGTACTCACTGGTTTCAAAATAACGCTGGAAATCTGCCAAATACTTGTCCATGGTATGGGTCAATACCAGCCCATTTGGATGCACATCGTTGGCAGAGGTGGTATAGCTGCGTGTGGTCACAATGCTTTTAAAGGTGCTATTGCCCATGGCTGTTTTGAGAAGCCTTGCCATGTCACGACAGGTGGAATATTGTTTCTCATTGTCTAGTCCAGTCACATTGGTAAAGTGACTGCTGTCTAGGCCCATCGCCTTGGCTTCCTTGTTCATCAATTCCACGAAGGATTTTTCATTCCCACTGGTAATCAATGCCAGCGCCTCTGCCGCCTCTGCCCCTGAGGACAACATCGCTGCATACAGAATATCCTTGATGGTCACGGTTTCCCCAACAATCAGCCCACTTGTCGCAGCACCAGTATCGTCAATGACCTCAAAGGCTGCTTTCGGCATCTGCACCTTGCGGTCCAAATCCTTATTGTATTTCACAGCAACATAGGCAGTCATCATTTTTGTCAAGGAGGCTGGTGCACGTTGGGCACCTGCATCCTTGTCATACAGCACATCGCCATTGTCGGCATTGATGAGGATGGCAGAATCACTGCCAATGCTCTCATCAAAACCACTTTTATCTTTTTTATCCACAATGCCATGGGTCACCTGTTTCACCACCACCGATGGCGCTGGTGCACTTTGATGGCTGGCACGGCCAACAGGCGAAAATCGCACCACCAGCAGAACCAGCAACAGCAAAAGGGCAATTTTCACCCATCCTCGCAAGCGCCAACGCTTCCTTCTTTGTGGCGAAGCCTGACGTACAGGACGAGGAGGGGTCGTTCTTTCCTCTACAGGACGACGTCGGTTAGATGCTGATGGCACACGCTCACTCTTCGCACGCCTTGTAGACGGGCGCGAGGAGGTGCTTTTTGTCTGTGATGTGCGTGATGTCGGACGCTCTCTCCCCATAAAAATTCTCCTCAACAACACTATTTAGAGCGACAGATGCACAATTCAATTATCATGCACGTTCTGCAATTTCTTTCTTAAGACGGTCTACAAAGACATCAACTGCAACGGCACCTTCATCCCCCACTTTATAGGAGCGCAAGGAAATTTCATTGCTTTCTGCTTCTTTTGCCCCAGCAACCAACATATATGGGATTTTCTTCACTGTTGCTTCACGAATCTTGTAGCCCATTTTTTCAGAACGATGGTCTACTTCAACACGTACACCAGCGTCTTTTAATTTTTTAGCCACTTCATCGGCATAGTCTGCTTGTGCAGAGGTGATTGGAATAATCATCGCTTGCACAGGGGTCAACCATGCTGGGAATGCCCCAGCATAATGCTCTGTCAAGATACCGATAAAGCGTTCAATGCTACCAAAAATGGTTCTATGCACCATGACTGGACGATGCTTTTCACCATCTTCGCCAATATAAGTCATATCAAATTTTTCTGGTAATTGGAAGTCCAATTGGATGGTCCCACATTGCCAGGTACGTCCAAGGGTGTCCTTCAAATGGAAGTCGATTTTTGGACCATAGAATGCCCCATCCCCTGGATTGATGATGTAGTCACGACCCACGCTTTCAAGAGCAGTGCGCAAGCCATCGGTGGCTTTTTCCCACAATTCCTCAGAGCCCATGGAATCTTCTGGACGGGTAGACAATTCTACGTGGTATTCAAAACCAAACTTTGAATACATACGGTCTACCAAGTTCATAACGCCAATCAATTCGTCAATGATTTGGTCTTCACGCATGAAGATATGCGCATCGTCTTGGGTAAAAGCACGCACACGCATCAAGCCGTGCAATGCACCACTTAATTCATGACGGTGTACCAAGCCCATTTCAGCCCAACGAAGTGGCAATTCACGATAGCTGTGCAGGGATTCATTGTACAACAAAATGCCACCTGGGCAGTTCATTGGTTTAATCGCAAATGGTTGTTCATCGATTTCAGTGAAATACATATTGTCTTTGTAATGATCCCAGTGACCAGAACGTTCCCACAATTGACGGTTCATAATGAGCGGGGTGCGCACTTCAGAATAGCCTGCTTTAGCGTGCTCTTCTCTCCAGAAGGCTTCAAGGGCATTACGCAAAATCATGCCCTTTGGATGGAAGATAGGGAATCCTGGTGCTTCATCCACAAAGGAGAACAATTCTAATTCTTTCCCAAGCTTACGATGGTCACGACGTTTTGCTTCTTCAAGCATGTTGAGGTAATCATCCAATTCTTGTTGTTTTGGGAAGCTGGTGCCATAGATACGTTGGAGCATCTTATTTTTTTCATCGCCACGCCAGTAAGCGCCTGCAATGCTCATTAGCTTGACGGCTTTAATTTGAGAGGTTTTTGGCAAGTGTGGGCCTGCACATAGGTCTACATATTCGCCATCTTCATAAAGAGAAATAACTGCATCTTCTGGAAGGTCTTGAATCAATTCTACTTTATAATCTTCATGACGTGCTTGGAAGAAGGCAATCGCTTCTTCACGAGGCAGTTCACGGCGTTCAAAAGCAGCCCCAGCTTTGACGATTTTTTTCATTTCAGCTTCAATTTTTTCTAAGTCTTCTGGCACAAAGGTGTGTTCACTATCAAAGTCATAATAGAAGCCATTGTCAATCGCTGGCCCAATGGCAATCTTAGTCCCTGGCCACAAGCGTTGTACCGCTTCTGCTAAAACGTGACTGGAAGAGTGACGGAAAACTTCTCTGCCTTCTTCTTCATCAAAGGTCAAAATAGCCACACTGGCATCTTTTTCGATAGGGGTCATTAAATCCACAACCACCCCATCAACCTTCGCTGCCACTGCCTTTTTAGGCAAGCTATTAGAAAGGCTTTTTGCCACTTCCATTGGGGTCACACTTGCTTGATCAAATTCTTTTTCACTGCCGTTAGGCAAGGTAATTTTTAACATACCAACATCCTCCTCAAATTGTTTTTTATAAAATAAAAAGGCGCCCTCATCCCAATAGGGACGAGAGCGCCGAACATTCCCGTGGTTCCACCCAGATTGATTAAATAATTAATCCACTTTCAGTGCTTGGTAACGGTAGCGACCGATGATGGTTTATCCCATCATTGCTCAAAGGTGGTAGAATACCTATCTCCCATAGGCGATTTCCAGCCAAGACCGCCCTCTCTGTCATGTGACGAATAGGATTCCTCCTTATCACTGCATCTTTATATATCAATATATTCTAGTGCTTTTTCAAGCAATCGTCAAGAACGAATTGCAGACAATTTTGCCTAATTTAAAGCTTAAAGATAAAAACGCCACTGCTTGGCAGTGACGTTGAAAAAAACTATGCGCGCGCTTGATCAAGGGCTTGTTTAAATTTTGTTGCCATGCCTGGGATTTGTGCGTCATCTACTGCACAAATGGCAATACGCAAGCCTTCCCCAAGAGGCACCACAAATAAGTTTTGCGCCGCCAAGATGTCAAAGACCTTTACGGCTTCTTCATGGTTCTCGGTTGGCACGTAGATGAAAAATCCTGAATGATATGGGCAAACCTTCAATCCCACTTCTTTGGCTTCTGCCATGAAAATATCAGAGCGGCGTGCCAAGCTCATGGCAAAATCGTCTTGCTCTTGACGGAACGCTGCCAATTTTTCTGGGTTGTTTGCCAAATGGTTGATGGCTTCCATTGCTGGACGGCTACAATTTGACCAGGTGGCACGTGCAGAAGCACCATTCGCCAAAAGGAAGTCATTGAGGACAGCTTCTGTTTGGGCAATCCCAATCATCAAGCCCAAGCGATACCCATAAAGGGTATAGCCTTTAGAGGTACTAGCGCAAACAATGGTCAAGAAGTTTTCTGGTAGGTCAGTGAAAAATTCAAAGAAACGACGTGCGTCACTGCCAGCATAGTCTAAATAGGCCACGTCAACCATTAGAATGATATTGTTTTTCCCGTTATTGGCAATCACAACCAATTCATCAACAAGGGCTTTCCATTCATCGTCAGTCATTGAAAAACCAGTTGGATTGTGTGCTGGGGTATTCAACAGCAACTGGATATTGGTTTGCTTTTCTCCAACCTTCTTACAAGCCGTCACACAACTTGCGACATCAAAATGCCCCTCTTCATCAAAGGTATTGAAGGTTTCTAGTCCACGTCCCAATTCTTCTAATAAGGTCTTATAGTTGCCCCAATAGTAATCGGTAGTGAGGCACACTTCTCCTTCATTGAGGTAGTTGTAGAATGCGTTGTGCAACGCCCCTGTGCCACCTGGTGTGGCAATCCCACCAATAAAGGTGTGTGCTGGACGATGGTCGCGCAACACGCTTTCTGTCATCCCTTCAATATAGCCTGGCAAACCATTAATCGGTGCGTAGTTGGCACCCACTTCAAAAGGAATGGATTTCAATGCCTCTTCCACAGTCTTCATCGTTTTCAAGTTGCCTTCTGCATCTAAAAATGCGCCAATGGTCGCATTGATGATATTTTCTTTGCCCACTTCTTCAGCACGCTTTCCTGCTTGTGCTGCGTAAGCAAAAATCGTATCTGGGCCACCTTTCCCTTGGGCATGCTTTGCTAATAATGTCATTTCCATTCCTCCTACTGTTTTGGTGTGAAAACATTATAAGGTATAAAAATTTTATAATCAAGCAATGACTCATTGCAACAATTTATAGATAACCTATTGGCCCTTTGATTGACAAAAAAATCCTTAAATTCTATACTAAAATATAATGGCTTTTATCATCCTAAAACCTAAAAGGAGTATAGAAATGACACGTAAACGCATTCTGACAGGCGACCGTCCAACAGGCCGTCTACACATCGGTCACTATGTTGGCAGTCTTAGTAACCGTGTAAAATTACAAGATGAGTACGACACTTTTATTGAAATTGCAGATATTCAAGCCTTGACCACCCATTTTGAGCGTCCGGAGTTAATCAGCGACAGCATCATGCAGGTGGCAATGGACAACCTTTCTGTAGGCTTGAATCCTGAAAAAGTAACCCTATTTTTACAATCTCAGATTCCATCTATTGCAGAATTGACCATCTTCTATTCAATGTTTGTGACAATGAACACCTTGCGTCATAATCCCACTGTCAAGACTGAAGCAGCCAATTATGGCTATGACGATATGACCTATGGCTTCATTGGCTATCCAGTGAGCCAAACGGCAGACATCACCTTCTGTAATGCCGATTTGGTGCCTGTTGGCGAAGACCAAAAGCCACACCTAGAGTTGGCACGCAAATTGGTGCGCCGTTTCAATGACCTCTATGCCAAGGATGCGCCAATTTTCACTGAACCTGAAATCAAACTTAGTGAGTTTCCGCGCCTCATGGGCCTTGATGGCAATGCCAAAATGGGCAAGAGCCTAGGCAATGCCATTTATCTTTCTGACACAGCAGAAACAGTCAAGGAAAAAGTAGCAAAAGCCGTCACCGACCCAAGCCGTATTCGTGCGACAGACCCAGGACATCCAGATATTTGCGTGGTCAGCAAATATCATCAAATTTTCACCAAAGACCAATACGCCGACATCTGCGAGCGTTGCAAGGCCGGCACCATTGGTTGTGTGGCTTGTAAAAAACAACTCACCACTAGCTTAAATACCTTATTGGATCCATTCCGTGAGAGACGTGCTTACTATGAAGCACATTTAGACGAAGTACGTGATATCATCAACGCTGGTAATGCCCGTGCCAATGCCATCGGTAATGAAAATGTTGCACGTGCGAAGGAAGCCATGCACTTGACCCTCAATGGTGGATTATGAGTGGAACGTTAATCGTCTTTGAAGGCATTGACGGCAGTGGAAAAAGCACCCAACTCCTTCATCTAAAAGACCACTTAGAAGCGACTGGCAAGAAGGTTTTTGTGACTCGAGAGCCAAGCGATGGACCGATTGGCAGCATGGTGCGCAAAGCGCTCCTCACTGACACCAGCTTTGATGAAGCCACACTGACACTCCTATTTGCCGCCGACCGCCTTGATCACATCAAAACCATCGAAGCACATCTTGCCCAAGGAGAAATTGTTCTCTGTGACCGTTATCTGCTCTCTTCCTTGGCCTACAATAGCCAACACCTGACCCTCGAATGGGTGCTAAACCTCAATAAGGAAGCAGACGCACGCCTTCACCCAACAGTCACCTTGCTCTATGACCTTCCAGAGCAAGAGGCTATGGCGCGTATTGAACAACGTGGCGAAATTGCAGAACGTTACGAAACACTCCATCAGCTGTATCAAATACGTCAGCTTTATCTGATGCTTGCTCAGGTGCGCACCGATGACAATGTTATTGTCATCAATGCCAATCAAAATGAGGATGCTGTATATGCTGAAACCTGGGAAGTCCTACAGGATTATTTATAATCAAATAGAAAAAGAGTTTCTCCTCGAGGAGAAGCTCTTTTTTTAACGGCTTAAACGATAGCGATGCATCCATTCATAAACAACATACATGACCAAGGACATAGCTACCCCAATCCCCAAATAAATCGCTGCTGCCTTAAAATTGCCACTGCTGATGGCATCGCCACCAACACTTGCCATCAATACCGACGGAAACCGTGCAATCAAGGTGATCCGTATCCAGCTTGCCAAGGACAGTGGCGTTAAGCCCACTGCATAGCTCAATAAATCTTTTGGCGTTCCAGGGATGATAAAGGCGACAAAAACCACACGCTCTATGGTTTCTTTGGAATAATCTCCTAAGTCCAGTTTTGATAGGGAGCGCTCTGAAAACAACCGTTCTAATAAACGATAGCCAAAAACACGTGTCAACATAAAGGTGGTAATCGACCCTGTCAACATCCCAATCATACAAAGTACTGTCCCCAGCACAGGACCAAAGGCCAGCCCTGCCGCTATTTGGAAAGGTTCCCCAGGAATGACGGCAACCACAATTTGCAGAAAGACCATAAAAACAAAGAACAAATAACTCCATTTCCCACGAGAAACAATCCACTGACGGGCGGCATCTGGTTGAATCATCACTTCATACAGAGGACGACCGACTTTGATATAGAGAATCCAGCCAACGATACACATGAGGATAAATAGCACACCTAGAATAATAAATCCAGGCAAATCTTTTTCAAATTGGCGACGACGCAAGGCTTTATTCACAGGGCGTTTATTACCAAAAAATTTTTTCTTCAGCTTCTTTAAACGTAACATCATACCCACCTCTTTGATTCATTATAGCATAGTCAGTGATTATAACTTTTCAAGGTTTAGACAAAAAAACAAAAAAAGCAAAAGTCACTTTCGTCACTTTTGCTTTTCATTATTAAGATGTCGTTGCACGGTCAGGAAAGAGCTGATTACAGAGTTCTGTAAATTTTTTCTCATCCTTGGCTATATTTTTCACATCTATCTCCATCACATCTTTGACATAATCCACACCAATGGCATTGGATTGTTGTCCTTCATCGGATGCATAGGTCCATGAAATTTGTTCGCAGTTGTCAATCAATGCCAAGAGCAATATCGCACTATTGGTCATTGTGGTATTGAATTTTTCCCTGTCTACGCTGCTGTTGAGATACATATAACGGATAGATAAGGTATAAGGATGCTCCTTTGCTTCCACAGAAAGGGTGTACTTTCCAAAATTGCCGAGACGCATCAAGCTCACCAAATCCGCGTCTGCACTATTATTTCCTATATAAGGATTTTTAGCTGCATAAAGCGATTCTGCGAAAGATTTTGGTTGCTCCATTTTGTGCATACTGCTACAGCCTGCCACAAAAAGCAGCATAGCAAAGGCTGTTAAAATAATCGCTGTTTTTTTCATCATCAACGATCCCCCTATCGAGCATGGGCTCTTGTCGAAATGCTTAACTCATATTATAGGGCATGTTTGTTTCTAAAACAATATACTTTCGTTGTGATTTTCTTTATTTCGTTACTATTAGATAGATGATAATGGCAATTGTTGGTAGCAACAACGCATAACTCACTGGGATGGTTTTTTTGTAACGTGCGAGACGTTCTGCTTCTGGCCATTTTTTATTCGCCAAGCAAGCCATTCCATATATTTTAATGGCAATACCGATTATCAAAAGCAGTACGGCAAGATAAAACAAGAGCTGTTGTCCCATTAGAAAACCCCCATCATATAAAGTGCATGAATACTTAGAAAGCACATCATAAAAACGCCCTGAAAGGCAAACATGGTGTGCCACAAGGACCAAGAACACCATTTGGTATCCTCTAGTGTCTGATCAATTTCTTTGAAAAAATCCTTTTCTCTTTGCTCGCTCATAGGCGCCAATCCCAAAAAGCCCTCATATTTGAACAACACATCTGCAGGAGAAGCACCGTTCAGCCACAAAAATTGCGAAATATTTTTTGCCAAGAGTTCATAGCTTTCACGTTCACGCCGAAAGCCGCCACCATGAAAAATATACCAACGTCTGCGGCCAAAGGATTGCTGTAAAAGCATACATCCTACCAACACAAAAGACACAAGCCATGCCCAGCGGTTAAGGTGATTCCACCCATTTTGCCACACCCATGTCAAAATATTGCCCTCACACAAAAGAAAGGCGAGGGGACACCACAAAGGAATGGTGGCATGACTTGTTTGTAAATTGAGAGAGAGGAGCCCCATCAGCAAAAAGAAAAACACAATGTCCCAAATAACAGGAGATGGCATCGTCTTCACCTACTCTAAGTAGTCAAAGGCCATTGGTCCAACAACCACGGTGTCTCCGTCTTCAATGCCTGCTTTTCGCAAAGCTTTTTCAATACCCATGGTATCCAAAATCTTCATAAAGCGTTCCACTGCTTCATCACGTTCGAATTGTGTACGGCGACACAAGCCCTCGATTTCTGGGCCAACCACTTCATAGGCATCTGGGCCAATTTTAACCACATGGAATGGTGCTTCTTTCTTTTCAGCGGGCTCTTCGATGTCTTCGAAATCTTCTTCTTCGTAAACCACAGGCCCAATTTCATCGAGCATTTCTGCAAGATGATACACCAACGCATCAAATTGGTTGTCTGTGGCTGCACTAATTGGGAAGATTGCAACCCCTGGATAAGCCTCTTCAATACGAAGCAATGCGGTATCGCGCTCTTTTTCATCCATCAAATCCACTTTATTGGCTACGATAACCATTGGCTTTTCGTTGAGATGAGAGCCATAGCGCGCCAATTCTTCACGAATGGTTTTTAAATCCTCTAGGGGATCTCTATCTTCACAGCCAGACAAATCTACCACATGGACCAGCACGCGTGTACGCTCTACATGGCGCAAGAAACGGTGTCCCAAGCCAGCGCCCTCTGCAGCACCTTCAATAAGCCCTGGCACATCAGCCACCACATAGCTTCGGCCTGCATCGACTCTGACCATCCCAAGGTTTGGTTCAATGGTGGTAAAGTGATAGTTGGCAATCTTTGGCTTTGCTGCAGAAATACGGCTGATAATCGTAGATTTCCCAACATTTGGAAATCCTACCAAGCCAACATCTGCCAACAATTTGAGTTCCAAGGTAATCCAGCGTTCTTCCCCGGGCTCCCCATTTTCAGCAAAAGCTGGGGCACGATGGGTAGAGCTCACAAAACGTGCATTGCCTCTGCCCCCTCTGCCGCCTTGCGCCACCACCACTTCTTGATTGTGGGTGCGTAAGTCACCAAGCAATTTGTTGCTTTCTGCATCACGAACAATTGTGCCAATTGGCACAAGCAAAACGATGTCATCAGAGCCACGGCCATGCTGCTTATCCCCAGAACCGTGAGCGCCTCTTTTTCCCTTGTAATGTGTTTGATAGCGGAAATCAATGAGGGTACGAAGCCCTTCATCAGCACGTAAGATGATAGAACCCCCTCGTCCACCGTCACCACCAGCTGGACCGCCTTTTGGCACGTATTTTTCACGACGGAAGGCCACAACGCCATTACCGCCATCACCTGCCTTGACATTTACTTTGGCATAATCATAAAACATGTCTTTCCTCCTTTCATAACGTTTTTGTCACTGTATCCAATAGCCCTGCCATCCGCATCAAATGCTGTGCATTTGTGGTGAGGCAACGACCTGTTTTTATTTTGTAATCAAAGTGAATGGTATCCCCTTGATAGGTTTCTTCAAAATGGAAGTTTTTCCCATTAATTTCTTCATTCTCTACTAAAGCGCACAGCTCAAAGTCATGGGTAGAAACCAAGCTCATCATCCATGGGCGTGTGATTTTGCGAATAGCTGCTTCGGCGCCAATGATACGGTCGGCACTATTGGTTCCTTTAAAAATTTCATCCACCAATACAAGCATCGGTGCTTGTTTTTCAGAATAGGCCATCATTTCCTTGATGCGCAGAATTTCCCCATAGAAGGTCGAAATTCCTGCCCCAACATCATCACGCACACGCATGGAGGTGAAAATTCTCATTGGGCTGATGCGAAAGGCTTTTGCTGAAACGCTCCCACCTGCATAAGCCAATACCGCATTGAGGGCAACAGTGCGCATAAAGGTTGATTTTCCACTCATATTAGAGCCTGTGATAATGACCGTTTCCGCCCCTTGCTTATAATCATTGCCAACAACTGTTTGCGGATTAAGCAATGGGTGCTTGCCATCTGTCATTTCCAAAAGTGGGGCATCGCTCTCAATGATTTCTGGCATAGAAGCTTCATCCGAGCGCACTCGTGAAAGGGTCCCTAAAGAATACAACGCCTCCACTTCACCAATCCAATCCAACCATTGAATGAATGGCTGCCCATATTGGCGGCGCCAACGTGCTAGCATCAGCATACAGTTAAAATCCCATGCCAAAAAGCCTGCCAATGGCCAGAAGAAAATAAAGTTTTCTCGTAGCTGCCATCGGTTAGACAAACGATTGAGCGCTCTTATCCCAGCATTGGCACCTTTTAAATGGGCTTGCATTTCAACAAGATAACTGCTCTTAAAGTCCTTTTTCAATAACACATTGATGCGATCTTCCACCATGGTCAAACGACGTTGCATGGCCATGATCATCATTTTTTCATCCTGTATGGCATTGCCCAAAAACATCGCTGCCCCTATTTGTCCAAAAAAGCAAATATAAAATGCCATCACTGGTAATAGATGCATCAATACCCCTGCAATAACCACTGCCGTCACAAGAGGCATCCCAATGGCAAGGGCTTTGATCATCAACAAGGATTCTTGCTCTTTGCCTTTGATATAGCTTCTTAAATTTTTTTCAGCGGCACGTTCCTCTTCTTCTCGGCGAGGGTTTGGTTCAAATCCCAATGCTTCAAAGGCAATGGCCAAGGCATCGTCCAAAAGAAGCTCTTTCACAGAGGCTTGACGCTCTTTAATATAGCGCAAGTTTGGACGAGTCAGCAAACGCATCAAAGCATCTCGTCCGCCAATCGTGTGGGCAACAGAAATATATTGATAAAGAGAACCTTGACCGAATAAATCCAAGTCGGTACTGATATAGTCATTTTTTTCTATATATTGACTGCCATCGTCAGAGAATGTAGACCATGCCCCCTTGGTACGTGCATCATAGCGCTCTAGAACCGCCAGGGTATTTTCAGCCAATACAATATGACGTGATGCTACATTAAAACGATGAACAAAGTAAGCAAAAGCAGCAAGGCCCAATAGGCCTGCGCCTAGTCCAAGCATGAAGTGATTCTTGATATAGACAGCAAAGCCACCGACAATCACCAAAAACATCAGCAATCTTAAATTGCTCCAAAAAGAACGCCAACGCTGGTGTCTTGTTAGTTGCACTTTGGTGTCTGCTACCATTTTTTCAATTTCGTTTTGTTTCATTGCACATCTCTTTCTTTAAAAATAGCAAAAAAGGGATGACCTAGCGGCCATCCCTACTAAAACCTCTTATTCAGCAGCGTAAACGCTCACTTGGGTTCTATTTTTACCTTTACGTTCATAACGTACAACACCGTCAATCATTGCAAACAAGGTGTCATCGCCACCTCTGCCTACACCAGCACCTGGATGAATCTTGGTGCCTCTTTGACGATACAAGATGTTACCAGCCTTTACAGATTGGCCATCACCTTTTTTAGCGCCCAAACGTTTGGAGTGGGAGTCACGACCATTCTTGGTACTACCTACCCCTTTTTTAGATGCAAATAATTGTAAGTCTAATGTGAACATGTGTCCACCTCCTCAAACAAAAACATGGTCTGTCTCAATAAATTTCGGATAATTCTTTGCCAATTGCAAGAGACCGATTTCCAAAGTTTTTAGCACAGCTTGTGCAATAACCACTTCTTTCTCATCCCTTGCCTCTTGTAGAAAAAGCTTAAAATAACCTTCTTCCATCTCGGCGTCGTAGTGCACTCCTTGTATATCTAAGCTATTTTCAGTCACAATAGCCAAGGTTGATGCAGCAGCACATACAATGTCTTCACCGTGTGGCGCCGAATCGGCATGTCCCTCTAAGGTGTAGCCACACAATGTGTGCTTATCACTATAAAACAAGGCTACATGAATCATTAGCCAACAATCTTTTCAACAGTTACGCGGGTATAAGGTTGACGATGACCTTTTTTACGACGATAGTTCTTTTTAGCTTTGTATTTGAAAACAACAATCTTTGGTGCTTTGCCGTTTTCAACAACTTTCAAGCTTACTTTAGCGCCTTCTACATAAGGGCTACCAACTTTTACTTGACCATCTTGGTTTAACATCAATACAGCGTCAACGTCGATAACGTCACCAGCTTCAGCATGGAGAAGTTCAACATCTAAAGTCATACCTTCTTCAACTTTGTATTGTTTACCACCAGTTTCAATAATAGCGTACATGATTACACCTCCCTGAGAATACTCGCTGCCACGAGGTGACCGAAGTCTTTTGGAACCAGCGACATGCGGTTTCGATCTGGGAATAAACCCACATCCGAATATTAATTATACAGGAGCATCATAGAGCCGTCAAGGAAATTATAAGCTTGACAGTATTTTTTCTACTCTTTTTTCAGCGCCGTCCTGCATTGGTACAAATGCCTTTTCTTGGGTTTTGAGCACTTTTAAAATACACTCTGATAAATCAAATTTTGTCACTGCTTGGTTGACTTTATTATTATATTTATGACGATATTTTTCGATACGTTCTGCTTCTAAGGCACTCAATTTTTCTTCACGGTAGCGGCTATACAGAGAGCCCTCCACCCACTTTTCAATATCTCCAAACTCAATGTCTTCAAGGGCAACAACGCAAATTGGCAATGCTTCGCCACGTCCATCAAGCACACGATGACTGGTGGCAAAAGCCACTTCCTTGGTGCTTTGCGCAGAGGTCATCGACTGAGCACTCATAAAAAACAAAATGCCAAGACAATTGGTATCTGCAAGTCTATTGAAAATAGTGCTGTTATAGCCTTCACCCGTATTGAAATTCACATCGACATCAATCCATAAATTTTTGCCAGCTTGTTGTAGGGCCAATACATCCTGATAGACACTCTCACCATCACGTGTGGAGTAGCTTACATAGTAATAAGGCTGGTCACATTTACAAGCCTGAATCTGAGATGCAAGCTGTTGAAGCTTTTCTTTTTCTGACAACGCACTCATCCTTTCATGATAAAAAGCATAGTATAATTTATTGATTTATACAAAGGCAAAAACGGTTATTTACTAAACAGTATACCATAAATCATTTTTTGAAAGAAGATTTCTCTCTTGACGGCACACTTTTTTTTCATTATACTTTAGTCAATTTCATAGTATCTTCAGGGCAGGGTGAGATTCCCGATTGGCGGTAAAGTCCGCGAGCGCACTTGCGCAGGATTTGGCATAGGTTCAAATCAGGATTTGGTGAAATTCCAAAACCAACAGTATAGTCTGGATAGAAGAAGATGTATTAGGATAAGTGTATGCAAAAGCTCTGGAATGATTCTGTCATTTCGGAGTTTTTTTGTTGGCACCTATCTATTTTCCCGTTGCCTTGAAGAGACTTCTTCAAGGCTTTTTTATTTGGAGGTTTCCATGCAAATAGATGAAAAAATGATGCAACACGCCCTCGCCCTTGCGGAAAAAGGCGCAGGCTATGTCAATCCCAATCCCCTTGTGGGGGCCGTCATTGTAAAAAATGGCCGAGTCATTGGCGAAGGCTACCATACAAAATTTGGCGCCTTGCACGCTGAACGTGAAGCACTGGCCAATACCACAGAAAATCCCAAAGGCGCCACCATGTATGTGACACTAGAACCCTGTTGTCATACTGGCAAAACACCCCCTTGCACCGAAGCGATTATAGGTGCACAGCTTGCCCGCGTTGTCATCGGCATAAAAGACCCCAATCCATTGGTCGCTGGCAAGGGCATTGCTCAGCTTGAAGACGCTGGCATTGAAGTCACTGTAGGTATTTGTGAGAAAGCCTGTCGTCAACAAAATGCTGCCTTCATTCATTTTATCACCCATCAAACCCCTTATATCATCAGCAAATATGCGATGACCTTAGATGGCAAAATTGCCACAAGAACAGGGCATGCCAAATGGATTACAGGTGAAATGGCACGCACACACACCCATCAGACCCGTGCCCGAGTGGCTGGGATTTTAGTTGGCATTGGCACAGTCTTAGCAGACGACCCCTTGCTGACCGCACGTTTGCCAGAGGCCCATCAGCCAATCCGGATTATTTGCGACAGCAACCTACTGCTCCCCCTCAATAGCCAATTGGTGCAAACCACCCACCTCGCACCAGTGCTCATCGCCACCACTGTGAAAGACCCTGCCAAACATCAGCCCTATCTTGACAGAGGCTGTGAGGTCTGTGTGCTGCCCGCCAAAGAAGATGGCCACCTTGATTTAAAGGCGCTTGTAAAAGCATTAGGGGCACGCCATATCGACAGTGTTCTCGTTGAGGGAGGCGCCACCATCCATGGCAGTTTTCTGGATGAAGGGCTTATTCATGAGGTACACGCCTATCTTGCACCCAAGCTTTTCGGTGGCACCGAGGCCCCTACCCCTGTGAAAGGCCAAGGTGTTGAGTTGGCAACACAGGCCTTGGCCTTGACAGAAATCAGCTACCACCCTCTCGGAGAGGATTTACTCATCAAAGGAGTGACAGTGTCATGTTCACAGGATTGATTGAAGAAAAAGGACACCTCATCAGCAAAAATATCAGTGCCCACTCTGGGTCCCTTGTCATTGGCTGTCAGAAGATTCTCGAAGACATTCATCTCGGCGATAGCATTGCAGTAAACGGGGTCTGTCTCACGGTCACGGCTTTTACCAGCAACAGCTTTACAGTAGATGTGATGCCAGTGACCTATCAAATCACTGCTTTGCATCAGGTGCGCATTGGGGCGGCAGTGAATTTAGAGCGTGCCATGTCTCTACAACGGCGCTTTGGGGGGCATATTGTCAGTGGCCATATTGATGATACAGGCACCGTTGTCGATCTCACAAAGGATGAAATTGCTTGGCGCATTGCCATCAAGCCACCTCAGCATTTATTACGCTATATCATTTTAAAAGGCGCCATCACCATTGACGGCATCAGCTTAACCATCGCCGCCCTGGACAAAGACACCTTCACGGTTTCCATCATTCCCCACACTGCCGCAAATACCACCCTTGCAACCATCAAGCAAGGAATGCTGGTTAATTTAGAAGTCGATTGCATTGGCAAATATGTCGAGCGCTTACAGCAATATGCGACCCCAGACAAAGCGCAATCGCCCTCTACAATCTCTTATGAATTTTTACTAGAAAACGGTTTCTAAGGAGGATTATCATGTACACATTCAACACCATCGAAGAAGCATTAGAAGCATTGCGCCAAGGAGAGCTCATCATTGTCACCGATGATGAGGATAGAGAAAACGAGGGGGATTTGATTTGTGCCGCTGAATTTGCCACCACTGAAAATGTGAATTTTATGGCAAGCATCGGCAAAGGACTCATCTGTATGCCGATGAGCGACGCCCTCTGTCAACGCTTAGGCTTGGCACAAATGGTCACCAACAACACCGATAATCACGAAACCGCCTTCACTGTTTCCATCGACCACATCAATACCACCACAGGTATTTCTGCCGAAGAGCGTGGCCTCACCGCCCGTGAATGTATCAATCCCAATGCCACTGCAAGCGACTTCCGCCGACCTGGCCATATGTTTCCCTTACGCGCACGCCAAGGGGGCGTGTTGGTACGCAATGGCCATACCGAAGCCACTGTCGATTTGATGCGTTTGGCAGGACTTGACGAATGTGGGCTTTGCTGTGAAATCATGGCAGAAGATGGTACCATGCTACGCACCAAAGGCCTGGTGGCATTGGCGGAAAAATACCAGCTCAAAATTATTTCCATTGCCGCCCTCCAAGAATATCGAAAACGCTATGATAAGCTGGTGCGTTGTGAAGCCATCGCGGATATGCCTACCAAGCATGGCCACTTCACCGCCTATGGCTATGTGAATCTCCTCAACAACGAGCACCATGTTGCCTTGGTAAAGGGGGATATTGGCGATGGAGAAAACGTGCTGTGTCGTGTTCACTCTGAGTGCCTCACTGGCGACGCCTTCGCCTCTCTACGTTGTGATTGTGGCGAACAGCTTGCCACTGCAATGGCGCAGGTAGAAGCAGAAGGCCGTGGCATCATCCTCTATATGCGCCAGGAAGGCCGTGGCATTGGTTTAATTAACAAGCTCAAGGCCTATGCCCTTCAAGACCAAGGCATGGACACCCTCGAGGCAAATCTGGCCCTCGGATTCCCAGCCGACATGAGAGAATACTATATTGGCGCCCAAATTCTACGAGATTTAGGGGCAAAGACCTTGCGCCTCCTCACCAACAATCCAGATAAAATTTATCAGCTTTCTGGCTTTGGCTTAGACATTGTAGAGCGCCTTCCTATTCAGTTGCCAACACACCCTGAAAACCAGCGCTATATGGATACCAAGCGCGATCGCATGAACCATATTTTAAATTAAAAGGAGATTATTACCATGAAAACATTCCAAGGACAACTCGTTGCAGAAAATATCACCATCGGCATTGTGGCCTCTCGCTTCAATGAATTTATCACCTCTAAGCTCATCTCAGGGGCGTGCGATGCCCTCCATCGACACGGCGTGGATGATGAAAACATTCATCTGAGCTGGGTGCCTGGGGCTTTTGAAATTCCACTTGTGGCTTCTACCATGGCACAGAGCAAAAAATACGATGCCATCATCTGCTTAGGGGCAGTCATTCGCGGTCAAACCAGCCACTATGATTACGTTTGCAATGAAGTCTCCAAGGGCATTGCCCACATCTCTTTGGCAGAAAATTTACCAGTCATGTTTGGCATTGTTACCACCGAAAATATTGAGCAAGCCATTGAGCGTGCAGGCACCAAAGCAGGCAATAAAGGCTTTGACACAGCTACCAGTGCCATTGAAATGGTCAATCTCATGCGTTCCCTCAAGGCATAAAAAAAAGAAACCAATGTCAAATGACATTGGTTTCTTTTTTTATTAAACACCGAGTAAAATTTTTGCCAATGGGTAACCCACAAAAATGTAGAGCAACAAGGTTACTAAACACATTGGGAAACCGATGGTGAGAATTTCTTTCGTGGTATAGATGGTTTTCATCCCGTGCATCAAACCAGCGTGTGGAGATGCTGCAGGGGTCAACATTGCAACGAATACCATGAGGATAACACCCATTGCCACAGGCATAGGATTGATACCAATTTGGTTTGAGAAGTTCAATACAACTGGCATCAAAATAACAGCCATTGCTGCATTGTTTGCAAAGTTGGTGATAATCAGTGCCACGGTGAACATAATGGCAACAAATACTATTTCACTGCGGCCCCCTAAGATTGGTTTCAAGCTTTGAATAAGGAATGCAGGTACACCAGTGGTAGGGTTGGACAAGCTGTTTGCCCCATATACTGCTGCTGCAATCATGAAGAAAATGCCCCAGTTAAATTGCTTGTATGCCACTTCTTTAAAGTCGAGCATTGGCTTGCCTTCAAAGCGCACCATCAAGAACAAGATGACCCATGCAACGGTGATCCCTAAAACACCAATGGTATTCAAGGCATCAGAAACAGGATTGTTTTTAAGGAAGCTTGGTACCAATACCATGATCAAGTAGGAAGGCAACATTGCCAAATACGCTTTTTGCTTAAGATTCATTGCAGGTAGTGGCATTTGTGCTTCTACTTGTGCTGGGTCAATGGCTTTCAACTTCGTTACATCTGCACGCCAGATGAATTTGATTGCCAAAAGGAATACTGCCATTACCAAAGTCGTCATTACAATATTGGTCAACATATATGGCAACATTGGAATGGTCATTGGATTGCCCATTGTTTTGGTCATACTTTGGAAGGCTGCATAAGGAATAAGCTGTGCACCCATGAATGGGAAAAGTGGTTGTGCCAAGGTAGACACCAAGAACATCCCAACAAAGAAGTATTTCCAAATAGTATCTTCTCTTGTAACACCCATTGTCGCCATCAAGCTCAAAGCGATTGGCCATAAAATAATAAGTTCTGTGATAGGGGTTACCACTGCAGAGAGTACAAAGCAGGTCAAATAGAATACAGCGATAAAGACATAAGGACGACCCTTAAAGACTTTTCTCGTCAAAAACCATTTTGCAATATATTTGGTATCGCCAGCTTCATCCATTGCACCAAACAATACCATTGCAAATAATGTTAATAATACCATGTAGACCCCAACAGCATTCATCCAAACGCCGTTAAAGCCACCTTCTCCACCAAATCCGGAAATCCCAAAGAGGAACAATCCTAATAAACTTGGCCAGAGTGTGTCAACAGTAGACCACATATACACCATGCCCAAAAAGGCACCAACACAACGCATACCAAGGGGTGTGATTGGTTCAATCGCTGGCATCAACCAAAACAATGCAGTGATTGCAAAGCCAATGCACACATGAATAGCATACAGGTCTTTTTTCTTCTTTTCTGCCATTTTTCTTTCTCCTTTTCATCCTTCAAACGATTGCCATCGTTTCTTCGACTTTTCTTCTGCACTATATCATATCCAAAACCCAATGAAGAGAAGTCCAGACTTCACTTTATAAGTTTTATTTATTTATTTCATTTTTCCCTTGCTTATGGTATTGATTTCTACATATCTTTATTGGCTTCCTTGTTAAAAAACATCATCACATACGCCACACCCAACAGCCCAACAACCACAAGAATCGCCATCTCTTGCCATTGACGGGTGTAGAAATTGCCAATCATTGCACCAATCACAAACCAAGCAATGCAACCATAGTAAAAAACAGCATCCTTATAATGCCGTGCATCCTTTGTTTGAAAATATTTATTCAAAGACTGAGTCCCTGTTCGCAAATTGCCTGTGCACATCGTCGTGGCCATGCCATGTCCATGAATTTTGGCAAACGTCGTTACTTGAATGCCGCACGCCAAGGAAATCAATGAGTTGGCCAAAAAATTCCACTCTTGGGGCAAAAACGCCACCATAATCATGGAGAGCATTTCATACATAAGAACAATTTGACGCCAATGAAACAACGAAAGCGACCCTTTTTTGGTGCGCTTCACCCATTCAGAAAGCAATACCCCTGTTGCAAAAGCAATAATAGGTGCAAGATAATGCAACGCCATGCCAAATTGTCCATCACCCAAGCTCACAGCAAGCAACACAATATTCCCAGTTTCAGCATTGGCAAAGACACCACCACGCCCTATATAGGAATAAGCATCCATAAATCCACCAGCCATCGCCAAAACAATACCCAATCGAATAGACTCTGACGTCTGAAAACGTTCCACTTCAAGCCACACCTTTCTTGGAGTTATATATTTTGATTTTCTTTTCCCAACCCATTATATCAATGGATAAAGATAATAAAAGTCTTAGTCACATCTTTTCCTCTATTTTCTCTCTATACAATTCTTTGTTATTCATAAAAAATTTCTATTCTCCTCTTGAACTTTACTTGATATGATTCCTCGTACATAGGGCTATCTTTTTATTTCATCTGTGTTACACTGAAAATATATGAATGAACATATCGCAAAAAAGAAAGGGCGGTCTTATGGCTCCGGAATTTTTTAAATATTTAAGGGATTTCCCCATCGTGACCTTTGAAAAAGGAGAAATGATTTATCATTGTAATGATAAGATTGATTATGTGTACTATTTAATAGAAGGTAGTTGTATGCGCATGAGTAACACCCCAAATGGTGAAGAAATTTTCATGGATGAACGTACCAGCGATGATTCTGTGAGTGCCTTCCTCGGTTCACTTGCTGCAATCACTCAAAATCGCCTCATGACTTATAGTCTTGTCACTACCACAAAGTGCCGTTGTTACAAGATTCAACATGCTGAATTTATTGATTTTCTACACCAGTATCCTTCTATTATGTTTGAGCTATTGCAAATGGCAGTTAGTCAATATGAATATCTGGCTGCTAATTTCTTTGCAAAACAAAAAGGACAAGCGGCACCTCGTATTGCCAGCTTTATCATCGACAAGGCAGAAGAAATGCATGAGGGGCTTCTCCTACACAGACACTATACCAATACAGATATCGCTAGATTTTTGGCGATGCATCGTATCACCGTCAACAAAGTTATCATTGCTTTGGAAGATGAGGGCTGTCTCCGACGCATTCCCGAGGGGATTTTGATCATCGACTTAGCGTTGCTTCAAACCTATGCCCATGGAGAGAGAAAATTACATTACAAAAAATAATTTGTACAACAAAAGAGCTGGTTGCTTGAGCAACCAGCTCTTTTTTAGCATCAGTGTTATCACATTGTGATTATTGATTGATGACAACACCTGTTTCATAAATTTTGTCTTCGCAAAGCATCTTGATAGCATATTTGCCTTCGAGACCATTCTTATTGATGAATACGTCTACATTGCGTGGGTCTTCTTTTTGGAAGGTCCCTACACACATTGCTGCAAATGCTTGTGGAATGGTGTTTACAGGATAACGACGGATGTCACCATTTTCTGCAATAAGAAGGATTTGTGCCATTTCGCCTGTTTCGTAGATAGCGTTAATGGATACACGGTCTTCTTCTTCTACGATTTTTACAACATAGCTATCTGGAATCATTTCTCCAGTTTCTTCAGCTTTCATTTTCATCTTGGTGGTCTTGGTTTCAATCAATTCACCTAAGATTTTACCTGCGCCGAGTTCAGCCACTTCACCAGCATAGTACAATGGCAATTTTTCTGCACGATAGCAGTTTGCAGGCACTTGAAGTTCATAAACCAATTCATCATTGACCAATTCACAGGTAATAGAATTGAAGGTGATGTGGTCTTTGAATTCTGGTTTCATGGCTTTCATAACAGCAAAGTCTTCGCAGGTCTTGCCATCTTCATAACCGATACCACCAGAGTGAACCATTACATGGCCTTCATCATAATATTCAACGTTGCAGATGTATGGAGAGAAGAAGTCTGCACCACGTTCTTTACCATATTGCCATACTTGTTCGATGGTCATGTCTTCGGTGTTGATGCGATAACGTACGCCACGAGAGAAGTTTTCACTGTTCTTGATGTAGTTGTCTGGGTTCTTCGCACGGAAGTGACCGTTGTCAAACAAGAACACATCGCCATCTGGCAAGATCATGCAAGCATGTTGTTCATATTGCCAGTCAAATTCTCCATCGCCTACTGGGGTAAAGAAGTATTTGTCTACCATTTCTTGTGGCCAACCTTCTGGATCGCCAAGAATCCAGTTTAATTCGCCAGTTTCATAGTCCAAGTTGATAACGGCATCTTGGTGACGGCCAGAGAAGGAAAGAGAGTTGGTCTTTTTGTCATACCAAACAGCGTTGTTATGGAACCAGTCTTCTTCGTTTTGGCTGCCGCTGCCTGCAGTTGGGAATTGTGGCAATACATTTTTGTAATCCCATTTTTTGAGGATTTCGCCTGTTTCTTTGTCGAGCAATACGCAAACGTCTTCAACAGTGCCAGAGTAGAAATCAAAGGTGAGGCAAAGAATGTTGCCATCTTCCATTGGCATTTGGTCATGGTGATAACCACCGCATGGAATTTGATATTCCTTGAAGACTTTACCGCTGAATGCCATTTCATACAACCCAGTGGTGAAGTAAGGCATCTTCACAAGACGTTCAGTCCCAACAAGGATGTGACCATTTTTCAAACGCTTGATGTCAAAAGCAAGGTTGACGTTAGAATACCAACGTACATCCCCTTTATAGTCGTAACCAGCTGGTACAGAACGAATAGAAGCGGTTACAAACATCATGTTTTGGCCAAAGTATTCTGGAGTGGTTTCGCAAGAAGTTGCTTGTGGCACTTCTACATCATAGTCTGGGGTCTCAATCATCACATCATGACGTGCACCGTTAGACAAGATGATTTCTACACGGTTGTTGTAGTTGGCATATAAACCATAGATTGGCAATACGTGTTTCTTTTCAGCTGGGAAAGTGTGGGTGATATTCCCTGCTTCTTCTTTGCCATGAACAATGACAGTCACTTCACATACAGATGGGGTTTCAAACATCACCATTGCAGTGAGTGGGGCAATCAAATAAGGGTTGATTTTTACCAAAGGGTTGGTAAGGGTAAAATTACCTGCTTCAAATTCTGCTAAAAAAGCTTCTTCAGATTTTCTTTGAGCAGTAATGATATGATCTTGTTTTTTAAAGTTTAATGCTTCCATTATTTACCTCCGTTATTTTCTCATTTATTATTTTCATTAGTGCAATTTATATATTTAGTATAGCAAAAGATTTTTTTTAACAGCAACAGTCCAGACTACACTTTGTAAATGTTTATCTGATTTATTTGATCTTTTGTTTGATTGACCCATAACTGTCAAAATGCTATTAGGAATACTCGCCAAAAATACTTACTTTTCCTCCTCAAGGAGCTTTCCTCGCAAGCCTGTCAAGGCATGATACAAGGTCATCCAAGGATGGCGTAAAAGCATACGTGGTCCTGCATAAGCCATGACTTGACGAATCTGCTCTTTCGCTTCTGGCTTATAGCAGTGCACCTTACAATAAGCACAAAATGTTTTTGTTTCCATAAAGGGACAGCGTTCAATGCGTGTATGCGCGTAGTCCAAAAGCCGTTGACAGTCCTCACACAAGCTTCCATCTTGAGTATGTTTTTTGCCATGACAATACAGCCCAATCATTTGAGCCACAATCGCTTCCTCTGATTGGCGCTTTTTTTCTATTTTCTCTTGTACGGTTTGAGATGACTGTTTCATTGTATCCTCCTTTGGCGCTAGATTGTTGAATGCCAATAGTTAGCATACCATAACCCCATGTTAAAATAAACCACTACCGTCATTTATGCAAAAAAAACACCGTGTGCTCCCTGACACACGGTGTTTTTTAGGGAAAATTATGGCATTGGAATAAGCCCAATCAAATTCCAATAAGGGATTAACAAGCCAAAGACCAGTGCAAAGTTGACAACCACCTTGACACTCATCAGTTTCGCAAAGTCTGATACCCTCACCATACCAAAGGAGAAGAAAATCAGATAAAGCGCATATTCATATGGCAAAAGAATTTGGTCTGCGCCATTTAAAATAACGTAGTACAACGTCATTGGATTAATATTCAAGCTGATGGCAATTTCTGTAAGTGGCTGGGTAAAGGCCGCCAACATTGCCAATGGCGTCATCAAGAAGTTCATCACAAAGAATAACAACCAAACAAAGAGATAAAATACATAGAAGCTTCTACCTTCAAGCAGTGGCAATGCCCAAGCAGCAATCATCTTCCCAATACCCATTGCCCCAGCAACATTCCCAATAGAAAGGCAGGCAGTGATAAAGAAGATAAAGCCCCAGTTCATTTTTGGCAAATCCTTGTTTTCTACCAAGTCCATCCCTGGTAGGAAGAATAGGCAAGGAATAAAGGCAAAACCCCAGCCAGCATCAATACCATGCAGCTTGCCTGTTGCCAAGAAGGTAATCAAAATCAATGTAACAAACAAGGATTTCTTTTCATCAAAGCTCATACTCCCCATGGCAGAGAGTTCATTTTGAAAATAATCCTTCCCAGAGATTGGCTTTTCTGGTTTGAACATCAAGGTCACAACAAAAGCCATCAAAACAGTATAGAATACCATTGGCACGTTATTGGTAAATATTTCCAACCAGCCAACGGTTTTTGGTCCGCCAGCAGAAGCCCCAATGCCCAATGGAATCATGATGCCCCCTGGTGCAAAGAGATAAAGAATTGGCATAATAGACCCCATCGCTGCTGCGAGGGTGATACCGCCAGATGCTTTCCCAGGTTTTAAATCAAGGGCTTTGCAAATCCCATAGGATAAGGCAGCCATTGGAATAACGCCTTTCCCTGGAATCATGATATTGATGATCACGCCTGCAATGGTGATTCCCCAAATAATACCCTTGTAGCTTGCACCCGTTGCTAAAATACAAAGGAATGCAATACGCTTTAAAAGCCCTGTTTTTTCAAGCACCAAAGCGAGCATTAAGCCACCAATCATCATCCATGGAATGCTACCAAGCCATGGTGCAAAAGCAACCTGTCCTGGTGCAAGTCCCGTCAATACATAAATGATTGGTAAGGATAACGCCACCCCCATTTGTGGCAATGAATCGGTCGCAAATGAAATAATTGCAATTAAAGTAATAACAAAGAATAAACGAATTTGTGGTGTAAAACTGTCATTGACTGGCACAAAAAAGAAGCATAGCGGCAAGAATACAGTGATGAACAACTTCACCAGCTCATTCTTCGTACGCCCAAGTGCCACAATGTTTTTTTGAGACATCATGCTCTCCCCCTTTTCTTATTTTTAACATAATTTAATTTTATATATTAAGTGTCACTTTCATGATAACATTCGTTATCTTTTTGCGCTTTTTTATTTTCTTTTAACAAAAAAATAAATGCCAGTATGATCCATACTGACATTTATAGATAAAACAACGCGCACTTTCTAAGTTATTATTTTTTGAATAAATGGCGCAGCTTATTCATGATTACCAGACCTGCAAAAACCAAAACAATCAGCCCACCAGTGATAAGAATATTCCTTACATGCTCTCCTTGATCTGAGGCCCCTGATTTTTTAGCAGAAGTGGCAGATTCATCGGACACACTAACGTCATGGTCGAGGATGGCTTGTTGCTCTTTTTCGATCATTGGCGAAACATTTTTCAAGCCATTGTCAATCACCAGCTGCTCCTCTTTCACTAGCATTTGTGGGGCTTTATCCACAGAAACGGTTGCATATACATCCTTTTGAGCATTGACCTTTTTGTCACCAATACGTTGAACACCCTTTTCGATGACCTTTTTATAATCATAATCGGCAAAGGCTTTTTCCATCAGGGCATTGGCAAAGGGGTGACGATAATATTCTCCACCTTGGTCTGACCAATCCCCGACACCCATAATAACGGCAATAATTTCTTGCTCGCCACGTTTCGCTGTGGCAGTCAAATTGAAAGCCGCTGTTGGACTAGACCCCGTTTTAAGCCCTGTTACCCCTTTGATGCCATATTCGCCATTTGGCAAAGAATAATTATAGGAGTCGAAGCTTTCCTCATAAGGAGTCCCTTCCTTGATCTTTACAGTGGACTCCCCACTGTATTTTAAAATATCTGGATAATCCTTGAGAAAATGATAGGTTAAAATCGCATAATCACGTGCAGTGGTTTCATTATTGCGATAATTATCATAGCGTTTTGGCTTGTAATAGCCATCAAACGCCCATGCCATTGCACCACTGGCATTATAAAAATGGGAATTGGTCATGCCCAATTCTTTTGCTTTTGCATTCATCTTATCAAGAAAGAGGTCTGGATCTTCTTCTACCAAGCGCGCCAACATTAAAGTCGCTGCATTGGAAGATGGCACCACCGCTGCTGTAATCAATTCTGACACCGTATAATTCACACCAGCAACAATATTGTTATTGCTAATTCTATGAATTTTTGCAATGGCCTGATCCTCCGGCGTGGCTGTGACAATGGTATCTGGCGAGAATTTGCCCTCTGCCATTGCTTCAAAAACCAAGTAGAGCGCCAAAACCTTACTCATACTTGCAGGATCTCGAATTTCATCCACGTTGTCCTGCCAAAGAATATCCCCTGTTTTACCATCAATAACAATTGACGACTTTGGTCTATTGATCATTTTGGCATCTTTGTAGCCTGCCTTGTGTGTCAAATCCATGAGTTCATCAGCAGCGATATATTGGCTTGGCATTAATAGCCCCACCATTAGTATTAAAACGACTAGTTTTTTCACCTTTACCTCCTACAGGTTCATTTAACCGTTCTAAAGATTAACACGATTTGCTCTTAATTTGAAGAGTGTTTTTTTATAAAAAAAGACTTTTGGAAAAAATTTCAAAAGTCTTTTTTTCTTATTAATGATAAACCAAACGTTTTTTTCCATTGGCGTAAGCCTGTAACGCCGCCATATCTAGAATGCGATATCCCTTTGGCGTCTTTTCAATCACGCCTTCCTCTCGCAATACCCTTAGCATTCTTGAAACCGTCACCTTGTGTGCGGTCACTCTTTTGGCAATTTCAATATTTGTAAAAACTTTTGGCAAAATCAAGTCTGTTTCATCCTCCACCAAGCTCTGGAGAATCAGCTGGCAAAGATGCACATAAGCAGGCACCTCTGTTTTTGTTAAATAAACACGTCGCACCTCGTTGGAAACAGCCACTGCTGTACACACCACTTTTTCTAAAAGCTTGGGATGGCATAAAAAAAATTCCTTGCATGCTTCAGAGGGAATACGATAACACACACAATCTGTTGCGGCAATGAAATCATTATCCGCAAAATCTCTTCCTTGCTCGTCATAAAGAGAGAGCAAGCCTACAATCGATTGAATAGACTGTCCACCGATTTTCTGGGATAAAAAGGTACGGGCTCCATTTTCGTTGACCATTTCACGGTGGACATGGCCTTTCTCAAGATAGTACACATAGTCAATACGT
The DNA here is from genome assembly GCA_947254645.1 of uncultured Peptococcaceae bacterium. Classification (GTDB taxonomy): domain Bacteria; phylum Bacillota; class Peptococcia; order Peptococcales; family Peptococcaceae; genus UMGS1590. The sequence goes on along the minus strand of CAMYDW010000001.1, from coordinate 70,120 downwards.
TGGCCCATACGAATGAGATAGTCACCCTTTTTAAAATAACATCTTTTAACGCCAGGCAAAGCCTTGAGGGATGTCACATCAATCACCTTTCTTTTTAAATATACTTCAGACCTTTAAATAATCACGTACATAGCTTAAAAATCTTTTTGCAGCAGGGGTCATTTCTTCTTGTCGCTGACTTGCTATCCCGATTGGAATCACAATCCGTGGAGAAGGTCGAAGGGTTTTCACGTTGCCGCCCCAATTCTGTCCGTCAATACCATTGGTCATCGTCACGCCAATGCCAGCCTCCACAAGGGCATGCGCCGAAAAGGTAGTGAGTGCAGAATACTTGGCATTTGGATGGATACCATATTGTTCAAAAACCAATGCATTATCACTTTCATTGCCTGGACAGATGTCTATAAAGGCATCTGTTTCAAAACGCTTAATTGGATAGACCTCTTCCCCATGGGTTTCGTAGCTCATGGGCACCCACACCAGCATATCATCATCTGTTAAGGGCAGCCAGTCAAAATCACCCTCTCGTTTACTGACAATACAAATGTCCAGCTCACGGCGTGAGAGACGCTCTAATAGCACCGTACTAAAATGCTCCTGTGCTTCAATTTTAACCCCTGGATAATCTTTGGTAAAGGCATGAATGGCAAGAGAAATCGCTGGCAAAAAGCTTGCATAAGCCGATGCAATCCGCACCGTCCCCACAAATAAGCCACTTATTTCCTCACATTCTCGGTCATAGACTTCACCCAATTTAGCCAGTTCTCTAATAGTCGGTAATAATTTTTTGCATTCTGCTGTTGCATGCACCCCGTGGCGTGTACGGACCAACAGAGAAACACCACTTTCTCTTTCCATGGCCGCCATCATACGGCTCATACCAGAAGGGGTATAGCCTAACATCTCTGCAGCCTCGGACAAATTGCCTTTTTCCAATACCATTAACAACGCTTTACATTTTTCTGTATCCATTTTATCACCTGTTATGACCTTTTATCACATCAACCTTGATTATCTGTCGCTTTACTCAATTCTACTCCAAATTTATACTAAAGACAATGCTTTAAAGGGGGCGTAAAAATGAGTAGACAACACGCAGAACTTTTGGTTTTCACGGCACTGCTTCTTCGTGCTTCATCTTTTTTATTTAATAAATTAGGTATTTCGGAAATAGCACCATTGACTTTATTATCCCTACGTTTTTTGCTTGCATTCCTGCCAATGGCGCTTATTTTTCATAAAAGAATGCGCCGTTTAAATCGACGCACATTATTCCACGGGATGCTCTTAGGGGGCATTTGTTTTACAATGATGTTTTTAGAATTGGTTGGTTTAAAAACCATTTCTTCGTCCAGCAGTTGTTTCCTAGAGAGCACTGCGATTGTACTTATTCCGTTGTTCGCTGTTTTCACCACAAAAAAACGTCCAAATATGAGCGCTCTTTTCTGTGCTCTTATGGCCATGGCGGGCATCGGTTTGTTGACGCTGAAGGATGGTGCTCTCACCCTTGGGATAGGAGAGTGGGTCACCTTACTAGCAGCTATTTTTCTAGCACTCATCATCCTTTTGACAGATCGCTTTGCCAAAGAGGATGACACTGTGCTTCTCGGTATCTTACAAAATGGCTTTACAGGTCTTTTCGCCTTGCCACTTGCCTTTTTGTTTGAAGAACCTCAATTGCCTGCCACTCCTCAATTATGGAGTGTCGTGGTCGTTCTCGTTATCTTTTGTACCATCCTAGGGTTCACCCTTCAGCCAGTGGCACAACGCTACACCACGGCTGATAGAGTCGGGCTACTTTGTGCCATTCCACCCATGGTTATTATGCTGCTCGATGCCCTGTTCATGGGGACAACCATCACCATGAGTGGCATCCTCGGGGCCATTCTTATTATCGGGAGTATTCTTCTCTCAAAATATCTCGAGAAAAAGCCACTGACTTTACAGAAAAAAATCCATCAAAAAAACACCAGTTGCCTAGCAACTGACTCCAAATAGTACGACAAAGAAAAAAAACCTCCGTTAAATTCGTTGTAAAATGAATTTAACGGAGGTTTTTCTTTTAAAGCAACGACTTTACGCAAGCTTCCAAGGCTGCCATATCCTGCGTGGGTTCAAAACGAGCAACCACCTTGCCTTGTCGATCCACAACAAACTTGGTGAAGTTCCATTTGATGTCAGGATTGTCGCGATAATTTTTGTCCTGCTTCTTAAGCAAGCCACGCATCAAAAAAGCCTTCAATCCTTTACCCAAGGATTGAAACCCTTGCTGACTTTTCAAATACGCATAAAGAGGGAGGGCATTTTCCCCATTCACATCGGACTTTTTCATTTGTGGAAATTGGGTCTGATATTTCAGTAAACAAAATTGACGAATTTCTGTATCGGTCCCTGGGGCTTGACCTGCAAACTGGTTACAAGGAATATCAATAATCTCCAAGCCTTGTTCGTGATAGGACTCATACATGGCTTCAAGCTGTTCATACTGAGGGGTGAAGCCACAGCCTGTGGCAGTATTCACAATAAGTAAAACTTTGCCTTTCAAGCTTTCTAGGGACAAACTGGTCCCATCTGCTTGCGACACTGAATAATCATAGATAGTTGTCAAAACAATAGCCTTCTTTCTCTCAAATGGCCTAGCGCCTTTACTCTATCTATACCCATCTTTGAAAGAAAAACCATCTATTTTCATAGCCATTAGGTATTAATTTCTGCCAGCATGTATTCGAGATGCTTATCAAGGGCCTCTTTGGCTTTTTCATAATCCCCTTGGCAAACAAACTCTACCAATTGGCGGTGCGTAAATTGAAACTCCTCAAAAGTGGATGCTGGCTGTTTACTTACCTTGCGACGCACCTCCCCAATGACAGTGTCTAAGATACGATTGAGGGCCATATAATTGGCAATAATCAAGCGATTGCCACTGGCTTCTACAATTGTCTGGTGAATCATTTTGTCGCAATGGGTCTGTTCCTCCATGCTATGACTATTTTCCATAATATCGAGGTAATTCATCAGCAGACTTTTTTGTCGTTCTGTGATATTTTGTGGCGCCAGCATAATCGCCTGTAATTCTGCTGCATAGCGCAAACCACTGACTTCACGATTGGTAATATCATCCAATGCATACATCATCATCATTACTTGGGTCAGCTTATAATCATAGGCACCATTGATATAATTGCCACTTCCATGTTTATTGTTGATAACGCCTATGGCTTCAAGGACAGATAGACCTGTGCGTACGGAGTTTCTGCTAATAGAGAGCATTGCAGAAAGCTCACGCTCAGCAGGAAGCTTATCCCCAATTTTTAATTGGTTACCCACCAGCTGCTCTTCTACATAGTCAATGAGTTTTTCATAATCATTCTTTTGTTCTCTTGTCACTTGTCTTCCTCCTCACGTGTCGGCTCATATTTTATCATAGAATAATTAGTAATATAAGACATCATTATGAATTGGTCAACCATTTTATCGCCTTTTATATTGACATATTTTTTATGACAGTGTTTAATACTATTAAAGACAGAAAATTTAAACAATCCCATTTCTGTCTACTGACCAATTTTATTGCGCCTTTTAATCTGATTAAAAATAAGGCACATGGATTCTCGATATTATCTCACATTATTTTCATCCCTTTAAAATTGGTCTGACACTTTTAAAAAATTTAAGGAGGGGGATTTTATGGTATTAGATTTTATTTTGGCTTTACTTCCGATTATTTGGCTTTTTGTCGCATTCTTGGTATTAAAGATGCCTGGTTACATCGGATGTCTCATCGCACTTGTTATTTCTATTGTAGAGAGTATTATTTTTAAATCCGCAGGCATCAGCGAAACGTTGTCTGGCTTGACGGTTGGGGAATCACTCACCGCTTCATTAGAAGGGGCGATTGCAGCCATCTGGCCAATCGGTCTCATCATTATCGCTGCTATGTTCACTTACAACCTTTGTGTTGAAACCAAGGCAATGGATCTCATCAAGAAGATGTTGACTTCCGTTACCAATGACAAGCGTGTCTTGGTTCTTATTCTTGCATGGGGCTTTGGTGGCTTCATGGAAGGGGTTGCAGGCTTCGGTACTGCAGTGGCAATTCCTGCTGCAATGATGGTTGCTCTTGGCTTCAATCCACTTTTCTCTGCTGTTGCTTGTCTGGTGGCAAATGCTGCACCACCTACCTTTGGTTCTATCGGGATTCCTACTACCACGGCAGCGACCCTTGTTGGCGTAGACCCATTGGTCATTGCAGGCCCAGCTATCAACATGTTGGCAATCCCTGCTTTGCTTAGCCCATTCATCATTGTTGCATTGACTGGAAAAACTGAAAATGCAAGCGGTGCCTTCAAAGGCATGATGGGCTTTACTGCACTTGCTGGTCTTTCTTATGTCATTCCTGCATGGCTCGTTGGCCACTATGTAGGCGCTGAAACCGTAGACATCATCGGTTGTACCGTCAGCTTGATTGTGATGGTACTCGTTGCTATGAAACGTAAACCAACTGAAGACCCAGCCTACATCATGGAAATGTCCAACGAAGAAGAAAAAGAATTGGCAAACATCAAATTTGGCTATGTGACTGCATGGCTCCCATACATTTTAATGCTCGTTCTCATCATCGCTACCTCTAAGCTTGTTCCTGGCATCAATGCTTGGGCTGGCCAGTTTGTTTCAAAAATCACTGTATATTCTGGCGAAAATCCAGGGATGATTAAGCTGGCTTACATCAATGGTGCCTTGCTCATCTTTATTGCTGGCGTGATTGGTGGGCTATTCCAAGGCGCTTCTGTTGGCACCCTTGGCAAAGTCCTCGTTAAAACAATTAAGGGCATGTGGAAAGCCATCGTCACCATCGTTTTCATCGTGGCAATGGCAAAGGTCATGGGCTACAGTGGCATGACTTCTTCCATCGCAACCTTACTTGCTGATTTAACAGGCAGTGCGTATCCTGCTCTTGCACCACTTGTTGGGATTATTGGGACCTTCGTTACTGGTTCTACCACCTCTTCTGGTATTATTTTTGCACAAATGCAAGCAGAAGTGGCAGGCATTCTTGGCGCAGACCCAGTACAATTGGTCGCTGCAAACATGGCTGGTGGGGCAATCGGGAAATTGATTTCTCCACAAAGTATTGCAGTTGCTATCGCAGCAATTGGTCTTGAAGGGGCAGATGGTCAAATCATGGCGAAAACAGCGAAATACTGTGTGCTTTTCGGTATCATCGTTTGTGCTTTCTCCTATATCACTGCTGTCGTACTGTAGTAGGTCTACATCGCAAGATGTATGCTTCTATATTTTCCACACATTGAAGAAGCCGCGAGGCTTCTTCTTTTTTTGTGCTATACTACTGAAAAAAGGAGGTGTTGTATGATGTCCCCTTCTCACAAGACGCGCTGTGCTTGGGTAAATCTTAACAACAAGGCATATGTGGCCTATCATGATACTGAATGGGGTGTGCCTGTCTATGACGACCACTTATTATTTGAGATATTACTCTTAGAAACCTTTCAATCGGGGCTCTCTTGGGAATGTGTGCTCAATAAACGCACCGCTTTTCGCGAGGCCTTCGATGATTTTAACGCCACTAAAATTGCCCACTACGATGCTAAAAAACACCAAGCCTTGACAGACAATGCAGGCATTATCCGTCATAAGGGAAAAATACAAGCTGCCACCAAAAACGCCCGTGTTTTTCTCGCCATTCAAGAAGAATGGGGCTCTTTTGCAAAGTATTTATGGCATTGGACAAAGGATACTGTATGTTATGAGACTGGAAAAACAACCTCACCACTCTCAGATACCATCTCAAAAGACCTCAAAAAACGAGGCATGTCTTTTGTCGGCAGTATCACCATCTACTCCTATTTGCAAGCAATCGGCATCATCAACGGCCACGAGCCTCATTGCCATTGTTATGCTGGAAAATAAAAAAAATACCATGCACATCATGCATGGTATTTTTGATTTCGTATTTAATTATTGGAGCATTTCCAAGATTTGTGGTTTTGGTAATACACCAACGGTTTGGTTCGCAATTTTGCCATCTTTAAATGCGATTAAAGTAGGAATGCTCATCACTTGAAATTGTCCAGCCAATTCACGTTCTTCGTCTACATTGATTTTGCAAACTTTAATATCAGGGCGTTCTTGAGCGATTTCTTCAAGAATTGGGCCTACCATACGGCAAGGGCCACACCATTCTGCCCAAAAATCAACCAATACTGGTTTATCACTATTAATAACTTCTGCACCAAAATTTTCTTTGGTTACTTTAACAATTGACATCTTATTGTCCTCCTAGATTCTGATGATTTTAACTGATCTTATTATACTATATACCCTTGGGATTTGATACTTTAATCTGATTTCTTCAAATTCATCTCAATATCGCCTCAATGAGCGGCTAGGATTAGTTCATAAAGAAATCGAGAATGTTCATCCCTGTGGATGTTTCTGCACGATAGAGCTCTGTGTAGCCACAAGCAGTACAACTCACCGTGACAAATTTTTTGTTTTGCACATTAAAAATCTTTGACAAGTTGCCACCTGTTGCTTGAAATTGGTCTGACTCAAAATGTCTATTGCCACACTTCGGACATACATATTGTTGTTGCGGATTCATCAAATCGCCTCCTTTAAGATATATTCACTATAGCATACTCTGTTTGGTAAGTCGAAGTGTTTTTTTCTATATCATTGGTTGAATACACCCGTTAAAAGACGTACAATAAAATTGTGATTAAAAGGAACGAAAATCAAAAAGGAGTGTCATCATGAGTCAATTTATAGCGAAACCAACCATTCACCGTTTAGAAAGTGTCAAGGATTTTGCCGACGCTTTTGCCATTGGCAAAGGAGATTTATTAGTCACCAATGGGCATTTTTATACCGATTATTTCGAAAGCCTACAATTAGAATGCGATGTCATTCATCCAAAAAAATACGGGGCTGGCGAACCATCTGATGAAATGGTAGAAGCCTTACTCGCCGATATTCATACCGACTATGACCGTATTATTGCAGTCGGCGGTGGCTCTGTTCTTGATGTGGCTAAATTTTTGGTTCTTGAGCAAGCAAGCCCAATCCTTGATTTATTTGATAAAAAAATCACCCCTGTGAAAGCAAGAAAGCTCGTCCTCGTCCCAACCACCTGCGGTACAGGAAGCGAAGTGACCAGCGTGGCGGCCCTCGCTCTCAAGAGCCGTGGCACCAAGGCAGGCTTTGGCGATCCAGCCCTTTTCCCAGATGATGCCGTATTGATTCCAGAGCTTTTAAAGGGACTCCCTTTCGAACCCTTTGCAACCAGCTCCATTGACGCCTTGATTCATGCGGTAGAATCTGCCCTTTCTCCAAAAGCCACTGCCATCTCCAGGCTGTTAAGCTATGAAGCCATCACCCTCATACTCAAAGGCTACAAGGCCATTGAAGCAGAAGGCCCTGAAGCACGCTTCCCACTCTTGGAAGATTTCTTATGGGCATCCACCTATGCTGGGATTGCCTTTAGCAATGCTGGCTGTGCAGCAGTCCATGCGTTGAGCTACCCTCTCGGCGGCACCTTCCATGTGCCTCACGGCGAATCCAACTATGCCATGTTTACTGGCGTCATGAAAAATTATATGGAAATTCAACAAGAGGGAGAAATTGCCATTCTCAACAAACGCATTGCTGATATCATTGGCTGTGATACTGAAAATGTGTATAATGCCCTCGAAACCTTGCTTAATGTATTGGTACAAAAGAAGGCACTCCATGAATATGGCATGACAGAAGCACAAATTGGTGAATTTGCAGATTCCGTTTTTGAAAAACAACAACGCCTTCTCGTCAACAACTTTGTACCTTTTGACCGAGACCGTATTTATAAGATTTACAAAGAGCTTTACTAAAAAAACAAACACCTTCGTCCTAGCATCGACGAAGGTGTTATTTTTTTATTCTTCCCAAGGACGAATGCGATAGGTTGCACCGATTTCCTCGCAAATTTCTTGGCATCTGGCCTCTTCTTCTTTTGTCAGTGTCGTATCCACAGTGGTCAATACCACCTTTGGCAAGCACGCCACACATTTTTTGGCAAAATCCAGCATCGCATCAAAGGATTGTGTGCCAAACTTGCAATGCACCAATGCATGGTATTTGTCTGCATTTGGGGTGTTTAAGCTAATAGAGACACTGTCTATCAGCCCTACCAGCTCAGGGGTGATGTCTCGCCCATGAATGAGATTGCCCATGCCATTGGTATTCAGACGAATCGGCAAGTTCGTATGTGCCTTTATAAAACGTGCCCCCTCCAGCAACACATCTAGTGCTTCAGTTGGTTCACCAAAGCCACAAAAAACAACCTCCCCATAGCCACTCAACTTTTCCTTGCTTAAAGCATCCAGCAATTCTTCTTTTGTAACATCATGCTCGAGCCACAAGGTATCAGAACGTCCCATCTTGTCCATCGTTTGTCGCAAGCAGAAAGTACAAGCACAGGGACAACGATTCGTTAAATTGATGTATAAATTATCATGCACCTCATACAAGATTGTCATTGCCTTTTCCATGTCCTTACCTCCTATTTTAATGTATGTAGCACTTCTTCAAAGCAAACCCCATCCGTTGTTGGAATATCCAACTCCAAGGACTTTTGAATGCATTTTTTGACAAAACGTGACGCTTTCTTAACAGAATGATAAAAATCAACGCCATTAACCGCATCAGCTGCCACAATGGAAGTGAAAATATCCCCTGTGCCAGAGCGTTGAATCCCCACACGGTGAGAACGCACAATTTTTGGTTTTTCTCCTGCCACAAAGCAGTAGTTAGCAATAAATTCCCCTTGAGCAATACCTGTAATCACAACCTTATTTGGCCCTTTTGCTGCCAGCTCTTCTGCCATCATTTGATATTCTGACAAACGGAATTTATCTTTATAAGGGGTATCCGTCAATAAACAAGCTTCTGTCACATTTGGGGTGAGAATATCTGCATAAGGCACCAATTTTTTCATTTCTTCACACATTTCTTTTGTGTAAGTGGAATAGGCTTGCCCATAATCCCCCATAACAGGGTCTACAATAATAAGATTGTTGTCCCTTTTAAATTGTTCAAAAAACTGCTCCACAATCTTAATCTGTGCCATAGAGCCGATAAAGCCTGTGCAAATACCATCAAAGGTGAGCCCTAGTTTTTGCCATTCTGCAATATAGGCCTCCATCTTGTCCGTGTAATCATCAAAGAAGAAACTTTCAAACCCAGTGTGATTCGATAAAATGGATGTCGGCACTGGACAGCACTGCACACGCAGCATCGAAATAATAGGCCACGCCACCGCAATAGAACAACGACCAAAGCCTGTAAAATCATTGATTAACGCAATTTTTTTCTGATTATTATGACTCACAAACGACCACCTCTTTTTCTCTCCTCACATTCTACACCATAGAAACAAGCCTCGACAAGCCTACAAAAAAAAGGGCCCGAAGGCTCTTTTTAAAATTCTCGCTTCTTTATAAAAAGAAGGCTTAAACGATAAGAAATCAAATAGATGGCGATGAAGAGAACAACGCCCCCTATAATATAACCCCAAATTGGTATCATCGAAAGGAATCCTGGATTGAGCAACATCGGAAAAAATCCCATGACAAATCCTGCCACAAACCCAAGCACAATAAACAAAAACAAGCGTCCCTTCTGACTGCCGTAGCGGATGAGTACTGGCAAGATAACGGCGATACAGATGAGATAAGCTGGTATCAATGAGATGGTACTTGCCAAAAGTGCCCAAGAGCTCTTTTGTTCCATGAAAAAATTCACGATAAGTGATAATACACTGCCCACTAACCCAGTGCCAATAAGCATGCCTGCACTATAAATATAACGTGCTTGCACATACATCTTCCGCGTCATAGGGAGGGAAAAGAGAAAGGGATAGCCATTCTCCAATTCATCGGTGGTAAAAATAGACATGGATAAAATCAGTCCGACAATCATACAATAGTTTGACGCAAAAACAGCATTGCCCGTAAAGAAGGATAAACCAATGGCAATTAAAAACATCAGTACAAAAAATCGACGTTGTTGATAAAGAAACATACAGTCCTTAATGATGAGCCCTTTCATGCCTCTTCGCCTCCTGTCATCATCACAAGTAGGGTATCAATGTTACCAGGTTCCATGACCAAGGTCGGATAGTTTTCTTGATAAAAAGCGCGTTCATTGGTCAAGCATTCATAGCCATAGGCAGTCGGTACTGTTTTCATGATATAGGTCGTATCCAAAGTACCAAAAGCCTCTCTCGGCACTTTGAGAAGGGCATACTGGCCCTGAAGCTCATCACTGTCTAAATGAAAAATTATTTTGCCTTTGTGTATCAGATAAATTTCATCACAGAGTCGCTCTAAATCAGAGGCAATATGGGAGCTAATCAGCACCGAAGCCTTTGGAAAACGTCCCATGTAATCCCGCACCATATCCAGCACCTCACGTCTCGCCACCACATCGAGTCCTGCGGTTGGCTCATCTAGAATAATGAGTTCTGCTTGATGGGACAGGGCAACAAAAATTTTTAACAAGGCTTTCATGCCTGTTGAAAAACTTTTGATGGATTGATCCAAGGGCAAATGATGGGCTCGACATTGGTCAAGAAACCACGCCTCTTCAAATTGTGGATAAAATGCTTTTAGGATGCGATTGATACTCTTAATATGAAGTTCCCCATAAAAGCCACTGGCAACAAAAGCCACACCAATACGCTCTTTGTCCTCTGTACTTAAAATCGTCTTTTCTTCACCAAAAAGCACACGTTTGCCTGCATCGAGCGTAATAATATCTAAAATGCTTTTGAAAATGGTCGTTTTGCCTGAGCCATTGCGTCCCACTAAGCCAACAATACGACCCTCTGGTACCCGCATGCTACAATCTAATGAAAATTTCTCATAGTGTTTTTCGATTCTATCTAGTGTCAACATGATGATTCCCCCAATACCAACTGAAAGAGTTCTTTTATGGTTGCTTCACTCATGCCGTAGCGCTTGGCTTTATCGACACCGCTACGCAGGAGTTGTTCAATTTCCTTTAATCGTTCTTCTTCGAGCAAGCCTTGATTGCTCGTTGCCACATAGGTACCTTTGCCATGGACAGTGGTGGTAAGCCCCTCCCCTTCTAAAAAGTCATAGGCTTTTTTAACAGTCAAGGCACTGATATTGAGCGCTTTTGAAAGCTGTCGCACAGAAGGTAGGCTACTGCCTTCTGTCAGTTCGCCTGCTATAATCTGAGACTTAATTTGCAGTACCAATTGTTCATAAATGGGTACCATGGATGAATGATTAATAATAAAAGACATGTCCCTTCCTCCTTTGCAAACAGTGTATAACAGTATATAACTGTTGTCAACTGTTTTATACTGTTTATTTGGAGTTTATAAAAATAAAAAACTCCCTGCTATTGAAAGAGCAAGGAGTTTTTCTTTTATTTTTCCCATCGCACGATGTTGTAGTAAGACCGTGCAGTGATGCCATAGACGATGCCATATAAAAGCGCAAAAGCCACAAAAGTGCCAGCAGCACAAATAACAAAGTCAGACCATTGGTTAAAGCCAAAGATACTCAATAGTTGAAAAATCATATTGGAAGCCCCAATCAAATGGCAACCTGCCACCAACAGCGGCGCAAAGAAAACCAACAATACTTGAGAGCGAATGCTGCTCTTGACTTCGTCTTTGCTCATGCCCACTTTTTGCATGATTTCATATTGTTTTTTATCGTAATAGCCTTCGGACAACTGCTTGTAGTAGATAAGGAGCATCGCTGCCAGGGTAAAGGCCAATCCTAATAAAATCCCTAGAAATAAAAATCCACCTGTGATCGCATACATGAGATTCTCTATTTCATACTTGCCTGTCACATCGTAGTCTTCACTCGGCATTTGGGCCTTTAAATCTCCGATGACTTGATTGACTTGGTCACGAGAAGCATCAATGTTAAAAAAACCATAATAATACAAGTAATCCTTGGAGGCTTCTTGATGGAAGCGGTTGCTCAGATCTTTCACCACCGATAAATCTTTGACAACAATCTGATAATTTTTGAGTGCCGTCATGACTGTTGGCAAGCCATTCTTATCAAGGCCTGTATTATGAAAGGCACGTCCAGAAATTTTAATCTCCTTCGGCATTTTTTCATTGAGGGTCAACACCTCGTTGTCCTTGAGATGTAAGGTTTTTCCTGTAAAGCGCGTGTACTGCTCCTCGGTCACAACAGATAAAATCGTGGCCACAGTACCTTTTTCGGCAGTAGCGTGGAGATTGGCATCATCTGTCGCATCAACCGTCACATTCAAATAAGTATAATTTTTTGCATCACTAATTGTCAGATGATGCTTATTAGCCACTTGCTCCATTAAAGCCTTTTGCTTATCTAAGGCCTGTAGGGACATTTTTTCAAATTGGATTTCTTCATCTATGGTTGCAGAAACGTTAATGGTCCCTGGGGAGATGGTATGAATGGCTTTATCTATCCCACTGTAGAAGCAAATGGTTGTGGAGAGGGTGACTAATACCATGGTAGATAAGATGCAGATATTGGCCATTCCAATGGCATTTTGCTTCATGCGGAAAAGCAATCCAGAGACACTGGCAAAATGATTTGGACGATAGTAGTAATTTTTGTTCTTCTTGAGCATCTTTAAAATGGCAATACTCCCGACGGTAAACAAGCAATAGGTGCCAATCATCACCAGTGCCACCGCAATGAAGAAGCTTGTAATCGCTTGCAAGGGCTGCTTAATGGTATTTGCCATGACATAGCCTATAATCAAGGCTGCTAGGCCCACAATTAACAGCACAAAACGCACCTTTGGCTCTCTTTCGCCACGTTGACTGCCTTGCAATAAGGTAATCGGATTGGCAAGATGGACATTCATTTGATTCTTTATCAAAACGGCCAAGAATATCACAGCAAATAGCACCACTGTGATGCCTACCCCCATCACCGATACAGTCGCTGTCAGAGGGGCTTCTTCAACACGAATCATCTTGCAGAACAAAAGAACAACCAGCTTGCTAAATAAAATACCAATGCCCAATCCCAGCGCCAAGGACACAATCGTGGTGATGGTGTTTTCAATCAGCAATAATTGTCCAATATGCTTCTTTTCCATGCCGAGCACATTGTACACCCCAAGCTCCTTTTGGCGGCGTTTCATGAGAAAGTTATTGATATAGAAAATAAACACCATAGAAAAGAAACCAACGATACCAGTGCCAAGCTGAAGCAAATAGGTGATGTACTCCACCCCTTGCATTTTCTCTAGCCCACTATTGGTTGATACATACGTCAGCAGATAAAAGATGGCGATCATGCCAGAAGCCGCTAAAATATAGGGAAGATAAAATTTTCTATTTTGCTTGATATTTTGTAGTGCCAATCGTGGCATGAGCATGTTAGACATGGCTTTCACCACCTTTTGCCAAAAGGGTCAAGGTATCTGAAATCGTGGCAAACATTGCTTCTGGGGATTTATCTCCACGATAAAGCTCATGGAACACCTCACCATCTTTAATAAAGAGCACACGCTTTGCCATGCTTGCCGCCTTGGTGCTGTGGGTCGCCATGACAATCGTCTGCCCTTGGGCGTTGATTTCGTGAAAAAGCTGCAATAAATCATCTGATGAGCGAGAATCTAGAGCCCCTGTTGGTTCATCTGCCAAAACCAAATCTGGCTTGGTAATCAAGGCGCGTGCCACTGCAGCACGTTGCTTTTGTCCACCGCTGACTTCATAAGGGTATTTGTCTAAAAGTGCGGTGATGCGCAGCTGCGCTGCCAACGGTTCTAAATCCTTGGCAATGCGCTTTTCTTGATCCCCTGCCAAAATGCGAGGCAGATAAATATTATCTCGCAAGCTAAAGGTATCTAACAAATTGAAATCCTGAAAAACAAAGCCGAGGTGGTCTCGACGAAAAGCCGAAATGTGTTTTTCTTTGATGGTGGTAATATCTTCCCCGTTGAGCAACACCTTACCGCTGGTAGGTTTGTCTAAGGAAGCCAAAATATTCAAGAGGGTGGTCTTTCCTGAACCAGATTCCCCCATAATCGCAACATATTCGCCGTGGTCTACATCAAAATGCACATGTCTCAATGCTTGTACCTGTTGGTTGCCAAAACGTTGGGTGTAAACCTTTTTTAAATGCTGTACTTCGAGTAATGCCATTGTTATTTCTCCTTTGTTATGAGGTTTATTGTGATAATCAAATATTAACAAAGGAAGCCTGATTCGTCCTATACAAAACCTTTCATCCACCTACTCTATTCTTACATCTTTGTAAGATAGGTCGATAGAAACAGTGGTTCCTTGTCCTAAAGTAGAAGAGATAGAAAGGGGATGCCCAATCTGATCGGCAATTTGCTTGCATAAATAAAGGCCAATGCCACTGGCTTTTTGATAGGCACGCCCATTGGCACCAGTAAACCCTTGTTCAAAAACCCTTGGCAAGTCCTCTGGGCGAATACCAATGCCTGTGTCTGTTATTTCTAATACATCCCCCACCAATTGGATGGTGATACTCCCTTGGTTGGTGTATTTTAAGGCATTGGAAATAATTTGAGAAAGGATGAAAGAAAGCCATTTTTCATCGGTCAGCACCACTTTATCCATCGGCAATACCTGAATGCTAATTTTTTTGTGAATAAAAACCGTTGCATATTTTTTGATAACGTCATTGACAATGGGGGTCAATGGTTGCTTACGAAAGGAAAAATCCGTGTGGCTACTGCCTAGACGCGCATATTGGAGAACCATGTCCACATAGTCTTCTATTTTCATGAGCTCCATTTTGAAAGCGGTTTTCTCCTTCGATTGACTATGCTGGAGCAATAAGTCCAGGGCGGCAATTGGTGTCTTAATTTGATGCACCCAAAGACTGTAATATTCCAATTGTGCCTGATTGACCGCCTCATGCAAGGCACTCAAAGCCTTGATTTCTTCCTGCAGACGTTCCACGGTTTCTAAATAGGCACGCTCTACATGACCATCTGCCAACAACTTCCCAATATCATCAATAGGGAGCTGTTGCTCGGCAATGCTTTCCAACAGTATCATTTTTTTGTAAAAGCGGCAGAAACCACCGACAAAGAAACAGCCCCCTATAAACAAGCTCAATGCCAACCCATAGAGAATACTCGTGGCTGGAAAACGATACAAGCTTGCCACAAAGGCATACATACTGACCATAGACAGGCAACAGAGCAGGCTGCGCCAAATGGTCGCAATATATTTTAATAGCATCATTCGATGAAATACCCTTGCCCTTTCTTTGTCACAATCAAATCGACAATGCCATGGTGCTCTAATTTTTTGCGCAAACGGGTCATATTGACAGTGAGGGTATTTTCATCGACAAAGCTGTCGGTGGCCCAGAGCTTGAGCATCAATTCCTCACGGCTCACAATTTCTCCAGACTGGCTGAGTAAGCTTTCTAAAAGCAAAAATTCATTTTTCGTTAAATCTATTTGCACCCCTTGATACAGCAGACTGCCACTTCGACGATTCAACAGCAATCCTCGATGACTAATCATATCCAGCTCTGGTGCGTCACCAAAATCATAGGTGCGTCGCAACAGGGCCTGCACCTTTGCAGTCAGCACATTAAAATCAAAGGGCTTGGTGATAAAGTCATCGCCACCACGATTCATGGCCATGACAATGTTCATATTATCTGCCAAGGAGGAAACAAAAATAATAGGCACCTTGGAAATCTTACGGATTTCATCACACCAATGGTAACCATTGAAAAAGGGCAAAGAAATATCCAATAAGACCAAGGCTGGTTGAAAATCAGAAAAGGTTGTCACCACCTCATGAAAATCCTCTACCATCAGGGTATCGTAGCCCCAGGCACGTAGCTGCTTGGCTATTTCGGTGGCGATGGTGATATTGTCCTCTACAATTAAAATTTTGTGCATATACGCCCTCCTTTCTGTTCATTCTTATATTACACCATTCCCCTTCTCGATTGTACCAATAAAACTTTTTCAAATACGTCTCTTACCTTTGATTCCTTGCTCGCTGCTATTGCCTTTATTCTCATGAAGTTAATAAAGAAAACCGTTAACTGCCGCTAACTTCATAAGGAGGATGCACACCATGCTGTCTGATCAACCAAAATAAAAAAGAGCCTCAAGTGCTCTTTTTTTTATTCAACAGGTATTTCTAATTTTTCTTTTACAAACTCATCACTGCGCAATTCTTTAAAGGCCTGTTCTAATTCAGCTTGGGTATTCATCACAATCGGACCCATCCAAGCAATTGGCTCATTGAGCGCTTTGGAGCTCATGAAGAGAATTTGGGCATCGCCATCTGTTGCTTCAAATTCAATGCGATCACCTGCTGAAAACTTCACTGCTGTTTTTTCTTCAATATGCTCTCCAGCAATGGTCACATTCCCTAAGAGGGTAAACGCCATAACAGAGGCATCCTCTAGTACATCTACAGCAAGCTTTCCGCCTGCTTCTAAATGAATATCATAGTAATCAAGAGGCGCATATGCCGCTTGATAGCCCTGCGCCCCTTGATATTGTCCTGCCAACAAACGAAGCATGCCACCCTCGAAAGGAATTTCTTGGATGCTATCGTTTTTAATGCTCAAATAGAACGGCTTGCTCATTTTATCCTTGGCTGGAAGATTGAGCCACATTTGCACACCAAGCATACGCTCTGCTTCTGGAATTCGTTCTTCATGCATGATCCCAGAGCCAGCATTCATCCATTGCACTTCACCATCGCCGATGGTATCCTCGCCACCAGTGCTGTCTTTATGCATCATTTTGCCTTTATAAAGATAGCTCACTGTTTCGATGCCACGGTGTGGATGCAATGGAAAACCAGCGATGTAATCTTCTGGATTGGTGCTGTCAAAAGAATCCAACATCAAAATAGGGTCGAATATTTTCACCGTTTGATTGCCTAAAACACGTACCAAGTGCACACCATCGCCATCGACTGCTGGTTGCCCTTTGACACGATGTGTAATTGTTCTATTTGTCATATCTATCTCCTCCAAAGAGTCTGATTTATTCTAATGTCATTTTATAATTATAATCTGTACATACCCCGCCTTGTATAGATTACACACTTGCGGATGGGTTGCTAATGACGGCGTCCTCTTTTTTTGATGATAAAGATGATTTCCAAAACAACAATGGTGATGGCAACCACAATCACTATTGGATAGGCATAAGGCTTACTCAGCTCTGGCATATGCACAAAGTTCATGCCATACCAGCCTGTCAACAGGGTGAGTGGCATAAAGATGGTCGCAACAATAGTCAAAAATTCCATGAGGGCATTTTGTCTATTGTCCCTGTCTGTCTCTAGCATTTCGCCTAGCTGAATGGCGTACTCTTGTAAATCTCTTGCATCGGCATAAAGATGGGTGGCCTTATTGGCTAAAAAGCGAAAATAGCGTCGCTCTTCCTCGCCTATAAAGGCATAAGGACTTTCAGCAATCGCACTACCAATATTAGCAAGCTGCTGATAATGTCTCTTTAGGTGCATGAGGGAGCGCCGTTGGGCCTGAAGC
This sequence comes from uncultured Peptococcaceae bacterium, assembly GCA_947254645.1. Lineage (GTDB taxonomy): Bacteria > Bacillota > Peptococcia > Peptococcales > Peptococcaceae > UMGS1590. The sequence continues at coordinate 52,562 of CAMYDW010000001.1, read as the reverse complement.
AGATGGTCCATATTGTTGTATAGGGCACTATTGTTTTCAATAATGACTTCCTCTTGCTGCTCCAAGCGTGCATCCATGGCATCTAGCTTTTCGCTATTATCATCCAGTAGCTCTTCTAGGAGTATGGCCAATAAAATCATTGGCGTTGCGCCACTAGAGACCATCTTATCGCAAAGTTGTTGCAATTTTGTTTCAAACCATTGGCCACGTTCAATGATGGTCAAGCCTTTTGCGGTGACATAAAAATATGACGTGCCCTCTTTTTTGTGCAGGTTATTCAGATGGCGAACAGCGCCATAAATATAGTCTGGAAAAATCCACACCGATGCATGGCGACTTTCCTCTCCCACCTCTAAAAAAGCATTTGGTGTTTTTTCTGGATGCTTAAAGGCACTTGGCGCGACTGTTTCCACATAAAAATCAGAGGCCCGCTCCAATGCTGTGTCAGCCATGATCAATTTATCATCACGAAGCAGATAACGCATCGCTACACCCCTCTCTGTTTTTGGTCTTTATAATCATATACCTCTTTTTCCCTCTACTAAAAAAACTTACGGTTTCCCGTAAGTGTTTCTTTAAAGTGCTCGCAGGGCTTGCAGAATCTCGCCAATATCGCCATTGAGGCAAAGGGCACGGTCTTCAATTTCTAGTGGGCAATGGGCTTCACCGAAATTTAAGCAAGCATAGGTGGCTTGAAGATTGTTCATGGTCATGTGCCAAAAAGGATATTTGATAATCACTGGGGTGTTGCCACCAACACCCAGCTCTAAAAACAGCACCTGCTGATGACGATGGGCTTTTAAAAAAGAGGCATACGCATGAGAAGCACGTTGCCAGCCTTCATCCTCAACAAAATAATCATCAGCACGTAAATTCATCACCACAGGTCCACCATTCAGAGGACAGGTGGGTATCAACTCTTGGGGCAGCTGCATACGAAGCTTCCTATCATCAGGCACTTGGTAAATCCCGTCACCATCCTTCACAAAGCCTTGATTGGCCATTGCCGCCATCACCCACGCTTCATTGTCATAGGTTTGGCGATTTTTTCCATCTGGACTTTGAAAGAGGCCATAGTCCCCTTGGGTATAAAAGAGGCGTGCTTTATCAAAGCCAGCCTTTTGAAACTGATGGTCTACATTGGTGGTGATGACAAAATAATTCTTGTCCTGTACCAAGGCCAACAGGTCTTGATAGGCGGACTTTGGCGGCATGACAAAGCGATTGTAATAAATATGTCTACTCCACCAGGCCCAGCGGGTGCCATCATCTGGAAAGGGATAAAAACCTCCTGAATAAATGTCTTTTATGCCAAAGGTACTGGCAAAATCATAAAAATACCTTTCAAATCGCTCGCCACTGTAAGAGAGTCCAGCAGCAGTGGACAGCCCGGCGCCTGCACCGATGACAATGGCATCGGCTTCATCAATGGTTTGCTTTAACCTTGTATAAAGAGGCAGCTCACCGACCTCTCCATCACTGAAGCCTTGTTGAAAGGACTGCATCCCATTCAGTCCTTGGGCAATGGTCAGACGATAGCCATCGTTTAAGTCCTTATTGAAGGCATTGCTCATAGTGCCTTTTGTCTTCATCTTTGAACACATTAAAAATCACCTTCTCCATCTTCATTGGGTGGGCATCTAACCATGCACACACTGTTTCTGTGGCAATCTCTGCTGCACGCGCATTTGGGAAACGAAAAACACCTGTAGAAATGCAACAAAATGCCACACTCTTCAAGCCCTCTTCAGCGCATAGGTTGAGGATGCGTTGATAACACGCTGCCAGCAAGGCTTCGTGAGTGGGATTCAAGACAGTTTCTACAATCGGACCAACAATATGCACAATCTTCTTGGCAGGCAGATTATAGGCTTCTGTGAGCATCGGCACTGCTGTCGGTTGAAGGTAGCTCCCCCCATGGATTTTGCGTAATTGGCTCATGCGTTGATGACAATCCACACGCAGCTGCGCGCCAGCAAAGGTGTGAATACAGTTGTCAATGCAATGGTGCATGGGAATGAAGCAGCCCAACATTTGGGCATTGGCAGCATTGACAATGGCATCGCATTCTAGACGCGTGATATCCCCTTGCCAAAGGATGAGCTTGTCGGCATGGAGATGGGTGGACGTGGGGTATTGTGTTGCCACAGACGCTAAATCAGAAAGTGGCACAATGCCTTTTTCCTTTGCACAGGCTTGTAAATAAGCATCCTGCACTGCCAATACATCCTCGTCTAAAGGCTTCGGCACACGCACATTCATCAAGGAACGCAAGCGTTCTTCTTTTTCCTGCTGGGTCTTTGGCCAAGCTAGCCTCTGATAGTCTTCATTTTCTTCTTGAAAGGCCTTCACTAAAAAATCTAAACGTTCTGCTTGGGTCATTATTTCCGCCTCGCTTTATTGTCATGTAAAATCACTTTTTATCACAGGCTTCTGGCTGTGTTCTTCTTGACGACTCATTTTATTATCATATCACAAATCCCTCTATAGACTCAAAAATTCATATTGCTAAAAAAACATCCGCAGAGGATTGGACTTTCTATCTGGTTTTGGCCTATAATGAAAGAACGATTTTATGCTAGAAGGAGTTTTTTATGCAAAAACAACAGTTTCCTATTCTCATGACCTTTGGCCATCTCTGCGCAGATTTAAACCAGGGGGTATTGGCAGCGATTTTGCCTTTTTTAGTGGCTACCTATCATTATGATTACACCACTGCGGCGCTATTGGTCATGGTGTCTAACTTGGTGGGCTCCATCATTCAACCGTTGTTTGGTTATTTGGCAGACAAAAGCAACAAGCCCTATCGCATGACCATTGGCGTGCTTTTAGCGGGTGGCGGCATGGCCCTGACTGGTTGGCTCTCAAATTTTGTGTTTCTTTGTATGGCAGTTGTCATCAGTGGCATTGGAGTGGCGATGTTTCATCCCCAAGCAGCTCAGGTGGTCAATCGGCAGGCAAGGACTGGTGCCAAGGGCGTCAGCATTGGGATTTTTTCCTTTGGGGGTAATTTAGGATTTACCCTAGGGCCGATTTTTGCCACCTCTGTGATGGCACTATTTGGCTTAAAAGGGACCTTGATTTTTGTTGCCCCAGCACTGATTTTTGCACTGGTTGCCACCTTTTCTTCCCATCGTCTAAGGGTAGAAAAGGAACAATCCGAGAACCCAGAGGAAGCTTGCCACGGCACCGACCACTGGGGAGAATTTATCAAATTGAGTGCATTGATTGTTTTTCGTTCCATTATTTTTGCAGGCATTAGCACCTTTATGGTGCTCTACTTTATTGAGGCCCTCGATTTATCAAAGACCACTGGCAACAGTTTATTAAGCTTGTACTATGCGTCAGCGGCCTTTGCGGCGATTTTCGGAGGAAGGCTTGCCGATCTTTTCGGGCAAAAACGAGTACTGACTTTTTCTCTTTTTATTCTTACACCAAGTTTGTTTCTCTTTTTATGGACACAACAATTTGTATGGCTTTGCTGTATGGTGGTCTTTTTAGGCCTTGGCATCAGCCTAGGATACAGCCCAATGATTTTACTTGGTCAACAGTATCTCCCTAATCACATCGGCTTTGCTTCTGGTATCACCTTGGGCATTTCTGTGAGCCTTGGTGGCATCATGGCGCCACTACTTGGAAAAATCGGGGATTTATATGGATTGTCCACCACCTTTCATCTATTGGCCTTTCTGTCTTTGTTGCCGTTGCTCCTTTCCTTTGTGATCAAAGAGCCACGACAACGCTCTTCCGCAAAATAAAGGAGGGGATATTAATGACCTACACCTATTATTACAAGGCCCCGCTCGGCCCGTTGCGACTGACGAGCAATGGCCATGGCTTGACAGGGATTTGGTTTGAAAAGCCCCTTGGAACAAACAGGTATGCAGCGGTAGAAAATCAAAAAGCCACCCTTCTCATTTTTGAAGAAACGAAGGCTTGGCTGGATTTGTATTTTTCTGGGCAAGAGCCTTCTTTCTTGCCACTGCTAGAGATTGATACCACGCCTTTTAGAAAGCGCGTCTGGGAAATACTCTCCACCATTCCTTATGGCGAAATGGTTACTTATGGAGATATTGCCAAGGCCCTTTCAAAAGAACATCCTCACAAAAAAATGTCTGCACAGGCCGTTGGCGGTGCAGTAGGACATAACGCATTTTCAATTGTCATTCCTTGTCATCGTGTGATTGGCCAACACGGCAATCTCACTGGCTTTGGCGGTGGATTGGCATGGAAATGCTATTTGCTGGAACGAGAAGGCATTGATGTCTCAACATTGCATTATCCAAAGAAAAAGACACACCAGTAAGGTGTGTCTTTTGTCTTATAATTGACCAACCAAATCTAGGCTTGGTTTTAAGGTTTCGGCGCCTGGTTGCCATCTTGCAGGGCATACTTGATCACCATGCTCATGTACAAATTGGCAAGCCTGAAGTTTACGCAAAAGTTCATCCGCATTTCTGCCGACATTGCCAGCATTCACTTCATAGGAAACAATCTTGCCTTCTGGGTTGATGATAAAGGTGCCACGTTCTGCTAAACCATCTTCTTCAATCAGCACTTCAAAGTCGCGACTCAATACATGGGTAGGGTCTGCGAGCATTGGGAATTTAATTTTTTGAATACGTTCTGATGCATCTTGCCAAGCCTTGTGTACAAAGTGGGTGTCTGTGGATACAGAATAGACTTCACACCCTGCCGCTTGGAAGGCTTCATATTTATCGGCTAAATCTTCCAGCTCCGTTGGGCATACAAAGGTAAAATCTGCAGGGTAGAAAAAGAAAATACTCCATTTCCCCATGAGGTCCTCTTTAGATACCTCTTGAAAACTATTGTTTACATACGCTTGTACCTTAAAATCATTGATTTCTTTGTTAATAAGTGACATACACATTCTCCTTTATCAGATATTTATTGTTAGAACAGTGCCAAGGATTCAGCGCCTATTCCTAACATATATATACCCTATTGTTAGCCTATGCTAACATATTGTTCAAAAAAAGATTCAACTATCATGTTGAATCTTTTTTGATTTAGGATTGCTTTTTAAAAATATTTAAGACGTCATAAATATTTTTCAAGATATTTTTTGCATTGCCATTGTCAGCGACATTATTTAAGATAATCGCCACTTGTTCAAAGAAATGTTCATCAAACTTTTTACTCAACAGCGCTGAAAGCCATTGCACATCTTCTAGCGATTTTTTCCCCACTGCAACTTGCTCAAAGGCATAAATGGCTGCTTGTCCATAGACAAAAACCACACTGGCCGAAATCACGGCTGCGACAAGCTGCACTGGTAGATTCTTTTTATTGATTTTTTGAAGAATTTTACCAACAGTGAATTTTTTCATCAATCCATCACTGCTGTTTTTTAAGGCAGCTTCTAATATTTTCTTTGTCTGGTCATTCAGGGGAATATCATAAATTTTAGCGATGCGTGACACCTCTTGCTTAATGCTTTCTTTTTGAATCATGTCATCCACGACAGGACCAGGCACGATATGAGCGGCTAAAGACACCAGCGTACTTGTCAATACAATTCGCTGGGCTGCAAATAATTTACGATGCTTGAGATAATTAAAAATATCTCCTTCCGCCGCCTTTACCCCTGCTGGCAGGATGCTATTTGTTCTTTCAATCAGTGTGGCAATGCCTGTTGGGGCGGCAAAAGCGTCCTCATTGAGAACATAGGTCTCTGCCACAACAGGAATCACATCTATCAGTCGCTCCTTGCTTTTGAAGGTCGCAAAGGCATCATAAACCATTTGAATATTTTCTTCACGCTCTGGCACAGAATAGGACTTTGTAATCACCACGATAATTGGCACAGATTTAAAGGTTTCTGTGGCTTTGAGCAAGCTTTCTATTGTTTTTGTAAAGAGCTTCCGTTCGGTGCCACTGACACAAAACCAAATCACATTGATATTGGCATCATTTCTTTTTTGTCTAAGCCCTTTATGCATCCATTTCTTGACGGCATGAATGGCTTTCCATTTTTTAAAAAAATCTGGTTCAAAGCCAATGGTATCTATGAGTCGAAAGGGCAAGGTTGGATTTTCATAGGCTTTTATTTCTTTAGTGCCTGAAGTCGTTCCCCAAAAAACCTCTGCAACATCATCGCCAACAACCGCATTGATCAGTGTGGATTTTCCTACACCTGAATTGCCTATGACCAATACGTTGCCTTTTAGCGCTGCTAGGTTGTTCTCATTCATTTGCATTCCTCCATAAAAACAGTACGTTATATCAATAACATACACATGATGTCCTGTTTTTATCAAAAAAAGACATTGCTTGAAGCAATGTCTTTTAATCTTATGTTATTCTGCTGATGCTTGAGACTGCATATATTTGTCCATTTCATCGGCAATTTTTTTGGAGTATTCAACGGCATGCACCACTGTTTTTGCCCCAGTCACAACATCTCCAGAGGCAAAAACCCCTGGCATGGTGGTGTTGCCGTCTTCGTCAATTTTCAGATTGCCCTGTTCATTCAAATGCAAATCTTCATTGTGTTCTACCAAACGACGCTTTGGCACTTGAGAAACAGCGATAATCATGCTATCTGCTGGCTCAATGTGGGCCGTTTCTTTGAGCACGTGTAAGCGATTGTTTTCATCAATATCAATATCGCAAATCATTGGGCCTTCATCATGGAAGGCAATGGCAGTGCGTCTAAAGATAAACTTCACCCCATCCAAGAGGGCATATTCATATTCTTCTTCAGAAGCAGATACAGCGTCACGACGCACATAAACACGAACATCTTTGCACCCTTGACGCACTGCGGTACGTGCCACGTCCATGGCAGAGTTTCCTGAACCAAAGATGGCAACCGATTCCCCTAGGTCAATCGCTTCAGGGTTGTTTAAATAGCTGATGGCATAATGCACGTTGCCAAAGGTTTCCCCAGGAATCAGCATACGCTTTGGACGCCATGCCCCAGTGCCAATAAAGACAGACTTGTAGCCATCTGCAAATAAATCTGCTAGGGTCACATTGCCACCGATGGTGAAATTGTAGCGGAACAAAATGCCCATTTCCTTCATTTTCTTATAATAGCGGTCTAAAATGCTGTGTGGCAAGCGGAACTCTGGAATACCATAACGCATGATGCCACCGATATTATCACGTGCCTCAAACACCGTGATTTTATAGCCACGACTTGCCAAAATCATGGCAATGGTAATCCCTGCTGGCCCTGCACCAATCACTGCCGCCTTCATGCCATTAGGGTTTGCTTGGGCAATTTTAATGCGGTCAAAGCAAGAATCTGATATATAATTTTCAATCGCTGAAATATGCACTGGAGCCCCTTTGATGCCACGCACACATTTGCCTTCGCATTGATTAGAATGGTTGCACACCAACGAACACACCACAGAGAGGGGATTGTTTTCAAAAAGCATTTGTGCAGCCGTTTCTAATTCATTATTTTGAAATAAGCGAATCATTTCTGGAATATTGGTATTGATTGGACACCCTTGACGACATAATGGGCGTTTACATTGCAGGCAACGACCTGCTTCTTCTAATTCATGTATTGCCACTGTTATTCTCCTCTTATCCTTCTATACTACAGTTTTTCAAACTCTCATTTTCCTTCCCATTTTACACTGTAAAAGGGTGAAAAACAAAAATTTTACAGTGCTTTTCCATTACAATTTCTTTGTGGATATATAAGTTAATGAGGAATCTGATTGACACTTTTTAATGCATAAAGCGTTGCTCACTCACATCATACATGCCTTTGTCTGTGATGCGAATTTCTGGAATGACTGCCAAGGCTAAAAAGGAAAGGGTCATAAATGGGTCCACTGTTTCTGGAATCCCCAATGCGTGGGCTTTGGCAATCATGGTACTGAGGGTATCAATAATCACATTGCCCTCGTCCAAGCTCATCACCCCTGCCAATGGAAGGGGGAGCTGATGAAGAATCTTTCCCTCGGAAACCAAGACCAAGCCCCCTTGGCTTTCTTGCAGGGCTTGAAGGGCCATCAGCATATCTTGGTCATTGTCCCCTACCACAGTGACATTGTGGGCATCATGAGAAACGCTCGAAGCGATGGCGCCATTTTTGAGATGGAATCCACTGAGGATGCCAACGCCAATATTGCCAGTGGCATGGTGGCGCTCAATCACTGCGATTTTATTAAAGGTGTCATTGCTTTGAAAGACACCGTCTTTTTGAGGCACTGCTGCAATTTCTTTTTTTGTGATGAGGGAATAAGGCACCAGCGCAATCACTGGTTGTTCAGGCGCAACAGAGAGGGCAAGGTCATTGGCGGTGATAGTTGGTAGATGCATGGTTTGCACCAGATGGGCATCCTTCACCTTTGGTACTGGTTGGCGTTGCAGTGCAGCCATATCAATGACCTTGCCAGATTTCATGACCATTGTTGGACGTGCTGTTGCCAAATCCTCAAGCACTAAAATATCCGCTTTATAGCCTGGAGCAATGGCACCCACATTTTTTAGGCCAACACTGCGAGCAGTATGGTAGCTTGCCATCTTATAGGCTTCAATAGGTGCAACACCTAGGGCAATCGCCTTACGCACACAGAGGTTGATGTGGCCCTCTATTTGAATGTCGTCTAGGTGCTTATCATCGGTGCAGAACATACAGTTTTCCAGGGGAATGCCCTCACGCACCAAGCCTGTGACAATTTTTTCTAGGTTTCGCGCGGCACTCCCTTCTCTGATGAGCACCTTAAAGCCTGCTTGTAATTTCTCTAAGGCTTCTTCAAAATTTTCTGCTTCGTGGTCGTTGTCAATCCCTGTCACCTTATAGGCTTGAAGGGCTTTGCCATGTAAGCCTGGGGCATGGCCATCTTTGATATGCTGCTCAAATAAAGCGAGAATATCGAGGGTTTCTTTGTCACCAGAAAGCACCTCTGGTAAGCGCATCACTTCTGCCAAGCCAAACACCTTGCCTGAGGCGAGATACGGGGCCATGTCCTCTGCTGTGATGCGTCCAGCGCCGTTGTGGTCAAAGGATGTTGCTGGCACAGAGGAGGGCATCATCACATAAAAGTCGATGGGTGAAAGGGCCGTCTGCGAGAGGATAAAGTCCAATCCCTTAAGGCCAACCACATTGACAATTTCATGAGGGTCAATAAATACACCTGTGGTGCCTTGGGGCAAGGCGTATTTGCTAAAAACCAAGGGCGTTGCCATGGTGGATTCAATATGCATATGGGCATCAATCAGCCCAGCGGTCACATACTTGCCTGTACAATCAATTTCTTCTTTGCCTTGGTATTCGCCAATGCCCACAATCGTCTCTCCCACGATTGCTACATCTCCTGTAAGAATTTGATTGGTAAAAAATGAGAGCACCTGTGCATTTTTCAGTACCACATCTGCTTTTTCTAAGCCACTTGCTACACGAATATAGGATTCCATTTTTAACTCCTCTGTATTTTATTCATTATCAACCATCTCATAGCTATGCCTATTATTTTAACACAAAAGAAAAAGCCTAGAGAAGACCTCTAGGCTTGAACAAAAAACAATTATAGTACTAATGATGGGGGATTGTAGACACGTGCCAATAATTCTTGATTGAGGGCGTACAAGCCTTTTGGGTCTGAGCCATAAAGCTCAAACTTTTTGAGAAGGTCTTGGGCATTTTTTTCTTCTTCCCCTTGCTCCTTGACAAACCAGTCAAAGCATTGCATGGTACGATAGTCATGCGCCTCATCGGCAGCAGCATATATTTTATTAATTTTTTTAGTGACGGCTTGTTCATGAGCAATGCCAAGTTGAAGTGGGTCCTTGGCGGTCTTGTAAGTGGCCTTTGGTTGTGCAATGGCATCAAATACGACCTTTTCATCATTGTTGTGCAGATATTTGCGCAATAAAATTGCATGGTCCAATTCTTCCTTGGCTTGGACCTCGTACCAATTGGCAAAACCATCTAAGCCAATTTCATTGTAGTAATTGGAAAAATCCAAATAAAGATATCCTGAATAAAACTCCAAGTTAATTTGTTCATTAATCAATTCTTTAACATTTGACTCTAGCATCAATCATTCCTCCTAATCAATTGAATGCGCCAGTTTTCATTGGATAACACTGATTCAACAACAAGTTCCTCTATCACCTCATAAAAAAAGAGGTTACTAAAGAAATACCCTTCTTGATAAAAAAATAAAAGCAACAGCTATTTTTCCCTTGGTAGATAACAGAGGTGTTTCTTTCCTTACCTTGATAATAGTGGACAGACCTTGTTTTTTTTATTATCATGATAAAAAGTCATACAACTCTCTTTCGTATTGTGGGATTGATTAAAAGGAGTGGTTTTATTTCTAACGAAGAAAGACTAAGCCGTCATCGGCTTTTACGCATTGGGGCGTTTATTTTAATTGGCACCTTTTTCTGCGTATTGTTGCTATTGAATCGCCATGGTTTGGGGCTGTTTATCAAAAAATTCACAGCCATTCTAATGCCGTTTATTTATGGCTTTGTGATTGCCTATTTATTAACGCCTGTTTGTAATCGCTTGGAAAAGATGCTGAGCCAACGGCTCAATAGTCCTGCCCAAAAGAAATGGGTGGTTGGGATTTCTGTCACACTGACCATGCTTATGGCTGTTGTCTTGGTATTGGTTTTGGTACTCCTCTTATTGCCACAGCTTGAAAAAAGCATCATCGGTCTTGCCGTTGCACTGCCAGGACAAATTGAAAGCTTTGTCTCTGCCTTTAACGACACCCTCCAAAAATATCCAATTGAGCCACGCATCATCAATCGTATTGATGCTTGGGTACAATCTGATTTCTTGCCTGCTATCGGGGAATTTGTCAGTGGCATGGTTGGCAAATTGACCAACCTCGTCACCATCATGAAAAACCTTATTTTAGGCTTCATTGTCGCCTTTTATTTTTTGGCAGGTCGAAAAAAGTTTGCGGCGCAAGCCAAATTGGTCCTTTATGGATTGGTGCCACAAAAATGGGCACTGCCTATTTATTCTGAAGTCAAGTTTGCCGATCGGATTTTCAGCGGCTTCTTTATTGGCAAAATTATTGATTCAGCCATTATTGGGGTGATTTGCTTTATTGGGGTCTCTATTCTCCAGTTAGATTCCCCCCTATTGATTAGTACCATCATTGGGGTCACCAATATTATTCCTTTCTTTGGTCCTTTTATTGGCGCCATCCCTTGTATGTTGGTGTTACTATTGGAAAATCCAATTCATTGCTTGACCTTCACCATTTTTATCTTATTTTTACAACAACTGGACGGCAATATCATTGGGCCGAAAATTCTAGGCAGCTCCACAGGCCTTCCAGGGTTCTGGGTTTTATTCTCCATCATGCTCTTTGGTGGCTTGTGGGGATTTGTTGGGATGCTCATCGGGGTCCCTCTCTTTGCGGTCATCTACCATTTAGGCAAAAAACTGATTTTACGTGGCTTAGAAAAAAATGGTTGCGACACTGAAATCCATCAATATTTCAGTGACAACGCGTAATCCACACATAAAAAAGACATGACTCGTATCCCATGCTGAAGGATGCAGGTCATGTCTTTTCTTTATTCCTAGTGTCTTATGGGTATATCTTCTATCAACAAAACCTTCGTTTTATGAAAGGAGCTATTATGAAGACATCTATTCCATTTGACAATTCTTATGAACGCCTACCGGCACTTTTTTATAAAAAAATACCCCTCCATGAGGTGGCAGACCCCACCCTCCTCTATTTTAATGACGACCTTGCCGAGACCCTCGGTTTAGAGGCTTTTAATTTAAAGGAAACAGGCCTACAGATGTTTGCTGGCAATCAATATCCAGAAAATGCTTCTTCGATTGCCCAAGCCTATATGGGCCACCAATATGGTCACTTGACCATGTTGGGAGATGGGCGTGCCAATCTGATTGGAGAGGTGGTGAACCCTCAAGGCCAACGCTTTGATTTGCAGCTCAAAGGCTCTGGGCCAACACCCTTCTCTCGTGGCGGAGATGGCCGAGCGGCCCTTGCCCCCATGCTAAAGGAATATCTTTTCTCTGAAGCACTGCATCAGCTTGGCATTCCCTCCTCACGCTCTCTTGCCCTCGTCACCACTGGGGAAGACATCTATCGTCAACACCCAGAGGCTGGGGCGATTCTGACCCGTGTCATGACCAGCCATCTCCGTGTCGGCACCTTTACTTATGCAGCAACAGCAGGCACCAAAGAGGACTTAAAGGCCCTCGTTGACTATGCCATCAAGCGCCATCATCCACAAGTAGCAAACCACCCACAGCCCTACCATGCTTTCTATGAGGCTGTGGTCAAATCACAAGCAGAAACGGTGGCAAAATGGTTGGCCTACGGCTTTGTGCATGGGGTGATGAACACCGATAACATGGCCATTTCTGGCGAAACCTTCGACTATGGACCTTGTGCCATGCTCGATGCCTTTGATGTCCAAGCTGTTTTTTCTTCCATTGACCATCATGGACGTTATGCCTACGGCAATCAGCCTGCCATCGCCCTCTGGAATCTCCACCGCTTAGGCGAAGCCCTGATGCCGCTGCTCCGTGAAGAAGGGGCACGCACAAAGAGCATCTTTAATGACATCACCGATACCTATCGACAAGTCTTTACCGAATCCTATTACCAGCATTTGCGTGCACGATTAGGGCTACAAGCTGCGAGCAAGGAAAATAACCAAGTGGCCGCAGACTTTATTGCCATGCTAGAAAAAACCTCTCTGGATTTTCATCAGACATTTATTGATTTGACCATAGGCGCCCTAGAGGAGGCCCCTTATCAAGAAGCCCTTTTCCAAGAGTGGCTGGCGGCATGGACGGCACAGGTCATCAAAGAACGGCCCCTTGAAGAAGCACGTGCAGAGATGAAAACCATCAATCCAAGTGTTGTTTTGCGAAATTACTGGGTGCAACGTGCTATTGAAGAAGCGCAACAAGGAGACTTCACCCTTTACGAGCGTTTCTACAAAGCCCTCAAAAACCCGTTTAGTTATGATGAAAGCCACAAGGCCTTTGGCCCTATAGAAATGAATCAACCTTATGTCACTTTTTGTGGCACCTAATACGCCATATAAAGCAACTCCCCAATGTCATGGGCAAAAGCATGACACTGGGGAGCTTTATTTTATTCACGGCAATCCTTAAAAAGCAATCTCCCTTTTGTGTATGATCGATGGTGCCGCCTTTAAGCGCCAAACAATGGTGTAAAGCCCATGGTCATCCTTTGGCATTGGCAAATGCCAAACATCGGAAAAATCTTGCACCAAGACTTTCTCGCCCTCGGGCTGCTTTCCTTGGGCCTTCTTTGTTTTGACATAATAAACCTGATACTCCATCGCTTCTGGTTGATTGACGGCCATATACAAGGTACGCTCTTGCTTGACCTCCTTGACCTGCGGTGGCGCTTCAGCAATAAATCCTTTGCGAATACGTTCTTGCCAAGTCGGCTGATAGGCCTCTTGCTTTAGACGCATTGTCGTTGCGTGGTCTTTGTCTGATGAGCGAAGATAGGCCCCATAAAATTGTGGTGCACTATGCCCTTGCTTTTCTTGGTAGGTGTCATAGAAAAGCTCTTGTGCCTTATTCGGATTGGCATGGACCGTTGCAGCAAAAAATTTGGAAAAGCGTGCGGCGCCTGTCTGATTCAAATGGCCGACATCGTGGAAATAGTCTGCACTGCTCAAATCAAGGGCTTCCTCTTTGCACAAATTAAAATCATAAAAAGGAATGTGATGGCTACGCGAAAAATTTTTCACAGAAGCAGTGTATTGGTCATACCCCTCGGTGGCCAATAATTCTGTTTGCCAGATTGGTGCAATGAAAAAGGTCAGCTCAATGTTTTCTTTTTTACAATAGTCAATGATTTTCAAAAGATAAGTCTTGGCATCTTCGCTCAAGGTCATTTCTTGTGCTGTGCGCCTTGCTTCAAAAACCGTATCATTGCCCAAGATGCGACTCGATGCATAATAGCCCCTTGGCTGATAATCCACTGCACCATTGCCGTCAGCAAAGTCTTCGTGGTACTTGTATTGCTGGTACTCGGACGTTTTCTTCTGTGCCCAACGGGCCTTCACATAGTTTCCTTCAAAAAGATGCGCCCTAAAGCGCAAGAAGGGAAAGGTCGCGTCTAACAGATGGGTGCTGTCATTCATATCCCAGATGGCCTCGTATTTGACTGGTGACCAGGGCGAGATAAAGTCGGTATTGCGCCAACTCACAAAATCATTTGCCTTTTTGTCATACTGTCCTTCAATCCCTGTGGAAGGCAGGTAGTACAACTCCACATAAGCCTTTTTGAGGTCAAAACGTCTATTGGCCTCCTTGAGATTGTAGTAGGACTCTTGCACACGTTGGTTCGACGTGCCTAAATTAAAATGACGCTCGCCAGTTTCTTGATCAAGAACGGCGGGGTCAAGATTGCAATACACGTGGGAGCTGCCTAAGCAAACAGCATCTATTTTTTCTTCTTGATAAAAGCTGTGCCACATAATGCGTGACCATTCATCGACCTTTACATAGCTATGGTTCAACAAACCTACCACCAAAGAAAAAAGCAGCACAAAAGAGAGCACCCAAGTGCCCGCCTTGCCGATTTTTTTAAAATTGGAAATAGATAAAGCTTGCCGTATCATAGAGTTCTCCATAACAACCAAAAACCAATAACCAACAGACCAATAAGACTTCCACAAATACTCTGATTAAAAGTGGTTGGTGCAACAAAACAGACACCATGTCCACTTGCTTGTATTTTTGATAATCCACGACAAAAAGCAACACAATCGCTGCCAACAAAACCAAAAATTGAGGCTGCGTGATGCCCAAGGTAAAGAGAGAGCCATCGTAGAAAATATGCCAGTTTCCCTCTAAAAGCATGCTTTTCAACAAAGAAAGGGCCTTCTGGAAACCATTGGCTCTAAAAAAGAGCCAAGCAAAGGTGATGAGGAAAAAGGTGATGACGGTCTTGAGGACCTTCATCATCGGCTTGCTTTCAAGGGCCGCACCCCTTTTTCGCAGTGGCGCCAGCCAATCTGCAAGGACCTGATAAAGCCCATTGAGCAAGCCCCAAAATACAAAGCTAAGAGAAGCCCCATGCCACAGGCCACTTACCCCAAAGACCACCATCAGATTGAACCATTTTCGCTCCTTTCGGCAGCGACTGCCACCAAGGGGAATATACAGATAATCCTTAAACCAAGAGGACAAGGAAACGTGCCAACGGCGCCAAAATTCCTTGATGCTTTGAGAAAAATATGGCGCATTGAAGTTGTCCATTAAGCGAATGCCCAAGGTCAACGCCGTGCCCCTCGCAATGGTCGAATAGCCATAAAAGTCGCAATAAATCTGTACAGAAAAGAGCAAGGTCGCCATTAAAATAAAGAAGCCTTTATAGGTAGAAGGTTGATTGTAAACAGCATCTACAAAAATGGCCGCACGGTCTGCAATCACCACCTTCACAAAAAGCCCCCAAAGAATGAGTAGCGCTCCTCGGCGAAGGTTCTCCATTGAAAACTCTTTTTTGGTATTGAGTTGGGTCAACAAATTTTTAGAGCGCTCTATTGGCCCTGCCACCAATTGTGGAAAGAACGATACAAAGAGCGCATATTTAATGAGGTTTTTTTCTGCATACACCTCACGACGATAAACATCGATCAAGTAGCCCAGAGATTGCAGGGTATAAAAGGAAATCCCTACTGGCAAAATCAATCGCGATGTCCATGTCAACACTGGTTGGTGGGCCATCGTCAATAAATAATTCATGTTCTGTACAAAGAAATTGAAGTATTTAAAAAGACTCAAGACACTTAAGCAGATAATGATACAAGAAAAGAGCACCAGTCGGCGTTTTTTGGCATCCTCATCCGACTCAATCAAACGCCCGCCAATATAGGAAACCAGCGTCACGCCAGCAAGCAAAAGGGCATAAAAGGCATTCCATTGCATATAAAAATAATAGCTTGCCACAAACAAAAGGAGGTAGCGCAAGCGCCATGGCAAGAGCCAATACAAAGAAAAAACAACCGCTAAAAAAATAAAATACGCCACTGTATTAAAAAGCACGGCCCACCTCCTTCATCTTCCCAAATCCTTATCGTCATATTTAAAAGCTATGCCCTTCATTATAGCTTTCACAATAGATAAAAACAATATCATGCTTATTTGAGAGTAAAGCAAAAACGCCTGAGCCACCGCTCAGGCGTTTTTGTCATCTGTTTTTTCTAAATTCAATTGATAGCGTTGATACGAGAAATACCCCATTTAGAGATGGTTTGTCGTGTGACATAGACCTTGTTTGCCAATTCTTGCTGACTCCACCTTTTTTCAGTCGTGCTTCTTTAATTGATGGGCCAATATCCATCGACTTTTTCTCCACCTTAAACAGCATTTACGCTAAATATATGCACTAAAAAAGCCTCTATTTTAAAATAGAGGCTTTGGTTTTTATTCGCCAACGACTTGGATGCGAAGGGTCATCTTCACTTCTGGATGCAATTTCACAGTTGCTTGATAAGTGCCTAATTCTTTGATTTTTTCATCAAGAATGATTTTACGCTTATCCAAATCAATGTTGTGGGTATTTTTAATGTGGTCTGCCACTTCCTTGTTGGTGATGGTACCAAACAATTTGCCATTGGCACCTTCTTTGGCTTTGATGACCACTTTAAGGCTTTCTAATTCTTTTGCCACACTTTCCGCTTGGGCTTTTTCATAAGCACGTTCTTCTGCTTCTTGTGCTTGCTTGTCAGCTAATTTTTTCAAATTGCCTTTTGTTGCTTCTAATGCCACATTATTTTTAAAAAGGAAGTTATGAGCGTACCCACTCTTTACCTCAACCACTTCGCCTTTTTTACCGACTTTCGCCACATCTTCTAATAAAATGACTTTCATACAATCACTACTCCTTTGTTTGCGTACGCAAGTGTCTAAAATCTAGAATGGTATCAAAAATGCCAATAAAGGCGGCCACAATAAATAAGTATTGCCCCATCAAAAAGAAAATCAGTGCATACACCATTTTAAAAGGCATCGCCAACGCACGCCAGCGAATGTTATGCAAGATTAAAGAGAGGCCACCGATACCCATTCCACCTATACAGATAACCATACCATTAAGTGCCACCAACCACAAGATTTCAGAAGGAAAAATTTCTTTTGCAAGAAGAATAATCCAACATCCAATCAAGGGAATGAGCAGTGTAACAGGCATAATCACTTGGTCATAGGCAGGTGTTGCAAGGCCATTTCCTAGGCGCAGACGCTTACAAACCACTCGGAAAAGGAATAAATGAACCGCCACCATCACTGCTGTTAAGCCAGCATAGGCAGCTGGTAATATCTTCATAAAAAATTGCATACTTTGTCTAAAGAGGGTTTCTATGGTGTATGCATCCATCTTCGTGGTCTGCATGCGTTCAAAAAGATGCATCTCTTTGGCTATGGCAATCATTTCATTTTCCATGTTTAGGTAGGGCTTTAAAGTCGCAGTAAGGTCAAAGCCTGCAATGGCAAATTGTATGCCAAGGAAAACGAGCATCCCGATACATTGAATCACCCATGCCACCAGAAAAAGGTGTTTAAAGGTCCATTGCTTTTTAACCGCCAAGCCTGTGAAAACACCTAAAATAGCATATTGGAATAAAAACGCCAAGCCAAAAAATGGTCCAAAGAAAAGACCTACCAATAAGGTCGCCGCTGCAGCAGACACCAAGCTGTCGCGTGTCGATAAATGCAAACCAGCCAACGCCAACGGGATGGCAGCAAAAAATCCTATTAAAATTGGAAAAATTTTTGTCCCTGCAGCCAAAAGCACTGACAAGGCCACCATCATTCCACCAAAAGCCACTGGCGGACGTTCCTCAAATCGTTGGCTCATACAAAACTCCTTTAACTGTTGTGATCACTTTGATGAAAGGTTTTTAAATTGCCTATTTTTTGTCCACGTGCCATTAATAGCGCATCCACCTTTTCAAGGGGGATGCCTTGTTCAACCAACAGCACTATTAAATGATACAACAAGTCAGACACTTCGCCAATGGTTTCTTCTGCAATCCCGTTTTTGGCAGCAATGATGGTTTCTGCCGCTTCTTCCCCTACTTTTTTGCAAATCTTATCAAGACCTTGTTCAAAAAGATAGCAGGTGTAGGAATTTTCTTCAGGATGAATTTGACGGTCTTTGACCACATCATACAGCAATGCTAAGCTTTTCATTTTTCTTCTACCTCCATGAGGGTGTTAAAAAAGCAACTGTGACGGCCAGTATGACACGCTGGCCCTGTTTGCTCCACTTCTACTAACAGCGTATCATCATCACAGTCTCCAAGAATGCGTACCACCTTTTGCACATGTCCTGAAATGGCCCCTTTATGCCACAATTCTTGTCGTGAACGACTCCAGAACCATGTATACCCTGTTTCAAGGGTCTTTTGTAAACTTTCTTCATTCATATAAGCCAGCATCAGCACTTCACCAG
Organism: uncultured Peptococcaceae bacterium; assembly: GCA_947254645.1. Lineage (GTDB taxonomy): Bacteria > Bacillota > Peptococcia > Peptococcales > Peptococcaceae > UMGS1590. The sequence goes on along the minus strand of CAMYDW010000001.1, from coordinate 34,122 downwards.
TACCTTTTTCTTGTACGATCACTGGCAATAACGCACTTTTTTGAAAAAATTTTTTAATATCCATAATGACTCCTATCGTGTTGGAATGCCACGTGCTTTCATGGATGCCTTCACTTCATCAATGGTCAGCTCATTGTAATGGAAGAGCGAAGCTGCCAAGGCCGCATCACAGCCTGTTTCTTCAAAAACATCGGCAAAATCCTCGACCTTTCCTGCCCCGCCAGAAGCAATCACTGGAATACGAACAGCATCACAAACGGCTTTGGTCATGGCGATGTCATAGCCTTTTTTTGTGCCATCGGCATCCATGGAGGTCAGGAGGATTTCTCCTGCACCACGTTCTTCAAGCTCTTTGACCCAGTCCAATAAATTCTTACCCGTGTCTACTCTACCACCATTGATGACCACATGCCAAGTCCCATCTTCTGCCAAACGTGCATCGACAGCCGCCACAATACATTGTCGACCAAACTGTGCCGCTGCTTCGTTGATTAGCTCTGGGGTGCGCACAGCCGCAGAATTAATACCCACCTTATCAGAGCCTGCACGCAAGGTCTCTCGCACATCCTCAATGGTGCGAATGCCACCACCTACAGTCAACGGCACAAAGACCACCTCAGCCGTACGGCGCACCACATCCAACATGGTTTTACGCTCTTCATGGCTGGCAGTGATGTCTAAAAAGACGATTTCATCGGCTTGGGCATCACTGTATTGCTTTGCCAAGGTGACAGGGTCGCCCACTTCTTTAATTCCTACAAAGTTAATCCCCTTGACTACTTTTCCATCACGCACATCTAAGCATGGAATGATACGCTTTGCCAACATATTACATCCCTCCAATCGCCAATGCTTCTTGTAGAGATAAGGTGCCCTCATACAAGGATTTGCCGCAAATTGCCCCATACAGCCCTGCCTCTTTTAGGGCCTTGATGTCGGAAGCATCACGAATGCCGCCGCTGGCCACCAGCTGTACCTTTGGCACTACAGTCAACAGCTGCTCATAATGGGTCACATTGGCACCACTCAAAGTACCATCCTTGGAAATATCTGTATAAATCATGGTTTCCACTCCCACTTCTGCCATGGCCTTTGCCAAGTCGATAAAGTGTGTTTCGGAATTTTCTAACCAACCATTGCCTTTTACAAAACCATTTTTGGCGTCAATACCCACTGCAATCGCTGGCCCATATTTGGCCACGGCTTCACACACAAGGGCAGGATCATGTAAGGCAACAGAGCCTAAAATAATACGAGCAATGCCATGGTTCAAATAATAGGCAATGTCTTCAAGGGTGCGAATCCCTCCACCCAGTTCGACCTTGAGGGAAGTCTTCTGGGCAATTTCGATAAAAATACGGTCATTGACAGGTTTACCTTCACAGGCCCCATCTAAATCAACCATGTGCAGCCAGGTTGCCCCTGCTTCCTCAAATTGCTTGGCCGTTTCTAGAGGATTGTCTGCCACTTGATGAACAGTATCAAATTCTCCTTGATACAAGCGCACACAGTTGCCATCTTTGATATCTATTGCAGGAAGAATAATCATTTGACAAGCCTCCCAAAATTTCTAAGTAATTGTAAACCGACTTCGCCACTCTTTTCTGGGTGAAATTGTGCCCCGAAGATATGACCATGCGCCACCATCGCTGGGAAGGCTTCCCCATAGGTTGTCGAAAGACTGATATAGGAATCTGCTGTTTCTACACAAAAAGAATGGACAAAATAAAAGTAACTGTCCTCTGCAATGCCTTCGGTCAAGGGGCATTCATGGACGATTTTGGTGGTATTCCAGCCAATATGAGGCAATTTCAAATCGCCACTTTTTAGTGGACGTACCACCCCTGGTAACAATCCCAACCCTGGGGTTCTGCCAAATTCCAGCCCTTCTTCAAAAAGCATTTGCAAGCCCAAGCAGACCCCTAAGAAAGGCTTCTTTTGTGCTTCCTCTTGAAGGAGTGCCACTAAGCCTGTTGCCGAGAGCTTTGCCATCGCATCGGCAAAAGCCCCTACCCCTGGCAAGAGAATCCCATCGGCTGCTTGAATAGCCGTGGGATTTTTTGTGACCTGATAAGGCAATTTGAGAAAGGACAGCGCATTGCACACACTGAATAAATTGCCAGCCCCATAATCAATAACTGCAATCATTCCAACACCCCTTTGGTGGACAATACCCCACCCTCACGCACTGAAAGAGCCTCTTTTAAGGCATGCGCCACAGATTTAAAGCAAGCCTCTGTCATGTGATGGGCATTTTTGCCATATAACATTTCAATATGCAAGGTCAATCCTGCTTGCATGGCAACAGCACGGAAAAATTCTTCTGTGAGTTGGGTGTCATAGCCGCCAATCATTGGGGCCGTTATTTCCCCTTTGAAAACCAAATAGGCACGACCACTGACATCTACCACTGTGCGGCAAAGGGCTTCATCCATTGGGATATAAGCGCTCCCATATCTTTTGATAGCGCTCTTATCCACACTTTCACCAAGGGCTTGTCCTAATACAATCCCTATATCCTCCACTGTGTGATGGCCGTCTACCCACGTATCCCCTTGACAGGTGAGTGTGAGTCCCCATCCAGCATGCGTTGCAAGAGCGGTGAGCATGTGATCAAAAAAGCCAATACCACTATTGATGTTCACTTCTCCACCAGTGATGTCTAAAGCCAAGCAAATACTCGTCTCCTTTGTTTGTCTTTCTTTTTTTACCATCATGATACCTTCAACTCCTTTACCACAGCTTCCAGTGCTTGTAAACATTTTTCATTTTCTTCTAAGGTCCCTGCGGAAATACGCAATGCGTTTTCAGCAGACTGACGAATAAGAACCCCCTTGGTCTGCATTTTTTCAAAAATCACTTTAGCCTCTGGGGTGATTAAATACACATAATTGGTTGCAGACGGCAATACCCTTTCAAGAACGGCATATTTTGCCACCAAGCCCTCTACTCCTGCAACAAGATTGGCACTGCTGTCCTTCACAGCGCAAATCCCTGCACGCAATTCTTCCTCATGCTGCATGACACAGGTGCCCAAGGCTTGGGTCAAACGTCCCACGTTATAGGGGGCCTTTCCTGTTTGCAACAAACGGGTCATGGCTGGGGTGGTAATGGCCATGCCAATACGCAAGGATGCCATTGCCAATGCCTTAGAAAAGGTCTTGAGTACCACTAAATTAGCTGTCGTGCCTGCCATATCCATGACGCTTTCATCTGCAAAATCCATGTAGGCTTCATCAACAACCACAATGCCATCAAAGCCTTCTATTAAGCGGACGACTTCTGTTCGTGGCAAAATCATCCCTGTCGGGTTGCATGGATTGGAGAATACAATCATCGCCACATCATTGGCTTTTGCCATTGCTAAGAGGGCCTCCACATCAATTTGATAATCCTCTTTTTGATAAACCACTTCTTCCACATCATTCATATAGGCACCAAAGCCATACATTGAAAAATCTGGACGCACCGTGAGGACCTTATCGCCACTTGCTACCAAGCATGAAAAGAGCAAATCAATCAGCTCATCCGAACCATTGCCAGCAGTGACGTGTTCCCAGTTTACCTTATAGAAGTCTGCAAAGGCTTTGCACAGTTCTTCGGCGCGTGGGTCTGGATAGCGGTTGAAGGGAAAATCATTGAGAATCGCTGCCATTTCCTGTTGCAATGCTGGTGATGGGAGGACAAAGCTTTCATTGGCATTGAGCACCACCTCACAAGGGCTTCTCCCTGGAGCGTAGGGTGATAAATCCTTTAGACGTTCACTTAATCTCATGGTTATTTCCTCACTTTCACCGCATTGGCATGGGCAGTCAAGCCTTCTGCTTCAGCAAATAGCACAATATCGTCATGGCTATTGAGAAGGGCTTCTTGGCTATAAGAAGTAAATGCCATGCGCTTATAAAAACTGTCGACACCGAGAGGTGAAAAAAAGCGTGCCGTGCCACTGGTTGGTAAAACATGGTTGGCACCTGCATAATAATCCCCTACTGGTTCTGGGGTCCACGCCCCTAAAAAGACAGACCCAGCATTGGTAATCCGTCCGAGATAACGCTCTGGCGCTGCTGTCACCACCTCTAGGTGTTCAGGCGCCACGCTATTGGCATAGTCAATACAATCTTCGATGGTATCAAAGACAATGGTCACCCCATAATCCTTTAAAGACTGGCGAATAATAGCTGCACGAGAAAGACTCGGCAGTTGACGTTCAATCTCCGTTGCAACTGCTGCTGCAAGGTCCTTAGAATTGGTCAATAAAACACTCCCTGCCAACACATCATGCTCACATTGGCTCATCAAATCGGCAGCAATGTAGGTTGGATTGGCTTGTTCATCTGCCACCACCAAGATTTCACTTGGTCCAGCAATCATATCAATATCCACGACCCCATAAAGCAAGCGCTTTGCAGTGGCCACAAAAATATTCCCTGGGCCAACAATTTTATCGACCTGCGGAATGGTTCTCGTCCCATAGGCAAGGGCTGCCACTGCTTGTGCGCCGCCAACCATATAAACGCGGTCAACACCAGCCACTGCTGCCGCTGCTAAAATCACATCACGTGGTTGCCCATCCTTATTGGGTGGGGTCACCATGACCAATTCTGGCACACCTGCAATTTTAGCTGGGATGGCATTCATCAGTACAGAAGAAGGATAGGCCGCTGTGCCTCCTGGCACATACAACCCCACTCTTGCCAAGGGACGTACTCGCTGTCCCATGTAGGAGCCATCTTCGCGGTAATCCACATAGCTTTGCTGCACCTGTTGCTGATGAAAGCGTCGGATGTTTTCTGCAGCATGTTCCATGGCTGCCAATAATTTGCCATCCACTCGTTTCTTGGCAAGGGCAATCTCCTCCGCCTCAATCACTCGAATAGGCCCTTCAACGCCATCGAATTTTTGAGTATAAGCTGATACTGCTTCATCGCCATTGAGGCGCACATCTTCAAGGATGCCCTTTACCGCATTGGTGATGTCATCACTGGTGGCTTGTTGGCGGCATTTTAAGGCACGCAGGTATTCAAATTCATCTTGTCCATTGGCAATCAATGTTTGCATCATCCTTCTGCCTCCTCTACCAAACGTTCCACTTGTGCGATAAAATCATTGATTTCATTTTTCTTCAGCTTCATACTCGCTGTGTTGACAATCAAGCGTGCACTCAATTGCATCACATCTTCTAGCTCTACCAAGCCATTTTCACGCAAGGTGGTGCCTGTTTCCACAATGTCGACAATGCCATCGGAAAGGGCAAGCAATGGTGCCAGCTCCACAGAGCCTTCAATTTTAATAATGTCTACGTCCATGCCTTTGCGAGAAAAATATTCCCGGGTGACGTGCGGATACTTACTTGCCAGACGCTTAATGTCATAGCCATCATAAAAGGTATGCCCCTTTGGTACAGCCACCACAAATTTACATTTGCCAAAGCCAAGGTCAAGGACTTCATAAAAAGCCCCACCACGTTCTGCAATGGTGTCCTTGCCGACAACGCCCATGTCACACACCCCATGCTCCACATAGGTGATGACATCTGGCGCCTTAGCAAGGACCACTGTAATGTCCTCGCCCACTGGCAAAATCAGTTTGCGCCCTTTGTTTAGAAGGGCATCTATATCCAATCCCATTTTTTCAAAAAGAGCAACTGTTGATTTTTCTAAGCGCCCCTTTGTTAAGGCAATTCTAAGCATCTTGCACCTCCAACCATTCCGCAGTGTCTTGACGGAAATAAATTAAACGACACATCCCACGAGCAGCAGCCTCTTGTAAGGCTTCTTCTAGGGTGTTTGCCAACGACCATTCGGCACGTATCCCTTCCTTGGTCAACCATTGAAAAGCCTTTGCAAAATCGGCTTCCTCGGCATATAAGAGATCGGGTGCCACATAAACCTCACTGGATTGCTGCAATAATACAGTTGCCAATTGATCCACACGCACCCCAAAGCCGATGGCAGCCGCCGTCATGCCAAAATCATTGAGCAAATGGTCATAGCGTCCACCAGATAAAACCGCTGTTCCTGCGCCACCAACATAGCCTCTAAAAATCAAGCCACTGTAATAATCTGCTTGGTTGATGAGCCCAAGGTCAATCATCATCTTATCTGCCAAGCCCATCGCTTCAAATTGATTATAAATCCACTCTAGCTGCCCAAGGGCCGTGGAAATTTCTTCACTGACGCCCTCAAGATATTGTCTTGCTTCTTTCAGGGTTTCTCGTCCGCCAAACAAGCGTGGCAACACACGCAAAAGGGCTGCTTCTCGCTTGTCTTTGACATTTTCTAAAATATCATTGAGCGAAGAATAATTTTTTTCTTCTACCGCTTTAAACAAGGTGGCACGTTCATCTTCATCAATGCCGAGCCCATCGACTAGCCCTTTAAAAATACCCACATGGCCAATTTCTAGGCGATAGTCCTCCCCTAGCTGAATGGTTTCAAAAACATCACAGGCCATCTTTAAAATTTCAATATCACTTTTTGCGCCTTCTGCACCAATAACCTCCACACCCATTTGTCGCATTTCGTGGCTAATGCCATCCAAGGTGCGGCTGGTGCGATATACCACCTGGTCGTAGCATAAACGCAGGGGCATGGTTTTGTTTTTAAACTTGGTTGATACAAGACGGGCCATTGGAATGGTGGAGTCTGGACGCATCACAATCAAGCGGCCTTGATGATCGCTTAGCTTATACATGCTTTCTTGGGGAAAATATTTATCTGTTGCGCCAAAGACATCATAAAACTCAATGCCCGGCGTCCGCACTTCACGAAATCCTCTATTGTAAAAGAAAGTGCGAAGAGATTTTTCAATATGACTTTGCGCCTCACTCTCTGCAAACAACACATCTCTTGTGCCCTCTGGCGTTAATCTGGAATTATTTTTCATTAAAACCTCTCCTTTCACTTTGCTTTACTAGTTTAGCACGTTAAAGCACTAAATGCAACCGCTATTTATTTGTTCATCGCCCATTTTTTTAAGGCTTCGTTCACATCCTCTTGGTCATAAAAGTGATAGTCCATCTCATTCACCCACAGACGCACGGCTTCATGATCTGCATGGTCTGGATTGGTCAATACCTCTACCAATTCATAGTAGCCTTCACGACCACCCACTTCTTCGTAAGGCGCTGTTCCTAATCCTTCACGCACACAAGGGACTGCCTCACCCTCTTCGACAATGTCCATCAACACCAAATCGTAATACCATTCATCACTAAAGTCATACAGGTAAGAAAATTGGGTGTGCTTAAGGGTGAGGGGATCGATTGGCAAATCTTCTGCCCATGCCACTTCTACAGAGGTGTCCACCTCGTGTCCTTCCTCTACCATGTGTGCCAGATAGTGGCGTCCTTCATCGGTTTGGAAATAGCGATATTGTTGATACAGCTCGGGGTCTACGGTGATACGCAATTTTGGATTCTGAAAGATAAATTCATAATCCTGCTTATCCTTGTAGCCGAAAATGATTTGCATGACCTGATGCAGCTCACTGAAGGTATAATCCATAGGAACAACAAATCGGCGCCACACTGGAGATGGACTGTCTTGTAGGGTTGCTGAAAAATATAACAATTTCATTTAAAAATTCCTCTCTTTTGTTCGTCATAAAACCTTGATCTTGTCGCAAGTATACCATATTATCCGCCGCCTTCATAGAAAGGCACACGACCGCAAAAAAAGTCACCGTGATAAAGAAAAAGGCGTTGGTAGCTTTGTACCAACGCCCTTCTATTTTATTTCTTTTCTTTTTGCTTCTTATCATATTCCTTGGTGAGTTTTAAAATCACTGCTGAAGAAGCCAACAAGGCGATTAAGTTTGGCAATACCATCAAGCCATTTAACATATCAGACATATGCCATACAAAATCAACCTTCAACGCAGAACCAACCATCACACAAAGGACAACAAGTGCTGCATAAATCTTCACAGAGCCTTCACCAAACAGACGGCGTACATTGGTTTCGCCGAAGAAATACCAACCAACAATGGTGGTGAAAGCAAAGAACAACATGCAGATGGCAATAAATGCCATCCCAAAGTTCCCAAACTTAGAATTGAACGCTGCCTGGCTCAAAGCTGCACCAGTCAAGTCAGTCTTATAAGCCCCTGTTGCAACAATAACCAATGCCGTCATGGTCAAAACAATGAAGGTATCAATAAATACCCCCATCATTGCGATAACCCCTTGATCCGCAGGATGCTTTACTTTTGCAGTTGCATGGGCATGTGGAGTAGAACCCATCCCAGCTTCATTGGAGAACAAACCACGTGCCACCCCATAATGAATCGCTTGTTGCACGGTCACACCAAGGGCCCCGCCTGCAACAGATTGTGGTGCAAAGGCAGAAACCAAAATTTCTCTAAAAGCTTCTACAACTGCCGCACCACCGCACATCACTAAAATAGCCAAGCAACCAAGCACATAGAACAATGCCATAATTGGCACCACTTTTTCGGTCACGCTGGCAATACGGTGAATACCACCAATAAAGATAAAGCCTGCAACCAAGGCACAGAAGAAACCAACGATTAACGGATTCACCCCAAAGGCACCATTAAAAGCAGCACCAATAGAATTGGCCTGGACCATATTCCCAGTAAAGCCTAATGCCAGGATAATAGATACAGAGAAGAACCCTGCTAAGAATTTACCAAATTTTCCTTTAAAAACAGCTTGAATATAATAGGCTGGACCACCATAGACCTTGCCATTAACCACTTCTCTGGTTTCTTGAGCAATCACGGCTTCAGCATAAATGGTTGACATGCCGAAAAATGCAGAAAGCCACATCCAGAAAATAGCACCAGGACCGCCAGAAGCAATCGCGGTTGCTGCCCCAGCAATGTTCCCTGTCCCTACTTGCGCAGCAATCGCTGTTGCCAACGCTTGGAAAGAGGTCAAGCCGCCATCTTGTTTGCCACCGTGCAATGAAAAATTACCAAATAATTTCTTTAAACCTGAACCAAAATAACGCACTTGAACAAACTTCAAACGGCAAGTAAAATAAATCCCCGTGCCAACCAATAAATAAATCAACAATACGTCCCACAAAACACCACTAATGTTTTGTACCAATGTGTCTAAAAATGCCATATTTCCCCCTGCTTTCTTTACCAACGCCCAAGACGTTAAAAATAATGACTTGCATAGACGGTTAGCTCATAAAAGGGTACAAAAAAAGAGCGAAAGATGATTGTCTTTCACTCTTTGGGTACAAAGCCAGCACTAATTTTTTAGTGCTCAAAAAATCCGACATCGTCGGATTAAATAGCTGTCTGTCCTTTTGCCTGAGAGATTCACGCTCGCGCGCTTTCACCTTCGGCACCCAAATGAATGAGATTCTCCAGATTGTCATCCAGCTACAGTCCTGTCTCAAAATGGAGACACCTGAGATCGTAAACCCTTCGGCAAGCAAATTGCTGTTTTCCTATAGCCTTCTTCTAACATGCTACTGGCCTGTTCAACAGGCGTTCACGCTATGCAGTTGTGTAACAATGCCAATTATAGCACAGCATATACGCGAGTCAAGGGCAAATGTACGTCCACGGTGTCTTTCATCCCGTATTTGCACTTATATGTTTGATTATTTTTATTTATATTATTACTTTATAATAAATCAATTATTCCCTTACATCAAGAGCTGGAGCTGTTCTGCTTGGGTTTCAATGGTCACCTCATCGGTCATGCCAAGCACTTCCCCATCGGTATGCAACCACATTGGTGTCTGTGTACGAACAACAATATGCTTCCCTGATTTCATCCCAATCCCCTTAAAGGAGAGATGCGTCCCATGATAAGCTTTTGGAAACACGCGAAAAATCATCCAACGATGTATATCATTGACTGTCATCACTTCTAAGCGGCCATCATTATTAACGGCAGAAGGACAAAATTGGAAGCCACCACCCTCATAAGGATGATTCATTGTCACGGCAAACAAGCAACGGTTATAAAAAATGCTTTCATCATCATAGCTAATAGATACTGGAACCATTTTGCTGACAAAAATCAAGCGGAGTGCCACCATCAAATAAACAAACTTACCAAGCCCACACTTGTTTAAAAGCTTCTTCCACCAGCCAAACAACACACGGTGGCAAATTTCTGCATCAAAACCGATGCCACAACCTACAAAGAAACGACGTGACTGAAAATGTTGCTCACAACGATAGGTCGCCACGCCAATATCCACGGAACGATGCACATAGCCCTGGAGAATAATATTGAGCAATGCTTCGGTGTCCTCCACCAAGCCCAGCCCCTTTGCCAAATCATTCCCTGAACCTGCTGGAATATAGCCAAGTCTTACCTTTTCCACATTGACAATGCCGTTGAGGGCTTCATTCATGGTGCCATCGCCACCAATGATAAGAAGATAAACCACCTCTTCCGTAGTGGTTAAGCGACGGCAAATGGCATCAATTGGTTGTTGTCTACTTGAAAAATACACTTTATAATCAATGGTGCGTTTTTCTAAGATTTCCTCTACACGATGCCACTCTGCCAAAGCACGACCAGAAGCGCCAAAGGGATTGATTACGATATGAAATGTCATAGTTCCTCCATGGTATAAGGCGTGCATATTTTTTCATTGCACCACCATATCTTTTCCACTAATATAATAGCTATAAAAACCGAACATGAAAAGACTTATGTTCAAATTCTGACACAGGGAGCATTTATTTTGAAGAAAAAAAGTCATTTTTTGAAATCTATTTTAAAAGCAGTTCTGCTTCTTGTCCTCTTAGGCAACCTCGCTTTTGCAGGCTTGGTGGCTGTTCTTACAGTAACAGAATATCAGCCAGCAGCAAAGGAAAACATCGCCATTCAAAACAACGAAGGACAAAGTCCCATCGCCATCGACCAACCATTGCGCATTCTCACGTGGAATATCGGCTATGGTGCCCTGGGCGAAACAGCAGACTTCTTTATGGATGGCGGCAAAGAAGTAAGAGCAGCCACGAAAGAGGAGGTCCATGAGAATTTAGCACAAATTGGCAAAGAAATTGCCACGACCAATGCAGATGTGGTCTTCCTTCAAGAGGTAGACCAAAATGCCAATCGTTCTTATCATATCAATGAAGCAGATACCTTGTTTTCCCTGATTAACAACAAGCAACAACCTTACAACAATAGCTTTGCGAATAATTTTAAAGTCTCTTTTATTCCTTACCCAATACCACCTATTGGCAAGGTCGATGCTGGTATTATGACATTGACCCAGCACGCTGTCACCTCTGCTACTCGAGTACAGCTGCCAGTGTCTTTTGACTGGCCTGTCCGCACGGCGAATCTCAAACGCTGCTTGCTCGTTCATCGTTTGCCAATCAACGGCAGCGATAAGGAATTGGTAATGATCAATCTGCACCTTGAAGCCTACGACAAGGGAGAAGGAAAGCTCGCGCAAACGAGGGTCCTCAAGGAAGTGCTCGACAAAGAAATGGCCAAAGGTAACTATGTCATTGCTGGTGGAGATTTTAATCAAACCTTCTCTTCGTTAGACACCAGTGCCTACCCTGCCCAAGAAGGAAAGTGGCATGCTGGTATCTTGGATGTGAATCTTTTTGATGAAAGCTGGCAGTTCCTTATGAACAATGACAAGCCTTCCTGCCGTTCCCTTGATCAACCCTATGTGAATGCAGACCACGATACCTTTCAATACTACATTATTGATGGCTTTATTGTGTCAAAGAACCTCCATGTGAAGCAGTGCGAAACCAAAGACCTCGCTTTTCGTTATTCAGACCATCAACCTGTTATGATGGAATGTACCTTTGAAAAATAATACCACGCAAAAAGACGCCTCCTAATGAGACGTCTTTTTTTGATGCCTCTTTCTATTGGCACCCTTAGCGATAAGAAATATCAACGGCAAACCAAGTCTTTAGATAATACCAAAGCACCTCTGATACTCCCAAGGTCAGCGCATAGATAGCAATTGTACCTGAGCAGACCACAAGGGCAAGCTTCCATTCTCGCGCCATCAGAGAAAGGCCTATAGAAAATAAATAAAGAAAAAACAAGCTTTCAAAGCCAATCCAATGAATATTCAACGATTCCAACACCAATCCACTAAAAGGAATGAGAAAAAATAATAGACCCGTAAAGAGATATGCCATCTTGGATAACATCGAGGCCTCTTGCCATTTTTTATACCACATTGTCGAACTCCTTCACAAAAAAATAATTGCTATTGCAAACCCTATAAAATATATGATAAATAATAAGATAAATTTTTTCATCATTCCTTACGCAATGTTTTATATTTTATGTTAATATAAATTTATACTATGTTATTTTTTCACATTTGTATCCAAATTTCAACCATATAAGACTAGTCAGAAATCTTATTTTTTTATATAATAAAGTATGTTATCAGGGTATTTTATACTATTTTTACTATATATAGTGTGAGATTGCCAATACAAGGAGTGAAAACATATCATGAGAAAAAAATTTTTATCTTCCCTGTTAGTGCTGGCGTTGGTATTCGCACTAATGCCTGTGGCATCCTACGCAGATATTTTGGAAGAAGACCTACCAACGGTGGATGCAGAAAGCTATGCCGTTGTCGATGGGGACACCCATCAAGTGCTATTTGGCAATAATTACGACAAAGAAATAGACCCACAAAGTCTTGTGCAGATGATGACATCTGTGCTAATCATTGAGCAGGGGAATCTCAATGATTCAGTCACAGTGCCTGAAATCCCAGACAAAGCCAATAGTGGCAACCGTCTCTATTTGCGCAAGGGTGAAAAGGTGCATTTGTCTGACTTACTCGAAGGCATCATTGTTTACAATGCCAACGATGCTTCTGTTGCTGCCGCCGTCCATATGGCTGGCAGTGAGAAGGATTTTGTGGACTTGATGAACAAGCGTGCAAAAGAACTAGGCATGTCAGACACCTCTTTTAAATCTGTATATGGCGGCGCTAAAGGCCAAACCACTACGGCAAAGGATTTTGCCATTTTGGCTGCCCATGCCTCTTCTCTACCGAAATATGTCGAATTGGCCATCCAACCAAATATGGAATGGAAAAGTGAAATGAATCAAGACAGCATTGTCAATGTTAATGGCATGCAGGAAGTGGACAAGCAAGCCGTTGGTTTAAAAATCAATGTGGCGGATCCTGTTCATTTAGCAGCCAGCGTGAGCAAATCTGAACGTACTGTCATTGGGGTCATCCTAAAGGCCAAAAATACTGAAACTGCTTATAAGCAAATGAAAGAAATCATTGATTTAGGATTTTCTGGCACGTCACTAAAAAAGGTCGTGACAAAGAACAAACCACTCACCACCTTACAATTTAGCAAAAACAAAGCCGTGCGTGTGTCTGCTTCTGAAGATTATTCAATCATCACTGCAGAAGGCGGTAAAAATCATATCCATTCTAATATCGTCATCAACAATCCGAAGCTCCCAATAAAACAAAATGATGTAGTCGGCACCTTAAAGGTCTATGATGGCGACAAAGTCATCCACGAAGTGCCTCTTAAGGCAATGGATTCTGCAGGTGCTGGCATCAATTGGTTATTGATTGGCTTTATTTTGTTGTTGATTCTCTGCCTTGGGACGGCAGGGTACGTACTATTTAATATGCTGCGTTCAGCTCAAAAGAAACCAGCAGCCAAAAAACGACCTACTGGTAAAGCTATGATGCCACAAGGGATGCGCCCTAATACCAAGAAGCCACAGGCAAAACCATCTGGCAATCACCCTGCACAAAAGCAACCGCATCAGGGCACCAAGAAAAAACCATCCTTGCCACTCAAGAACCCATCCAAAGGCTCCGAAAATGGCCGCAAAGGGTTGGAACAACGTCTGCAAGAAAAAAATAGTACCCGTCGTGGTGGCAGATAATGACTCTTCCTTACGGCATCACCCTATTTTATGGCGATGATGAACATCGCATAGATATACTCATACAAAAATTGATTCAAGCTGCACTGCCCGAGGATACCACTCGGGCTTTCAATTTAGAACGCATAGAAGATGAAAGCATCTCGATTGCTGATGTATTGATGTTGGCACGCAGTCAGCCTTTCATGTCGAAGCGTCGCGTCATCTTCATTCGTCAGCCAGCATTTTTGAACAGCGATGGCAAGAAGCTGAGTGATGAAGAAAAAGCCTTGCTCGCTTTTGCCGAAGATCCCAATCCTGAAACAGTGGTGATTTTTCGCTATGTCTTAGACGGTGCGGCCAAAGGCTTTCTCAAAAAGCTACTGAAGGTTGTGGACCATCAACAATGTATACAACCCAAAAAGAAGGCAGATATTTCCTCTTGGCTACGTGCTGAAGCCAAAAAGCAAAATAAATCCTTCACACCAGAGGCCATGGCGATGCTTCAAGAAACTGCCATGAATATGAGTACCTTAGAAATGGCCAGTGAGCTCGAGAAGCTTTTCCTCTATACAGCCCAAGAACAGGATGTTTTTATCTCTGGGGAGGCGGTAAAAGACATCATTACCCCAACCCCTTCCCTGTCGATTTTCAACTTGACCGATGCCATGACAGCAGGTAAAGCAGATGCGGCCTTGGCAGCTTATGAGGATTGCCTCGCTCTCGGAAGTAAGCCCCATGAGATTTTGAGCCAACTATGCAACACCATTCGACGGCTCTTAGAGGTTCAGGGCATGCTCGCCAAAGGCATGCGCTTAGCAAGTATTCAAAAAGCGTTGAATCGTCATGAATTCTATGTCAAAAAATTAATCAATCAAGCAGGTCTCTTACCCACCAAAAGCCTAAGCCGACTCTATATTTATCTCATTGACTGTGATGTCAAAAGCAAGAGCACCAGCGGCTTAAACATGACCACCTTTGTGGAAGAGGTCCTTATCAACTGCTGTGTGGCCTTTGCTCTCAAAGGCCGACAACAGGTCTAATCATTCTTTTCAACGACAAGTTTTTCAACCTTTATTTGATGTGATGCCTATTGACAGGAGGTTTGACACAAGTGCAAGGATTTATTGAACAGCTTCAAGAATGGATTGATACCCATCTCAACAAAAAAATCATCGCCATCGGGCTGGTGTCTCTTCTCCTTGTTTCCTTTTGGCTAGGGAAGGTTTATACCCAATGGCACGACACAGAAGGCCTCACCTTAGCAAAGCCAATAACACCCGTGGAGGCCACAACTGAAAAGACGCCAAAAACCGTTTCTTCTAAGGAAATCAAGGTTCATGTCACTGGCGCAGTCGCCAAGGCTGGGGTTTACAGCTTTACCACAGAAGACCGCATTGATGATGCAGTGCGTGTGGCTGGTGCAACGGCCAATGCCGACTTATCTCAATTAAATCTTGCCCAGCGTCTAAGCGATGGACAAAAGATTGTCGTCCCTGCCTATGGTGAAAGCCCTGTAGCACCAGCCTCTGGCAATGCTTCTGAGGGGACCTTAGTGAATATCAATACTGCATCAGAAAAGGAGCTCTCGACCTTGCCAGGCATAGGAGAAACCCGTGCCAAAGCGATTATTGCCTATCGTGAGGAGCATGGAGGGTTTCAGCAAATTGAAGACCTAAAAGAAGTCTCTGGCATCGGCGAAAAATCATTGGAGAAATTGACACCACATGTCACACTTTAAAAAGGAGTCTGCCATGCGATTGTATCCTGTCAAACGCCCACTTTGTGTGGCAATCAGCATTTTTATCCTTGGCCTCTGTATGGGACATCTATGTCCAATTTCTCTCAAATTATTTATCGGCCTAATTTGCGGCAGCGCAGTGATTGGCGTGTTTTTGACACGTCAGTCCCAGCGTTGCCGTTTTTCTGTTTATTTATTGTGCTTTCTCCTCGGCTTTTTTCTCATACAAACCCAAACCATTGCCCATCAAGCCCTTTTATCTCAGCATGGTGCACCTGCCACCATTCAACTGACTATCACGAATGCCCCAAAGAACCGTTTGTTTATTGATGGACAAGTGCTGGCCATTGATGAGCATCCCTTAAAGCATGCTGTGCCTGTGCGACTGAAACGTTCCTATGGTGATACAACCACCTATCTCCCTTATGCGACCTATGCTTTTAAAGGCACCTTCGCTGCCCCTCAACCACAGACCTCTCCAGGCGGATTCAATGAAGAAAAAATGCTGGCACAACGTGGCATCTTTACCCTTTTTGCTGCCAAGGATGTGGGCAAGGTGATTGCGCCCATGCCCTTTTGGCGAGAGAAGCTCTATGCCCTAAAAAGGAACAGCTTTGCGATTCTTGAACACGCCCTCACCCAAGAGGAATGCGCCCTCATTTGGGCCACCCTCTTTGGCGATGTTTCCCTTTTGAATGAGGACTTCTATACCCTCAGTCAGCAATATGGTATCATTCATATTTTTTCTGTCTCTGGCTTGCATGTTGGCTTTATCATTGCCTTTGTACTGTTATTGGCAAAGGCCCTACGGCGCCAACATACCTGGGGATTATTGGTGCTTTTTATCATCTTGCTTGGCCTCTACACCCTCTTGAGCGATGCCTCTGCCCCAGCAGTGCGAGCCAGTTTGATGGCCATCATTGCCCTTTTCGCCCTGCGTCTGCATCGCTACCATGATCCTTTGACGATTATTGCCTTGGCGGCCCTTTTTTTGCTCCTTGCCAATCCCTACAATTTGTGGCAAATCGGCTTCCAGCTTTCCTTTATCGCCATGCTCGGCATCATTCTGTTGACAGGGCCTTTTACACAACTTTTGACCTTTTTACCAGCCCCTCTTGCCAAGCCCCTTGCCGTGACCCTTGCTGCAGAAGCCATCACCTTGCCTCTCGTGGCTTATTATTTCTATATGGTGGCCCCGCTTTCTCTGGTGATGAACCTTTGTATTGTTCCCCTGTTCAGCGCCCTTGTGCCCTTGGCATTATTGGCACTATTATTGTCTGGCCTTTGTATGCCGCTGGCACCGCTCTTCTTTTTGCCGACCAAAATCCTCATTCATGCCATTGTTGCCATCATGTCCGCAGTCACTGCCACCATTGGCCCCCTCCACCGCTACATTGGCCAACCCCCTTGGTGGATGCTCTTAGGCTATGGCATGACGATACTCCTCTTCTTTTTCGCTGCCAAAAAACACAAAGAAAAGCCTGCCATGGGACTGCTCCTCCTTAGCCTGCTTCTGCTTTGTGTCAGTAGTGGGGCAGCGAAAGATTTACGGCTATCGGTGGTGGATGTAGGCCAAGGGAGTGGCGCCACTTATCAGACAGCGCAAGGGGAATGGCTCGTCTTTGACACAGGACCCAGCATGGATACCCTGGCACAATATTTGAGATATTGTGGCGTCAACCATCTCTCTGCCATCGTCATCAGCCACAGCGACAGCGACCACATTCATGGCACTGCACATCTCCTGCGAGATTTTAAGGTGGACCATCTCATCGCCTCCGAGAAGGCCCAAAAAAGCAGTGAATGGCAAGCCCTTCTCCCTTATCTCAAAAGCACCACCATTCAAACCATTGAGAAAGAGAATAGCTATACACTCCATCCTACAACCACCCTTGACCTTGCCCTTATTCATAGCACCGAGCAGCTAGAAAACAACAGCCATCAAGTGGTGGCCTACCTTAGAGAAAAAGAGCATCGTTATCTTTTTCCTGGAGATACGGCTGGTCCCTTTCTGCAAGATTTCCCTTGGGACGCACCCCTCGATGTGGTATTGGTGCCTCATCATGGAAGTAAAAATAGTTGGCAAGAGGGCTTCTATCGCCGCTATCAGCCACGGCTGGCGGTAATTTCCTGTGGCAGGGCCAATCGCTTTGGTCACCCTCACCAAGAGGTTATAGAAGGCTTGCAAGGGCTGAACATTCCAACCTACAGTACCCATCAATCTGGTACCATCGAAATTTATCAAACTGCCCAAGGGCTCAAGGTAAAACCTTTCCTCTCATAAAAGATAAAAAAGCACATCATTTGAAATGATGTGCTTTTTATTATTTATCGGTGATAACAATATAATATTCTTTGGTCGGTCCGTGTACCCCTGTCACAAGAATATTGGCAATATCCCCTGTGGAGGACGGCCCAGATACATGCATAAAGTACGAAGGAAACGCCTCTGTTCCATAAAGGGCCTCTAATTCTTGCATAGTGTCTGTCATGGTGGCACGCAAGCGACTTTGATAAATGAGGGCAATGTGCACCTTTGGCAACAAGCTGACGATTTTCCCAGAGCGACGATCGGCCCATTCAATATAAGTTCCTGTATCGGCGATGGCAAGCTGTGGAATGGTAATACCAAGATCTGCATCGGCAATGCGTGCACGCTGCGCATTTGGTTCTGCGTCAGCTTCATAGCCAAATACAGGGGCATGGAGGCTCTCTAGGAGTGCCAATAAGTCGATGCCATCAGCAGCCGTATCCACTGGACAAACCACATTTTTTGGTGTTTCTGCTTCAATAATTTTTTTGAGCTGATTGGCCAATTCTTGATGGGTGCATGCACAATAAATAAAATCTCGCACAGTGGCTTCTGCTTCAAAGCAAGCTCTTAGCCCCTCATCGTCTAGGCCACGCAGACGGCTGTATTGTCGTCCTTGGGTATAATCAAAGGCATCCTCTAGAGTTGTTGGGACAGCAGAACGCCCCAGGGCATGAGATATCTTATTTAAAAATCGCTCTTTTTCTCTCATATCTGTCATTGATGCCCCTCCTTTTGATGCTGTTTCCACCAGCGACGAAATTCTCCAGCACGCATGACTGGAAGATTTTTGCTTTTTGTCCACTCATTCAACACAGGCAAGGTTGTTTTTTCAGTCATACAATCCCCATTGCCAAGAAATTTTGCTGCCAGTTTTGTGGCAGTATTGCCCAGACGTGTGCCCACTTTATAAGGGGTCGCAAACCCGAGAAAAGCGCCCGCGCCGTAGAAGAGCCCCTTTGCCAAGGCGCCATCCATGTGCTCATGCTCAACAATTTCTTGACGCTCTGCCAAAATCAACTCATGCAGTGGAATTTTCACAGGGCAATGGTCTGTGCACGCCCCACAAAGGGTACAAGCAAAGGGTAGGTTTTTCGTATACCCATCAAATCCGTGTAAAAGCGGTGTGTACACCACGCCCATCGGTCCTTGATAGCAAGCGCCATAGCCATGCCCAGTAATATGACGGAAAACAGGACACATATTTTGACAGGTGCCACAACGAATACATCTCAGCATCGGCTTGAAACGACTGCCCAGCATTTTTGAGCGGCCATTGTCAATGATGATAATATGCATTTCCTTTGGGCCATCCTGCGCCGCTTCTGCACGTGGGCCATTGCTGATAGAAAGATAGCTAGACACCTTTGTGCCAACAGCACTGCGCACAAAAACTTGCATCATGGCATCAAAGGCCGCAAGGTTTGGCAACAAGCGTTCCATGCCCATCAACACCACTTGGGTTTCTGGCAAGGTCGTGACCATACGGCCATTTCCCTCATTGGTAATCATACAAATGGAGCCAGTGCTGGCAATGGCAAAGTTGCACCCTGTAATGCCCACATCTGCACTCAAGAATTTTTGGCGCAAACGTTCTCTGGCAAACAAGGTCATTTCCTTTGCTTCATTATTGCCCCTGTAGCCATTTTTTTCAAAGAGTGCAAAAATACGATCCTGGTCCATGTGCATGGCCGGTGCAATCAAATGAGAAGGATGCGCCCAGTTGTCCAACTGAATGATGTATTCCCCTAAATCTGTTTCATTGACTTCAATGCCATCGGCCAAGAGAGCAGGGTTGCAATTGATTTCTTCGCTCACCATGCTCTTTGTTTTCACAACACTTTTCGCCTTTTTCTCGTGGCAAATGTCCAATAGAATCTGTGTGGCATCCGCTGCCGTGTCTGCAAAGTGTACCACACTGCCATTGGCTGTGGCATGGTCAATAAATTGATTTAGATAGTAGTCTAAATGATTGAGCACATCGTCTCGGATATCCGCCGCCTGCTGACGATATTCCTGCCACCCTTCATGTGTGGCAGCCACTGCTTCACGCCGTAAATTAAAACGTGTCTGACTTTCTCTAGTGGCCTTCCGTGCAAAATCATTGTCAATGCCATGGATGACACCATCGCTAAAGATAGCATGCTCGTCAAACAACAAACCCATATTTTACCCTCCTCATAAAAAATGGTCCTTCTATAAAACCTTATATTAAGCCTCTTCCTTTTCTTTCTTAAAAAGATTGCCCACTGGTGCTGGGATTTTATCCCATTGGGATAAGCCAAAGCCCACTGCACTCATCAACGTCACTGAGTAAATGGCTTGCCCTAGAATACGCCATTCTGGCATGAAAAATTGCACCACAATGTAGGCAGCCATACCGAACCCAAAGGTCATCCACCCTGAAGAACGTTTGACCGTCTTTGGGAACAAAAACATCGCCGTCATTAAGATGGCATAAGGCGCAAAGAGTGTCAATGCGGTCATCAATGCCCCCAATATATTGGAAACTTGAGTGGCTGCCAAATAGGCCACAATAATCACCACAAAACAAACCACACGAGAAATTTTCAAGCGGATGCTTCTTTTCACGCCCTTATAGAAATATTTGAAAATAATATCTTCACTGACCATGGTACTCACGCCCATCATCAGCCCTGTTGCAGTCGATACATCTGCAGCCCAAAGCCCTGCCAATAAAATGCCAGCAATCCATCCAGGAAGTTCCATCACCACTGACGGCAATGCCATCGCCGAAGAACTCAGCCCTGGGAATTCAGCTGCAGCCACAATCCCAAAAATGGCTGAAATAAACCCTGCTGGAATCATTAGAATCCCTGCAAAAATAGTACCTTTTTTAGCATCTGCTGGGGTTCGTGCAGCAATGATATTTTGTAGAACCCCACCATTTGGCACCGCATCAATAATCATCGTGACAAACCATGCCACAATGGCACTCATACCCATGCCTTCCACCAAGCTATACCAGTGGGTACCGCCACTTGGCACTGCCTGAGTGGCAAGATGGACATTGATTGTAGAGAAGCCGCCAAAGTGCAAAATGGTCGCCACCACCCCAAGAATAATCCCGACATAAATGACGATGATGTTGACAATATTCGATAAGCTTGCTGCCATCAGCCCACCAACAATAGAAATCAACCCAAACATCACCGCAGAAACGATGATCCCAATTTTTAAATTAAATACTGCTGGCATCAACGCTGTTAAGATAGCACCCCCAGCGATGATTTGCAAGGCAATAATAACAGTATTAATAATAATTTGAATACAAGCCGATACAAAGAGGAAGCGATCGCCAAACACACAACCAAGCATTTTATTAACAGTGGTGTGCTCCGATTCACGAATATGCGCTGCCAAGAAAAAGCCCACTAGGATGGCGCCTGCTGCCCATGCCACATCATACCACCCAGCAGAGAGTCCATTGGTATATGCATTTTGAGCAATCCCTACTGTTGAAGAGCCTCCTACCGCAATCCCAGCAATCATTACGCCGATCAACGGCCAAGAGAGCTGCTTATTGGCCAGTAAAAAGTCTTCTGCCGTCTTATTGCGACGAAACATCGCAGAGGCCCACGCTACAAATAACAACACAAACATATACGCAATGACAATTGCCAACGCCACACTCATTTCAACTCATCCTCCATTTTTGAAATATTTCTATCTTTTTTTCTCTAAAAAAAATGATAGTGATGTTATTCTAGCTTATTTAGAAGCATTTTACCAGTCTTTTTTACTTATTTTATTTTTTAAAAATTTCAACTTAAATACAACAGTTGATTTTTTGCACAAAAAAACTGCATCCCTTTGGACGCAGTTTTTATTTTTATCTCACAATAAGCACGGATTGCTTGGCCTCGCTCAAGACACGCTTTGCCACGCTTCCCACCAAGAACCGACGAAGGGCAGAGCCCAACCCTTGGGACCCCATGACAATCAAATCCACCCCTTGCTTGTCTGCTTCTTCAAGGATGGTATTGGCAATATTACCGACACGCACGACCGTGGTCACTTCTCCCACAAGCTGTGCCTTGTGCTTTTCTAAATAGGCTTCTCCCTCAGCACAATCGTGCTGGATGTTTTCTGTCATCACCGATGGACTGCCTAAAGCGCCGTCAAAATCAGGATCACTCACCACATACATCAATACCACTGCCGCTTGATAAGCCTCTTGTAGATGATGGGCTTCTGCTAGAGCACGTTCAGAGCATTCAGAGCCGTCTAAAGGAATAAGAATTTTTGAATAACCAGCCATCTCAATCACTTCCTTCTATTCTTTTTTTCAGTATACGCCTTTTTTCAAAAGCTGACTATCCCTTCATCAAAAAAAGAAGGCACTGCTTTTTAAAACAGTGCCTTCTTTTTATAATCTATTTTTGAAATCTTCATAGCCAAAATGGCGAATCAAACGCACAGCACCGCTCCGTCCACTATAAATCGCTGGCAATGGCATGCCGTTAAAGGTATTGGTTTTGACCATGGTATAAAGGGCCATGTCTTCAAAAATCAACTTGCTGCCTTCCACCAAAGCATCATCAAAGGAGTAGTCCCCAATGATGTCCCCGGTAAGACAAGTTGGGCCACCCAAACGATAGGTATACGCCTTTTCCTCTGCCAGCCCACTGTCACGCAGGGGTGGGCGATAGGGCATTTCAATGACATCAGGCATATGACAGGCTGCCGAGGTATCTAACACTGCCACATTCATTTGATTGTAGACCACATCTACCACAGAGGTCACTAAATAGCCCGCATTCAGCACCACCGCTTCGCCAGGCTCTAGATACACTTCCACGCCATAGGTTTCACGCAAATGACGAATCGCTTGAATCAACGCTTCTACATCATAGTCCTCACGGGTGATATGATGTCCGCCGCCAATGTTGAGCCACTTCATTTGAGAAAGCAGGTCTCCAAAGTCACGCTCTACCACCTCAAGGGTTTCTAAAAGGGCATCGACATTTTGTTCACACAAGGTGTGGAAATGCAAGCCCTCAATCCCCTCTAAGGATTGCCCCTCAAAGCCTTCACGCAGCACCCCAAAACGGGATCCTGGGGTACAAGGGTCATAAATCGCCCCTTCTTGGGTGGAATGATTGGGATTGATGCGTAAGCCACAGCTTTTGCCAGCAGCCAAGGCCTTTTCCTTAAATTGGTGCCATTGGTTGAAGCTGTTGAAGGAGAGATGGTCGACATAGGTTAGGAGCTCATCAAACCATTCCTTTTGATAGGCAGGGCAAAAAACATGGGTTTCGCCACCCATTTCTTCATAGCCCAAGCGTGCTTCATACAGCCCACTGGCAGTGGTACCAGAAAGCACCGACCCAATTTGCGGATAGCATTGATAAATAGAGAAGGCTTTTTGTGCCAATAGGATATGGGCACCGCTTTCATCCATCACATGCTTTAAGATGCCTAGATTATAATCAATTTTTTCTTCATCAATAAGAAAATAGGGGGTTTGCACCCCCTGTAAAATCGGCCAACTCATCTTAGTCTACCAATACTGGCTCATGGTTTTCTACCCATGGCAAGCCCCATTTGTTGAGTGCTTCCATGAATGGATCTGGATCGAATTCTTCGATATTCTTAACGCCAGGTCCTTGCCAAGTACCGTTCATAATGAGCATGGCACCAATCATTGCAGGCACACCAGTGGTGTAGCTGACTGCTTGGCTGCCAACTTCTTTGTAGCATTCTTGGTGGTCACATACATTGTACAATTGATAGGTCTTGTCCTTGCCATCTTTCTTTCCACGGAAGATGCAACCAATGTTGGTCTTCCCTACGGTACGAGGGCCAAGGCTTGCTGGGTCTGGCAACACTGCTTTTAAGAATTGCAAAGGCACGATTTGTTGGCCATTGTATTCAATTGGTTCAATAGAGGTCATGCCCACATTTTCAAGACATTGTAAATGGGTAAGATAGCTTTGTCCAAAGGTCATAAAGAAGCGAATGCGTTTGATACCAGGAATGTTGAGTGCCAAAGATTCGATTTCTTCATGGTGAAGCAAATACATGTCTTTTTCGCCAACTTCTGGGAAATTATACACACGCTTGATTTCCATTGGTTCGGTTTCTACCCAATGGCCATCTTCCCAATAGCTACCTTTTGCACTAACTTCACGAATGTTGATTTCTGGGTTGAAGTTGGTCGCAAATGGATAGCCATGGTCGCCACCGTTGCAGTCTAAAATATCAATATAGTTGATTTCATCAAATTCATGCTTAAGGGCATAAGCAGCA
Source organism: uncultured Peptococcaceae bacterium (assembly GCA_947254645.1). Classification (GTDB taxonomy): domain Bacteria; phylum Bacillota; class Peptococcia; order Peptococcales; family Peptococcaceae; genus UMGS1590. Next base: position 9,954 of record CAMYDW010000001.1, on the reverse strand, counting down.
AATACACTGGTAACCCCTGGGTCAAAGCCAGAACCAAGCAATGCAGTGATGCCAGCTTCTTCAAAGCGTTCACGATATGCCCATTGCCATTTATATTCAAATTTCGCAGTATCTTCTGGCTCATAGTTTGCAGTATCTACATAATGCACCTTGGTTTCAAGGCAAGCATCCATGATGGTCAAGTCTTGATAAGGAAGGGCCAAGTTGACAACCACATCTGGTTGAAATTCTTTAATCAATGCCACGATGTCTTCTGTTTTGTCAGCATCTAAGGCAGCGGTGTACAATTTGGTTTTGCCACCTTCTAATTCCTTTGCCAAAGCGTCACATTTACTCTTTGTACGACTGGCAATCATCACCTCTTCAAATACATCGCTATTTTGACACATTTTGTGAATGGCCACACTTGCAACGCCACCACATCCAATTACTAATGCTTTTCCCATAGTTAAAGCCTCCTTTTAATAATAAGTAAGATTCTTATTTTACAAATGCTAAAAGCATTTCACGTAACACTTTACAGGCCACTGCTGTTGAAACCCCAGAGGCATCATAGTGTGGCGCCAATTCATTCATATCGCAAGCCACCACATTTAATTGCTTCAAGGCCAACAGTGCTTTTTCCCATTCTGGAAAGAAGATGCCACCAGCTTCTGGGGTCCCTGTCCCTGCAAAGAGAGACGGATCAAACACATCTAAATCTACTGTCACATAGACTGGTGCATCGCCAATGGTCTCGGCGATTTGCGCTGCAGCAGCCACATTGAAGGGATGAAAATCCGTGTGGGCCTTAGCAAATTCAAATTCGCTTCGTTCTCCAGAACGAATGCCCATTTGATGAATGCGGCCATCACCAAGAATATCCCATGCACGGCGCAGCACTGTTGCATGAGAAAGGGTTTCCCCGAGGTATTCCTCACGCAAGTCGGCATGGGCATCAAAATGAACAATATGTAAATCTGGGTATTTTCTTGCCACTGCACGAATGGCCCCAAGAGATACCAAATGCTCGCCACCAATCATAAAAGGCAGCTTGTCATCTGCTAAGATGTGGTCGGTGGTTGCTTCAATCATTTCGACCACACGAGCTACATTGCCAAAGGGCAAATCCAAGTCCCCAGTGTCACATACGGCAATATCCTCTAAATCCTTATCTTGATAAGGGCTGTAGGTTTCAATGCCATAGCTTTCGGAACGCACTGCCGCTGGGCCAAAGCGTGTGCCTGGTCTAAAGGAAGTCGTGCCGTCAAAAGGGGCACCAAAGAGCACCGCCTTGGCGTCTGCATATGGAGTTTCTGCAGCAATAAATGTTTGTGTATTAAGTTTCATCCTCTACCTCTGGTTCTACATTCATCAACAAATCCTGCACATAGTTTGGCAGATAAAAGCTCCCTCTGTGCAAGTTGGTATTGTAATATTTTGTTTTAAATTGACGTTGGTTCCAACGCTTTGCATCCAAATCCTTGGCTGGATGGTACTTCTTTGAAGCAAAACCAAAGAGCCAATGCCCAGATGGATACGTTGGGATATGCGCTTGATACACGCGGCTAATGGCAAAGCTGTCCACAATGCGCTTGTGGGCACGTTGCATCGCCTTGGCATCTGCTTCATAAAACGGACTCTCATGTTGATTGACCATGATTCCATCATCGTGCAACGCTTTATAGCAGTTGCCGTAAAATTCCTTGGTAAAGAGGCCTTCCCCTGGACCAAAAGGATCTGTGGAATCGACAATAATCAAATCATATAAGTCTTCGCATTTGCGCACATACTTCAAGCCATCTTGGATATGGATATGCACCCGTGGGTCATCAAACCCACAAGCGGTGCGTGGCAACCATTCACGACAAACAGCAATCACACGCTCATCAATTTCACATACATCAATATGCTCAACTTCATCATAGCGTGTCAATTCTCGCAACACGCCACCATCCCCAGCGCCAATCACCAACACGCGCTTTGGATTGGGATGTACCGCCATTGGCACATGGACAATCATCTCGTGATAGATAAACTCGTCTTTTTCAGTGAGCATCATGTAGCCATCGAGGGTAAGAAAGCGACCAAACTCCTTGCTTTCAAACACATCGATGCGTTGGTATTCGCTGGTTTCACTGTGTAGCTGACGGTCAAATTTTATTGAAAAATTCACACCCACCGAGTGGGCTTCTGTATACCATAATTCCATTAGCGTCCTCCTTCAATGACATTCAGACGGTTGACACCCATGTCTTCAGGACCGAGCATTGAGCAGCCTTTTTGTTTGGCATAGCGAATATAGTCTACAATTTCATTGGTGACCAATTCACCTGGCGATAAAATCGGAATCCCAGGCGGATAGATCATCACAAATTCCGAGCACACAGAACCGACACATTCTTCTAAGCCTAAAGATTTTTTAGGGGCATAAAAGGCTTCGTGGGGTGTCATTTTGACAATCGGATTGATATATTCTTGTTCAATCATGTTCACAGCTGGCTTTTTAAAGCGGCGGCGAATTTCTGCAAGGGCACTCACCAAGCGCTCAATATCTGCCAGACGGTCGCCAATCGACAAATACGCCAAGAAGTTGCCAAGATCTCCTAGCTCCGCTTGAATATCGTATTCATCACGCAAAAGGTCATAGACCTCAATACCAGCCAGTCCAAGGGACAGGGTGTTGACAGAAAGCTTGGTACGGTCAAAATCATACACACTGTCTCCGTCAATTAAATCATACCCATAAGCCCAGTAATCACCAATGGCATTGATTTCATTGCGTGCATATTCAGCAAAGTCGAGGACTTTTTTAAAGGTATCCTTGCCCTTTAAAACAAGATTCCGACGAGAGATATCCAAGCTCACCATCAATAAATAAGAGCCACTTGTTGATTGGGTCAGGTTAATGATTTGACGCACATAGTCGGCATTCATATTCGGGCCGAGGAGCAAAATCGAGCTTTGCGTCAAAGAGCCACCGCTCTTGTGCATACTCACTGCCGCCATATCAGCACCAACATGCATGGCAGCCTTTGGTAAGCCCTCACCAAAATAAAAATGTGTGCCATGGGCTTCATCAGCAAGCACCTTCATGCCATGGGCATGTGCCAAATCGACAATGGCTTCTAAATTAGAACAAATGCCATAGTAGGTTGGATTGTTCACCAGCACTGCCTTTGCATTTGGGTGGGCCAAAATAGCCGCTTCCACATCGGACACCTTCATGCCAAGGGAAATCCCTAGGCGTTGATTGGTTTGTGGATTAATATAAATTGGTTTCGCATCGACCAATACCAAGGCATTGATGACGCTACGGTGCACATTACGAGGCAAAATAATTTCATCACCAGGAGCAAGGACAGACAAAATCATCGCTTGTACCGATGACGTGGTACCGCCTACCATAAGAAAAGCTGCCTGCGCCTTAAAGGCGTCGGCAGCAAGCATTTCCGCTTCACGAATGACACTCACAGGATGACAGAGGTTGTCTAGACATTTCATGGAGTTGACATCTAATGAAACGCAAGCCTCCCCTAAAAAACTGGTAAGCTCACTATTTCCCTTGCCGCGTTTGTGACCTGGTACATCAAAAGGCACAATCCGTTGACTTTTAAAGTCTTCTAGTGCCTCTAAAATAGGCATTCTGTCTTGATTCAAGATGCCCACTCCTTCCTAGTAGACATTACATCCACTAAAGATTTCTATCATTTCACGGCGAAGATTTTGAGTAATTTCAAGACGCTTTTGAGGCAACAGCTCATAAGCATCGGTATTAAACAGGTAGTTTTGTAGGTCAATCTCTTTAATGAGCATTTTGGTATGATACACATTGGCTTGATACAAATTGATATCAGCCGCATCATAGCGCATCAAGGTCGCATCATCAATATAGTCTTGAATAGATGCAAGGGGCAAATCATTAAACAGCTTTTGACCATTGATGTCTCGAGTAAAACCACGCACACGATAGTCCATGGTGATAATATCAGAATCAAAGCTACTAATCAGATAATCAAGGGTTTGCAAAGGAGAAATTTGACCACAGGTTGCCACATCAATATCAACACGGAAAGTCGCAATGGCCTTTTCTGGATGATATTCTGGATAAGTATGTACCGTGACATGGCTTTTATCTAGGTGGCCCAAGAGAATATCGCTCTCTAAAGAGGGCACCATGGATTCTTCTGCAATCAAGATGGCTGCACTGGCACCTTGTGGGTCATAGTCCTGACGGCTAATGTTAAGGACACGCGCGCCAATCATTTCGGTCACATGGGTGAGTATATCCGTCAACCGTTCCGAATTATATTGTTCATCAATATATGCCACATAATCCTGTTGTTCACGTTGTGTACGTGCATAGCACACATCATATATATTAAAACTCAAAGATTTGGTCAGGTTATTAAAGCCGTAGAGACGGATTCTATCTTCCATGTCCCACTCTCCTCTTTTTATATAATTTATGCCATCACTCGCAAAAAGGGCTAGTAACAGCAATTTTATGACACTCTATAACAGTTAAAGTATAGCAGTTGGACCCCTATTCGTCAACGAATTGCAGGTGAACGAAAGGGCAAAATTATCAGTTCAACCCTTCCCTTGTTGCAATCAAACTCGGCAACCTTGCCACCATTTCACTATTGTCTAAATAGTCGGTTTTTTGCTATAATATTGCTATCAAAACTGGGTATATTAGTGACGTAAGCAAATACACACAAAGGGGATAAATACCATGGCATTGAGCGAAGAACAAAAACAAAAATTACAGGAAACGACTTCTAAGGTTGCCGAAGAAGGCAAAAAAATTGCATCTATTGCTAAGCAAGAAGGGGTTCCTCTTGCAAAGGATGCAGCACGTGTCACCAAAATGACCGTAAAAGATCTACGTGACCCAAGCAAGAAAAATAAAACCGTTTTAAAACGTGCTATTTCTATTTTAAAAGACGATGTCGTTGGTTTCGTGAAGAACAGCTATGACCTTTATCGTCAATCTGAAGATTTAACAGCTTACGCGGATTGCAAAAGAGATCCTCTATGCTCTGACGCCATTGAACAGAACGGTGTTTTTATTCCGCCAATTTATGATGATGTTTTACTAAAAGATAAACAGGATCCAACCCCAGGTGCTGCAACAGTGTCTGCCATTACCGATACTGTAAAGGCAGCAGCAGACATCTATGCAACTGCAGACAAAGCCCAAGCATATGCCAACCGCAATGTGGAATATGTAGGGGATCCTGCTTATTTTGATCCAAATGGTGCAAAACCACCAATTGTGACAGGTCACTACAACAGTCTCAAAAAAGAAAAAGAAGTCGTCGAAGAAATTGTTAAAGACAACTAAAAGTAAAAAGCTCAATCATTGAATGATTGAGCTTTTTTTATTTATTTTCTTTTTGTTTTTCGGCGGGTACAGAGCATCGCTCCCCCTGCTGCAAATAACATCCCTGCCCATGCAAACGGTATTTGACTATCACCTGTTTTTGGCGCCCCTTGGCCAACCCTTAAAACAATCGGTTTGATATCTACAAGACTCACCTTGCCGTCTCTGGATTCATATTGAAGCAATTCTAAAGTCACTTCAGGAATATTTTTAGTGATGTGCTTATCAGAGCCTTTGACCATCCAGATTTTGCTGACACTGATTGCAGTTGTTTTTTCTTGTTCTGGTGGATTTTTTGGCTCATTTTGAGGAGGTTGTTCTAGGCTCGGTGGTACCCATTGGCGGTTTTTTAGGCGTAGGCGCCTTTAATTCATTGGTGATGAAATGCCCTGTTTGAGCATGGTCATCTTTTTTCACCTTATAGGTACGACCGCCCAAAGTCACTTCGCCGTTTGCTTCTCCAACTTCGTGCACATCATAGCTGTATGTTGTACCACTTTGGCTTTTGCTCTCTAAACCCTTCCATAACAAAAGCGTTATAATTTTTTTCATTACAATCTCCTTCCTTTTAATTTATTCCCTTATTCATAAACCCTTTATAAAAATAGGTTAAGACATTAATATTATCAATTCAAATTATAAACCAGATTTGTCATATAGCATTCTTTTATGTATATGATAGTCATAAAATATAACATTTTATTTTTATGTATATGTTCTCAAACTAAAAAAAGACCGAGGCTTCTGCCTCGGTCCTTTTTTAGTTTTTACTTACTATTTTTATAGGCCTTTATAGCTGCAGTGAGTTCTGGAACAACTTGCATCAAATCACCAACAATGCCATAATCAGCAAATTCAAAAATAGCTGCATTTGGGTCATTATTAATAGCAATAATGGTACCAGATTTTTCCATACCAACCTTATGTTGGATTGCACCACTGATCCCTACAGCAATGTAGATATCTGGTGCAACGGTTTTACCAGTTTGCCCAACTTGTTGAGCCACTGGAATCCAGCCTGCATCGACAGTTTTACGACTACCAGCAACAACGCCGCCAATCGCTTCAGCCAATTCTTCAAGCAACTTGAAGTTTTCAGCTTTTCCTAAACCACGACCACCTACAACAAGTGCATTGGCATCTTCGATGCGAATCGCATTTTCATCAACGGTACGTACAAATTCGAGTAATTTGGTACGCATTTCGTTTTCTTTTACTTGAATTTTTTCTTTGATAACGTCTACTTTACGGCCTTCTTGACGTTCCGCTTTCTTGAATACGCCTGGACGTACAGTCCCCATTTGTGGACGAGTGTTAGGGCAATAAATATGACCCATTAAGTTCCCACCCAATGCAGGACGAATCCAAGTCACTACGCCTTCACTATCAATTTCAAGTTCAGTACAGTCAGCGGTCAACCCAGTATGCATGTTGCATGCTACTTTAGGACCAATGTCACGACCATTAAAGGTTGCACCGAAAAGAATTGCAGATGGTTTATGTTTATTAATTAAAGTCGTTATAGCTTTGCTGTAAGCATCTGTATTGTAATGTCCATATTCTGGGCCTTCTACAGAAACAACTTTATCTGCACCATATTCAGCAGCTTGCTTAATACATTCTGCATTGTCAGATCCTAAGACCATTGCCCAAACTTCTTGGTTGCATTCTTGAGCCATACGTTTTGCTTCATTTAAAAGTTCAAGACCAACACTTTTAGGGACATTGTCTTCTTGTTCGATGAATACCCAAAGGTTTTTATACTCTTTCAAATCCATTCTTACTCAACCTCCCTTAAATAATGCTGCCTTCAGTTAATTTTGCCATGAGGTTTGCAACAGATTCTTTCGCATCTTTGCCACTCACGTCTTCACCACGGCTACGCATTTTTGGTGGTGCAGCACTACGTACGTTGGTTGGAGAGCCTTTCAAACCAATCTTGGTACGGTCAAGAGATTCACCCAAGGTATCTGCAGAAATCAAGGTGATGTCTGCACGTTTTGCAGCGATTTTACCGCGAACAGAACCACGACGTGGCTTGTTCATTTCCTTGGTTACTGCCAATAGGCAAGGCAATTGTGCTTCAATCACTTCATAACCCATTTCATGGGAACGTTTGGTGATAAGTTTGCCATCTTTTAATTCTGCGCCAATGCAATAGGTGATTTGTGGAATATCCAAGTGTTCAGCCAATTCTGGACCAACTTGTCCTGTGTCACCATCGACAGCCATGATACCGCAGATGATTAAGTCAAATTTGCTGCCTTTAAGTTCTTCGATGTGTTTGATTGCTGCATACAATGCATAACTGGTTGCATAAGTATCTGCCCCTGCAAATGCACGGTCAGTCAAAAGATATGCATTGTCAGCACCCATGCTTAAGCCTTCACGCAATGCAGCGTCAGCAGCAGGAGGCCCCATGGTTAACAAAGTAATCGTAGAGCCAGGGTTTTGTTCCTTTAGGGTAACAGCCGCTTCAAGGGCATTAAGGTCAAATGGGTTGACAATACTTGGTACCCCTTTACGAATAAGGGTATTGGTTACTGGATCGACTTTGATTTCAGCAGTATCCGGTACCTGTTTAATACATGCTAATATATTCATGGTCACTGCTCCTCTTTCTTCGTTAGTAAATTAAAATGTGCTCGTACTCATTAACCTTCTTTAGATAAGAAGCCTCTTCCTTCAATTGGGTAGTTCCAGTCATAGCCTGGGCGACGTTCATTCAAACGTTCGCACACAAGACGACAGTTCCCACATTCAAGACAACCAACATGGTCAAAGGTCATGATATCGTTGAGTTCATCCCATTTATAACGTTCTGCAGGGCAGCTATAGGTGCATGCACGGTGGGTGCATGTACGACAAGCTTCTTTATCAATGACGATGTGTGCATTTTCGTCATCACTATCGAAACGGTTGGCCGCAAGACGGTCATCCATATTCATTCTTTTCATCATAATGATCTAACCCCCTTGAATGCGTCTTTTGCGATGCTCCAAAGTTTTACATCGCGCATATCTTTGATGACAGTTTTCACCGTTTTTTGTACTGCACTACCATCTACATTGTAAAGATTTTGCATTGCTTGAATAGCAAGGTTTGGATAGGTAGTGAAAAGATGATCGGTGTGTGCCATGTAGTTATGAGCTTTACGCATCACTTTGAAATCATTCAAGGTGTTGTGTTCAAGGCGTGCTTCATACATGCTCAAGAATTCTTTAGTAAAGATGCCTTTTTGAAGTGCTTGGATAGCAGTATCAGCAGCAGCAATACCACTCAAGATTGCGTAATCCATCCCACGAACAGTGTAACCACGGTTCATGCAAAGACCGGCAGCATCACCTGTTACCAAAATCCCATCGCCGCAGAATTCAGAGAAGGAATCATAGCCACCTTCTGGAATAAGGTGTGCAGTGTATTCTACTAATTCTCCGCCATCAATGTATTTTCCGATGATTGGATGTTCTTTTAAATCTTCCATGACAGTTGGCAAATGGAAGTTATGTGCCTTCCAAGCTTTAGAGTCTTGTACAAGACCTAAAGAAACAGTTTCTTTGTTGGTGTACATGAACACACCACCAAAGATGCCTTGGTTCGCACTACCCATACCAAGAAGTGCAACCCCTTTGCCTTTTTCAGTTTGGAAACGTTCGTTGATTACTTTTTCGCCAAGACGAATAACGAATTTCGCTGCAACAGCAATATTTTCCATGCGAATTGGTGCAATCACACCAGCACGTTCTGCAACCAATGCATTGACACCTTCTGCATCAATAACGAGGTCACATTCGAGTTCTTCTTTACCAACAGTAACACCACAAACTTGACCGTTTCTGCGAATAAGGCCATCAACGGTTGCCCCACCAATAACGAGGCCGCCAGCTGCTTCTACCTTGTCTGCCAACCATTTATCAAAACGGGCACGCAAAACACTGTAAGATTGTCCTCCTAGCGCATTGGTAGAAGTATTTACAACTAATGCATCCTCGTCGTTCATCATCATCAAGAGTTCTTGATTGATTTCGCGTTCGAGTGGTGCATCCTTCCATTCATCGCCCATGAGCTTATCAAGCGCATAGGTGTAGATACGACCGCCGGATACGTTCTTTGATCCGCTGTGTGGTCCTTTTTCTAAAACAAGTACCTTACGACCTGCTTTAGCGAGACGATATGCCGCAGACAAACCTGCTAAGCCACCGCCGATGACGATCACTTCAAATCTTTCTTCTGACATGTTTCTCCCACCTCATTTAATTTAGAGATCCAAGCAACTTATACTATTGTGATGCAATTAGAGAAATCCGCTTGTCTCACGATTTTTGGTCACTATTTGACCATTTCATGTATATTCTACAATATTTTCAGACAATTTGGAAGATTTCATCAAAGCTTTCCGCATCAGTATTGAATTGTTGTTCTTTATCATTATCATAAAGAATAATCGATACGTCAAGTCCATTTTAGAGCACTCTACTAGAGTAAGGGATTTTTTTCACAAATTCATTTTAATATTTTATTTTTTCGATTTATATCCATCGTTATTTTTTTCAACAACTTTTAGTCATTTTGCGACTATTTATTAT